>DGDY01000275.1:0-1858 GCA_002385675.1 Anaerolineales bacterium UBA3940 | reverse complement strand
CCCGGCCCGGCCTGCTACGGCAAAGGCGACCTGCCCGCCACCTCCGACGCCAACCTCGTGCTGGGCCGCCTGCACCCGGAGCACTTCCTCGGCGGTCAGATGGCGCTCTACCCGGATCGCGCCCGCGAGGCTCTAACACGGCTGGCCGCCGACATGCACGTCGATACGCCCAAGCAGGCCGCGTGGGGCGTCATCCGCGTGGCAAACGCTACAATGGAACGCGCTATCCGCGCCATCTCCGTCGAGCGAGGGCACGACCCGCGCACCTTCACGCTCGTGCCGTTCGGCGGTGCAGGGCCGCTGCACGCCTGCGCGCTGGCGGAGGCGCTCGGCATCCCGCGCATCCTCGTGCCCCGCACGCCGGGCGTGCTGTCCGCGCTTGGCATGACGGTCGCCGATCTCGTCAAGGACTACTCGCAGGCGGTCATGGCGGGCGAGGATGTGCTGACCGGGGCGGCATTGGTTACAATCTTCTCGGCGCTCGAGGCCCGCGCCCGCGATGACCTGCTGGCGGAGGGTATCACGCCGGAGAACATGACGTTCGAGCGCGCGCTTGATATGCGCTACCGGGGCCAGTCGCACGAGCTTACCGTACCGCAGCCCGCCGACGGCGGCTGGGCGGACGCCTTCCACGCCGCTCACGCGCGCCGCTACGGGCACAGCCATCCCGGCGAACCGCTGGAGATCGTCAACGCCCGTCTCCGTGCGACCGGACGCGGTGTTAAGCCTGCCATCGAGCCGCTTGCGCCGGGCGGGCCGGATGCCTCCGGCGCGGTGCTCGGTGAGGGGCTGGCGTGGTTCTCACCGGATGGCCCGGCAGCCGTGACTTATTACCAGCGCGACCGCCTTCTCGCCGGGAATCGCATCCCCGGCCCGGCGATCATCTTTCAGCTTGACACGACGACGATCATTGAGCCCGGCTGGCACGCCGTCGTCGATCAATGGGGGAACCTTCTGGTATCACGATGAAACACATCATTCTCACCGCAATTATTTTGCTCGTCACGCTTTTTGGCCCGGTGCAGGCGGCGCTCGCCGCGCCAATCGCGCCGGATATCTCCGTCGTCGTCAACCCGAAGGAGCTTGTGCCCGCGCAGGCGGGCTATGTGCATGTCGGCGGCGCGTATCCGCTTGACGTGACGGTTGACCTTGACGGCGAGCCGCTTCCCGTCTACTGGACGGGCGAGGGCTATATAGCCTTCATTGTGTTCGGCTTCGATGAGCCAGCCGGTGAGCACACCGTCGAGATTCGCGTTTACAATCCGCGCACCGGCGAGACGATTGAGCAGACGGAAACCGTTACCGTCCTGCCGTTCACCTACCAGGACGAGTCCCTCGCGCTGGCCTTCCGGCTCCTCCCTCTACTCGACCACGATCTCAACATGCGCGAGGAGGAGCACCTCAACATGATCTACGCCGCGCGCAGCCCCGCCCTAGAGTGGAACTGGCCCTTCGACTTCCCTGTTCCTGCCCCGATTGTCACCTCCCGCTTCGGCGGCAACCGCAGCTATAACAGTGGCATGTGGCGCTCGCGCCACACCGGCGTGGACTTCCGGCAGGGGCTGGGCGACCCGATCCTGGCGCTCGCGTCGGGCCGTGTGGCCGCTGTCGAGCCGATGGACGTGCGCGGCAACGTCGTCATTGTGGATCACGGCTTCGGCGTGTTCACCCAGTACGCGCATATGCTGGAGGTCTACGTCATCCCCGGTCAGAAGGTGCAGCAGGGTCAGCCCGTCGGCACGGTGGGCAACACCGGGCGCACGAACGGGCCTCACCTGCACGTCGAGGTCATTGTGAACGGCCAGCCCGTCGATCTGATCCGGTGGATGGCGCTCTCGCCCGGCTTCTGGCCCCCGCG
>DGDY01000267.1:9294-12853 GCA_002385675.1 Anaerolineales bacterium UBA3940 | reverse complement strand
AGAAGGCGGGCTGCGCCTCGTCACACGGACATGGCTGCCAGACGGCAAGCCGAAGGCCATTCTCGCGTTCTCACACGGCATCGGAGAGCACACCGGGCGCTATGAGGGCCTGGCGCGGGCGCTCGCAGAGGCGGGCTACGCCCTGCACATGGCCGACCTGCGCGGGCACGGCGAAAGCCCCGGCAAGCGCGGGCACATCGGCAGTTTCAGCGAGTACCGCGAGGACTTCGCCGCCATCGTCCAGAGTGCGTGGGACGCCGCGCCTGAAGCGCCTTACTTCATCGGCGGGCACTCGCTGGGCGGGCTGATCGCGCTCAACGCGGCGCTTGACCAGCCTCTCGGTGCGCGGGGCATCGTGGTCAGCGCGCCCGCACTCGGCCTCGCCTTCGAGCCGCCTGCCTGGAAGGTCGCCGCCGCGCGGATCCTCTCCGCCATCGCTCCCGCTGCTACATTCCCCTCCGGGCTGGATACCGACGCCCTCTGCCGTGACGGCGATGTCGTCGCCGCCTATCGCTCCGACCCGCTCGTCCACGACGCGATTAGCGCGCGGGCCTATACCGAGATGATGGCCGCCCAGCGCGAAACGCTTGCCAACGCCGGGCGGCTGCAGATGCCGCTACTGCTGATGCACGGTACAGCGGACAGGCTGACGAACTACGAGCACAGCCGGCTCTTCTACGAGCGGGCGGGCTCAACGGACAAGCTGTTCAAGACCTATGACGGGTTCTATCATGAGCTGTTCAACGAACCCGATAAAGAGCAGGTCTTCGCGGACCTCATCGAGTGGCTGGACGCGCACACGTAGCCCGGACCTGCTCTCAAAACCGCAACCTTAGCAGGGAGAATCGCAAAACGATGACTTCTTATCAGCGTGAGCGTGCGACAGCCGTCGAGGCAGCCCGGCTTGCCGGGCGACTCTGCATGGCCATCCGTGAGGAGATGCTGAAGGACCACTCCTTCATGGAGAAGGCCGGGCGCGAGCCGGTCACCATTGCGGACTTCGGCGCGCAGGCCGTTATCCTCCAGCACATCGCCGCGCAGTTCGGGGAGGACGCCACTCTCGCCGAGGAGCGCGCGGACGACCTCGCCCGGCTGGCGGGGGAAGCGGAACAGCAGGGCATCATCCGGCACGTCGGCGCGGTGCTCGGGCGTGACGTGCGGCTTGACGAGATCGCAAGCTGGCTGGACTTCGGGCGCGAGCACAAAAGCAGCCGTGTGTGGGTGGTGGACCCGATCGACGGCACGAAAGGCTTTCTGCGCGGCGACCAGTTCGCCATTGCGGTGTCGCTGCTGGTGGACGGCAAACCGGTGGTCGGGGTGCTGGCCTGCCCGATGATGCACTTCGGGAGCAACGGCGCGACGAACCCGCGCGGCGTGCTTGCGGTCGCCGTGCGCGGAGAGGGTACGGTCATCGAGCCGCTCGACGGAGGGACGCAGCGCCCGGCGACCGTCTCAGCGCGGCAGGATCCGGCAGAGGCCCGCGTCGTTGAGAGCGTCGAGGTGGGGCACCATGACCACAGCTTCTCCGAGCGGGTGATGGACCTCTCCGGCGTGCACGGCCAGCCGGTGCGCATCGACAGCCAGGCCAAGTACGTTGCGGTCGCCGATGGCCGCGCGGAGATCTATATCCGCCGCGCGCGGGACGGCTACAGCGAGCGCGTGTGGGATCACGCCGCCGGTGTGCTGATCGTCGAGGAGGCAGGGGGCCGGGTGACAGACCTGCTCGGCAAGCCCATCGACTTTACGCACGGCGCGCGACTGGAGCACAACCGGGGAATCCTGGCGACGAACGGTCCGCTGCACGACGACGTGCTCGCCGCCATTCAGCAGGCGGCGCAGGAGCAGGGGGGCTGAGGCTCTTTCCCTCACCCTGTGCAGCACGCCCGGCAATCAATTGCCGGGCTAAAAGACGGCTATTCGGGGCGCCCGCAGGACGCTTTGCAGGATAGAGAAGCTATCACGTTGCCCGGGAATGGAATTCCCGGGCAATTTTAGTCCCTCCCCCGCCTTAGCAACGGGATCGCCGCCGCGACGATCAGTGCCACGCCCGCGCCGAGCACGATGGCAAGCGGCGGCAGCGCCAGCCCGCCCGCCCTGAGCACGCTCGACGCTGGTGAATCACCGGCGACGGCAGGTGCGGACGGGTTCTGCGCGGCAAGCCCCTCGACCTGTGCCGCCATCTCCGGCCAGCTTTCGGGGGCCGGGCTGGCCTCTTCCACAAGGAGCAGGGGTGGACCGCCCATCAGACACTCGGAATCGGGCGTGCAGGGCGCACCGGCGAGCGTCAGCCGGTACTCGCCCCCGCGCGGCATGAGGCGCGTCTCGCCGCCGGTCGCATCCACCAGCAGGGCTGAGTCCGCCAGCGCGGGCACGCGGACCGCCACGCCGGTGGGCGTGCGAGCCCACAGCACCCGCGTCACGCTACCGCCACGGAACAGCATCACCTGCTGAAGCTCGGGCCGCTCGACGTGCACGGCGTCAACCGTGCCGCTGTAGAGCCTGACAATCGTGCGGAAAGCGTCATACGCCGGGCGGAGGCTGCGGTCATAGCGCACCAGCCCGTAAGGCTCGAAGCCCGGCAGCGGCTCCGGCTCGTCCACCCACTTGTAGACCGCGATCCGCTCTACGTCGAGCGCCAGCGCCAGCGCGAACTCCTGCACCAGAAACGACGCCTGCATCTCCTGCGTCACGCGGAAGACCGGCTCCTCCCAGGGCTGGGCCGGGTCGTCGTAGGGCGGGGCATTCGTCTCATTGATCCAGATCGGCTTCTCCAGCCCGAACTCGGCCAGCGTCGCCCGCGTTGCCCCAACAATATCAAGGGTCGTCTCCGGCTTGAAGTACACGTGCAGCGACACCACATCGAAGTAGTAGCCATTCTCGGCGGCAGTCGGGTCGGCGCTCGCCGCTGTGAGGAACTCGCGCAGGTAGCCGGGGTTGTGCCAGTACGTCAGCCCGCCGAGGTGGATCTGCACGTCGGGGTCCACCTCGTGCGCGGCAAGGTAGGCCACCTTCACAAGCTGATAGTAGTCCGCAACGGAACCCTGCCAGGCCGCACCGAATACGTCGATGGGGATGTCCGGCTCATTCCAGATGATCCAGCGGTTGATGCGCCCCTCGTAGGCGCTCACTACCTCGCGCACGAAGCCCGCCCACAGGTTGCCGGGGTCGTCAACCGGCAGGTACAGGCCGCGCGGCACGCCCGCCCCCTCGATGCCGTCGGTGGCGAAGGCGGGGGTATGCTTCAGCAGGCCGACGACCTCGCGCCCGCCCGCGATCTCGCGGTCGATGCGGGCCAGCGGCGCGTGGAACTCGTTCCACTCCTCCGGGCCGTCCTTCTTCAGCTCGCTCCAGTAGAAGATGATGCGCGTCCAGCCGACCCCGGCCTCGTCGGCCAGTTCGGGCGTGTGGTACGTCTCGACCGCGCCAAAGCGCGGGTCGGGCGTGGGCGGCGGCTCGCCTTGCGCGTGCGCGGCGGCGGGGGGCAGGAGGATGACGAGCAGGGCGAGGAGGGTGAGGAGTCGAATACCCTCCCCCCCGGCCCCTCTCCCGGTCGCGACCT
>DGDY01000267.1:0-9149 GCA_002385675.1 Anaerolineales bacterium UBA3940 | reverse complement strand
CCCCTCTCCCGGTCGCGACCTTCGGTCGCTGGGAGAGGGGGGCATATTGGCGCGCAAGCTTGCCCCTCAACCACGTGGCGACGCTAGCCGCGAATGAACTTCGCGGCGTGGTGTAGCCTAATTTCTCCCTTGTCCCGATCCGGGGTGTCTGCTGTGCCCCTCTCCCCCTGTGGGAGAGGGGATGACGCGGCAAAGCCGCGTCGGGGGTGAGGGGGAACTTGCTCACAGCTTGCCCTGCCGTTTCAGTATGAATTCAATCGGGTCTTCGTCGGGCGGGATGAGCACCTCGCGCGTGCGCCCGCCGCCCCGCTCCGGGCCGACCACGCCCAGCCGGTACAGCGAGTCGATAATGCGCCCGGCGCGCGGGTAGCCGACGTTCAGCTTGCGCTGAAGCTGGGAGGCCGACGCCTCGCGCTCCTGCTGCACCACGCGGATGGCCTCCTCGATGAGTTCATCCGTCTCCTGCAGGATCAACCGGCGGGACAGCGCGCGCTCCCAGGGTGCGACACGGTCGTCGCTGTCCTCCCAGTTCTCGCGCCAGTAGTCGACAAGCCGCTCCATCTCGACATCGCTCACATAGCAGCCCTGCAGACGAACCGGCGCGGCGGCTTCCGGCGCCTGGTACAGCATATCGCCTTTGCCAATCAACTCCTCCGCGCCGACGTGGTCGAGGATCACGCGCGAGTCGGTACCGGAGGCGACCGCAAAGGCGATCCGCGCCGGGAAGTTCGCCTTGATCAGCCCGGTGACGACATCCGTGCTGGGGCGCTGCGTGGCAACGACGAGGTGAATGCCCGTCGCGCGGGCCATCTGCGCCAGCCGCGTGATCAGGTGCTCGGTTTCCTCCGGGTACTGCGTCATCAACTCCGCCAGCTCGTCGATCAGCACGACGATGTACGGCATACGCTTCGTCCAGTGGACCTTGCGGTTGTAGATCTCCAGGTTGCGGGAGTGGTTCTCCTCCATCAGCTTGTAGCGCCGGTCCATCTCGCGTGTGACCCAGCGCAGCACGCCGAGCACGCGGTCCAGTTCCACCTCGACACGCCCCAGCAGGTGCGGCAGCCCGTTGAAGCGGATCAACTCGACCATCTTGGGGTCGATCATGATCAGGCGAAGCTGGTCGGGGCGGTTGTTGGCGACGAGGCAGGTCGCCAGCGAGCGCAGACAGACGGACTTGCCCGAACCTGTCGTGCCGCCGATGAGCAGGTGCGGCATCTTGGCGAGATCGGCAGCGTAAGGCTTGCCGTCCACCTCGCGCCCCAGCGCCACGGCAAGCGGCGAGCGGATCTTGTTGAACTCCTCCGACTCCATCACCGGGCGCAGCGACACGACGCCCATCTGCGAGTTGGGGACCTCGATGCCAATGTAGCTCGTGCCCGGCACCGGGGCCTGAATACGGACGCTCGGCGCGGCCAGCGCCAGCGCGATGTCCTTGCCGAGGTTGGCAATGCGCGTCACGCGGACCCGCTGCTCGACCAGTTCGCCGTCTACCTCGACGTGGGTGATGGGCGAGACGGCGTACTGTGTGACGGTCGGCCCGGCTTTTACGCCGACCACCTCGACCGACATGCCAAAGTCGGCCACCGTCTCTTCGATGAGCGCGGCGCTGATGTTGATCTCCTCGTCGTCGGGCCGCTCAAAGCTGCGGGCGTCAAAGATATCGAGCGGGGGCAGCTTGTCACTGCGCTTGCGCGTATGCTTGCTGTCCACAACTTCGTCAAGGTGGAAGCGCATCGGCACCTTGTAGCCGCGCGGCAGGCGGGCCTTGAGCCGTTCGAGGCGGGTGACGGGCCGGTCGGCAAGATCCAGCAGATCCTCTTCTGCCGGATTGGGGCGCCGGCGCTGAACGAACACCGCACCCGCGCCGCGCTGCCCGGTGACGATAGACGGGCGGCCCGGGATGGGCGGCAGTTGGACGATGGCCGGCTTGTTGGGGTCGTCCTCCTCCGCTTCGACCGCCGGGGCCGGTTCCGGGGGCGGCAGCGGGTTTGGCTCCAGCCGGTCGGCAAGCGCGAGCAGCCAATCGCGCAGTTTCGCAAGCCCTGCTACGAGATGACGACGGCGCACCCCGGCGAGCACCGCACCGCTCCCCGCGAGCAGCAGCGAGAGGATCATGCCGGTGATCACATCGCCGAACAGCATGTGCACCGCATCCTGTATCGCCCAGCCGACAAGCCCGCCGCCGTGTCCCTCCATCGCCCGGGCGAAGGCCTCGATGCGCCCCGCCTCCACGTCCTCAAACCGTGCGCGAATGCTGGTGTGGATCAGCGCCAGCAGCAAGACAAAGAACACCTCGCCCACGGTAACGCGCCACAGGTTGATGCGCATCGAAACCCCCACCTTGGGCATGAGCAGCACCGCACCCGCCGCGACGATCACGCCGGAGATGACATACGCGCCTAAGCCGAACCACCGCCGCAGCAGCCCGGACCACGCCGTGCCGATCTCGCCGCTCTCCGGGCTGAGCAGGGTGAGGAAAGACAGCAGCCCCAGGCCGATCAGCAGGAAGCCGAACATCTCGTCGGCGTAGGGCGGAAGCTGGCTGTGCAGGCGGCCCCAGGTCGACTGGTTGGCCGCCCCTGTCGTCTTCTTCTTGCGGCGCGAGCGCGGCTTGACCTTGATGCCGGTCACAGCCGGGATGGTGCGCTGAGGCACGCGGGAAGAACCCCGGCGAGTGGTCTTCTTCTGGGTCGGCTTCTTTGTGCTGCTTCTGGATTTCGATGGAGAGGCAGCGAGAGACTTCCCCTTGCCGCCCGACGCGGCCCGGGAAAGCTTGCTCGTCGATTGGTGGCTGCCCGGCGACTTGGCTTGCTTCTGACTCATGCCGGCCACCCGCAGCATTGCCCCTTGCGAGTTGTCACAGGAGGCCGTCCATGCAGAATGTCGAGGTGTACCATTAAGTTTAAAAAGGGCCGCTGGTCAGCATGCGGCCCTCTCTTTCCGTTAACGCGCTGTTGGTTACGGGTATGAGTGGCCCTGCCGGTCAGGGGCGGCGCCCGTCGCTGTTCCCGATCGGCTCGACCTTGCGCAGGCTAAGCCCCAGCCGGCGGTTCGGACCGTCGATGTTGAGGATGCGCGCGCGGACCCGCTCGCCCTCCTGCACGACGTTGCGCGGGTGCAGGAATTGCCCTTCGGCCAGCTCGGAGATGTGGATAAGACCTTCGAGCCCTTCCTCGATGCAGGCAAACGCGCCGAAGTCCACCACGTTGGTGATGACGCCCTCGACAAGCTGGCCCACGTAGTAGCGCTCCTCGACCGACTCCCAGGGGTCGGGCTGGAGACGCTTCAGGCTCAGGGCAATGCGCCCCTCCTCCGGGTCGACGCTCATAATGTAGACGCGCACCCTCTGGCCGCTGGAGAGCACGTCACGCGGGTGCCCTACGCGCCCCCACGACAATTCAGAAATATGGATAAGGCCTTCCACCCCACCGAGGTCGACAAACGCGCCGAAATCGCACAGGTTGGTCACGGAGCCTTCGCGGATGGTGCCCGGCTTCAGCGTGTAGAGAACTTCCGCCCGCTGGCCCGGCGCCGCCTGCGCCGCCCGCTCGGAGAGGATCAGGCGATCGAGCGCAGGGTCAAGCTCGATGATGCGCAGCCTCAGTTGTTTGCCGACGTAGCGGGTCAGCATGCTGCGGCGGGTGTACTCATCCACATCGACAGGGAAGTCAATGAGCTGGCTGGCTGGCACAAAACCGCGCAGGCTGTTCCACGTCACGAGCAGGCCGCCCTGGTTGTAGCCGCGTACAACAAGCTCGATGACCTCATCATTCTTGTAGGTTGTCCGTGCAATTTCCCAATCGCGCTGGCTGGTGTAATCGGAAGGAGAGGCGGAGAAAGAAGTGCCGTCGTCTGGCTCGCCTCCGGCCCAGTCACGACCATTCCCGCTGCCGCCACTCTGGCCGGATGCAAATTCGCCCTCTTCAAGCAGCGCTGCCCAGTACCCTTCATCAATGTCCACCGGGGGCTTGGCAGCAGAAGTGTCGTTCTGAGTGTGCAGCTCTGAGGACATCGGCCCTTACCTCGTAACAATACCTTTTTAGACTAGCAGACGTGCTTTCTTAAGAACGACGTAACCGCGAAACAATGGGTGTTTCTAACAGTACGGCTACTGGCGCTATCAGGAGCAGAGAGAAGTCGGGGAACTTCTCGCCAGGTGTGCTTAGGCTAACGTCTATTATAAACGGGGTTGAAGAATTGGCACAAAAACGAAGGCCCACGCTCCCCGTACCTAGCATGCCAGAAGAGGTTACAATTGTCAAACAACTCAAGGCGCGTCACCTGGCCGTCTGGCCTACGCCATCCAGGGGATGCCGCCCCGACGCCCGCGCCTCGCCACCTGCGCCGGGATGGTCAAAGGAAAACCGGCACGGTAGAATAGGTTTTGTTGATCGGAGATTACGCCCCAACAGGAATCGAGATATGCGAAACCAAAAACCGAATATTATTCTGCTCGTCCTTGATACACACCGCATCGAACGCATGTCGATGTACGGCTATCACAAGGACACAACGCCGGTGCTTGGGGAATTCTCCGAAGAGGCAACGGTGTTTGACTGGGGCATCTCCACCGCCCCCTGGACTATTCCCTCGCACGGCTCGTTGTTTACGGGCCTGTACCCGACTGTACACCAGACAACGCAATCCTTTAAGAAGCTGCCCGATGACATCCCCACCCTGGCCGAGCTGCTCGCCCAGAACGGCTACGAGACGGTGGCTTTCTGCAACAACCCCCTCGTCGGCGTGCTGGACAACGGCTTCCGGCGGGGCTTCAACCGCTTCTACAACTACAGCGGCACGATTCCCGACATCCCCGACATTGGCGACGAGAGCACGCTGAGACGCCTGCAACGTCAGGCCAACGCGCTGCTGCAAAAGGCGACCGCACCCATCGAGCGGCAGTTTGGCCGGTCGCCGCTGCTGCTGAAGCTCGCGACCATGCCGATCTTCGTGCCCATCTGGTCGCGCTCGTTCAACTTCAAGGGCAACACGCAGCGCTCGCTGCGAGACATCAGCGATTACATCCGCTACCATACCAGCACGCACCGCGACAAGCCGCTGTTCATGTTCATCAACATGATGGAGACGCACCTGCCGTACTACCCACCGAGCAGCGTGCTTGACAAGTGGGTGCCGTATCTGAACAAGGACCGTGAGGCGCGCTCGTTCCTGCACAAGTTCAACACCGAGAGCTACCGCTGGATGGCTCCGATGCTGGAGCCCTTCAACGAGATGCAGGAGCGGGTGCTGAGCGACGTGTACGACGCCGAGGTCGCCTACCAGGACCGCCAGCTTCGCCGCGTGTTCCGCGCGCTCAAGCGCTCCGGCCAGCTTGACAACACGATGGTCATCGTCACGTCCGACCACGGCGAGAGCATCGGCGAGCACGAGTTCATGGGGCACGCCTTTGTCGTCTACAACGAACTGGTCCGTGTGCCGTTCTTCATCCGCTACCCGGAGATGTTCCCCGCCGGCAAGCGCGTTGCGCACTACGTCTCGACGCGCCGCATCTTCCACACAGTGCTGGAAGTGGCGGGCATCGAGCGGGAGGCCTACGGCGAGTCGAGCAAGGACCTGAGCCTGAGCCGCAGCGTCGGCGGGCCGGAGAAAGAGCCTGAGAACGAACTCGTGGTTGCGGAGGGCTTCCCGCCGCTCAACTTCATCAACGTGATGGAGATGACCCATCCCGACGCCGTCGAGCAGTTCCGGCTGCGCAAGCTGCGCCGCGCGGTCTACAAGAACGGTCGCAAGCTGATGATGGTCGGCGGGCAGCCGGACGAGTTCTTCGACATCGAGAAGGACCCGTTCGAGACGCAGAACCTCATCGACGACCAGCTTACCTACGGCAGCGACATCGTGAAGATGCAGCAGGAGCTTGAGGACTGGGTAGTCGTCGCCGAGGCGCACCGCGACGGCGTAGCCACGGCGGGCGAGGTGGACTACAGCAACAACCCCGAACTGCTTGAGCGTTTGCGAGGGCTGGGCTACATCGAATAAAATACCCCGCGCGGACAGTTACGCTGCCTGCTCGAAGATTAACAAACTGTTGAGCGAAAAGGCGGAGCGGCGGGACCGCTCGCCTTTTCGATTAGTGACTCTGTCGAGAGGTTGACAGGCTATGTGGCAAGAATGGCTGACATGTATGGGACAGCGCCGGGTCGCGCTGTGCATCCCCTGGGGTGGGGAGGCCATACCGCTCATCTACTGGTACGGCGTGCTGGCGGCGGTCGGCATTGCGGTCGGCGCGTGGTACGCGAGCAGGCACCTCAGTAAGGAGAACGAAGACCCGGAGATCGTTTGGGATGCCCTGCTGTGGCTGCTGATCCCGGCACTGCTCGGCGCGCGGCTGTGGTACGTGGGGCAGGCCATGCTTGCGGGCACCGGCACGTACTCGCTCTCCGACCCGCTCTCGATTATCAACCCGCGCCAGGGCGGTATGAACATCTTCGGCGGCGCGATTGCGGGCCTCATTGCACTGCTCATCTACGTCCGGGTCAAGAAGGTCAACGGCTGGGTGCTGGCCGACGCCGGGTTGATGGGCCTGCTCGTCGGGCAGGGTATCGGGCGCTTCGGCAACTTCATTAACATTGAGCTGTACGGCCCGCCGACCGGCTCAAGCTGGTGGGGCATGCGCGTGCCGAGCGCGTATCGCCTGCCGCAGTTTGCGGACCTCCCCGAAGACACGCTCTTCCACCCGACGATGCTCTACGAGGCCTTCTGGCTGTTCCTGAGCTTCGGCGTGCTGTACTTCCTGTTCCGCCGCTACCAGAAGTACATCATCCAGGGCGCACTTGCGGGCAGCTACTTCATCCTGGCAGGGATTGGCCGCTTCATCATGGAGTTCTGGCGGCCCGACCAGCCCGGCATCATCCTCGACAGCGGCGCCGTGTTCAGCTACTCGCGCATGCTGTCGATCTTCTACGTGATCATGGGCATCGTCATCGTGCTGGACCGCTACGGCTACATGCGCATCCCCTTCATCAACCGCCCGCCGACGCTTCGCCAGCGCGAGCGGCACTTTGAGGAACTGGAGCGGCAGCGGCGCATCGAGGCACGCCGGGCGGAGCGCGAACGCGCCCTGGCCGAGCGTCGCCAGGCCCGTCTCCGCCGCGCCAGCCAGGCTCCCGATCGGCAGGCATCGCCGCCGGTGAGTGAGGCCGAGAAGCAGTAGCCGGGCCTTAAATACAGCACCCCACACAGGCTAATACGCCGCCACCCACAGCGTACCGGCACGCTCGAAGGTGGCGGCGTAATGATTCTTCGCTCAGGCAGAGGGCGCAGGCGTCAGGCGTGGGGGAGGCGCTCGGCGCGGCGCACGGTGGCGGCGAGCAACCCCAGAGCGGCGGCGACGTGCGCAGCGGCAACGAGCAGTATCCACGCTACCATCGCAGCCGCCCCGACCGTCACCAGCACAGTGGGGTCGGCGCTGTCAAGCTGCGCCAGCCAGCGGGGCGCAGTTGGCACGGCCATCACGGGGAACGTGAAGATCGTCACCATCGTGCTCACGAGCTGCCCCAGGATGTAGCTCAGCATCCACAGGGCAATGCGGCTGCCGCCCGCGAGCAGCAGCCCGCCCGCGCGGGTGCGCGACAGCGACGAGGCGAGCATCCCCACCGCCACGAACAGAAACACCTGCAGCGCCGGTTCAATGAGGTAGTAGGCGAGCATCACCAGCGCGGCGACGAGCACCGCCAGCCAGGCGATGACGAGGGGCGCGGTCTGCGTGAACGGCAGGCCCTGCAGCGGCAGGTCGGTGGGCGAGATGGGCGCGTCGATGGCGTTGATCACGACCAGCGCGGCGAAGAGCACCACCAGCCCCAGCACGAACACCAGCCGCAGCAGCGCGATGACGATCATCGGCAGCCTGAACTGGCGGAACGTCGCCCCGAACTTCGCCAGCACGATCTGCCGGACGGGGATCGGGGTCAGGCGCAGCAGCCCGAACGTCTCGGCCTCGACCTCTGCGCTGATAGTCGTCGCTGCGAGCACCGTCGCCAGCAGGCCGGTCACCCAGCGCACCAGCTCAGTGCCTATGATCAGGCCGATGAGCGCAAAAAGCAGGGTCAACAGCAGGTCTTCAGGCAGGTCAGGCGGGCGCTGCTGCACACTGAGCACGGCAACCAGCCCGCAGCAGAAGGCGCTCCCCCCGGCGATCAGCGCAATGAGCGGCAGACAGCCGCGCCGCAGCCCGCGCCAGAAGCGGACGTAAGACCAGCCCTGGACTTCATGCTGGTAGATGGGGTGATCATGCCGGTCAAAAATAAACGACCAGATTTCGGCGATGAAGCTCTTCACAGGTACAGCCGCCAGGCGAGAATGGCCGGGGCCTCAGCGTGATGGCGGCCCCGGCAGGGAGACAACTCTGCGCCCCCATTGTACCCCGGCTGGCGCTCTGCGCGAGGTGGCCCTTGAACGGCATATCAGGACAGGTGGTTTGTGCAGGCAAGCGGTTGATTTGATCGAGCAGACGGGAACCGCGAAGTTTATTCGCGGGTCCTTAGGTTGCCGAGCACCTTACCTCAGCCGATGCCACGCTCGGCGAGCATCTCCTTCGCCCGGCGCAGCACGTTCTTGCCGCCCTCGTAGCCCATCAGGTCGATGGCCTCGTCAATGGGAACCCATTTCACCTCGGCCATCTCGCGGTCGCGCTCGTGCTCGCTTTCGCCGTCATAGGTCATGAGGAAATAGTAGACGGATTTGAACACACGCACGCCCCGCGCCGTGTAGATGTACTTCTCCGGCTCCCCGATGGGCGCAACTAGCCGGGGCCTGACGCCCGTCTCCTCCTCGACCTCGCGCAGTGCGGCGTCGGCATACTCCTCATTTTTGCGCACGAGGCCTTTTGGCAGCACCCACTTCTGGTAGCCCGCATCCTTGCCGACGATCACCTCGACGCCGTCCGGCCCCTCGCGGTAGACTACACCGCCCGCCGATATTTCATTCCGTGACTTCACTCTGATTGAACTCCTCACCCACGCTGCGCTACTGTCACGCAGGGCATGGCTTGCCTGCTGTTGAGTGTAACGCAGGGTGGTCGTGGGTAACAGGGCTGTCGAGCCCCCCCCCCCCCCCCCCCCCGGCGCGCCCCCCCCCCCCCGGCGCCCCCCCCCCCCCCGCCCCCCCCCCGGCCGCGGGGGGGGGGGGGGGGG
>DGDY01000015.1:16425-25011 GCA_002385675.1 Anaerolineales bacterium UBA3940 | reverse complement strand
CGACCTCTTTGCGTGCCATGTGGTACTTCCTTTTCGTCGCTACAGCGCGCTGGTGCGCGATGGTTGCCGAGCCCGTGCTCAAGGAGTTCCTATTGTATCGCATTAACCCCAAATTGGAGAACTTCTGCCGCATTGCGCCATGTTAGCTTCGTCACATGAACGGCAGCGATTTGTCCTGTTTTTTGATCCGCCGGGGGAGGGCGAGAATTGGCTCCCCGGAAGCGCTCCCAACGGCGGTTTGGTATTGACTTAGGCCAAATCGTTGCCTAAAATAAATTTGTGCCTACTAACACGCGTTAGCGACACGTGTTAGTGGCGCATCTGAGACGTGTCGTCCGGTAGAGGGGTGAGCACGTGACCGCCAAACGGGTGACGATGCGCCAGATTGCTGAGAAGGCAGGCGTGTCTCGCACCACTGTGTCGTTCGTGCTGAACGATGTCCCTGGTTTCAATATCAGTCCCGAGACCCGGAACCGCATTCTGGCCGTCGCACGCGAACTCAACTACATCCCCGATTCGGTAGCCCAGAGCCTGGTCAGCGGGCGCGTTGGCGTGATCGCGCTGGTCCTGCGTCAGAGCCCGCACCAGGTTGTTTCCGATGCCTTCCTTGCGCCGGTGGTGCAGGGCATCGTTATGGCGGTCAAGTCGCGCGGCTACCACGTTTTGATCGAACCCCTCGACCCTGCCAAGTCGCGTGTGTCCTACGGTGATCTGGTCCGCAGCCGTCGGGCGGATGGCATCATCCTGTCCGGCCCGCGCCTCGACGATAAGGAGCTGGCGCGCATCCACGAGGAGAACATCCCGATTGTGATGATGGGGCAGCTTCCCGGTAGCGACATCCCGTTTGTGGATGTGGACAATGTACAGGGGGCCCGTCTCGCGGTCCAGCATCTGATCGATCTGGGGCATCGGGACATCGCCTGCATCACCAACGCGCCGCTTGCCTACACCGCGAGCCGCGACCGGCTGGAGGGCTACCGGCAGGCGCTTGAAGCCGCCGGCATCCCCTACCGTGAGGAGCTTGTGCGCACCGGCGACTTCACCGACGAGAGCGGCGCGGCGGCGATCCGCGACATCCTGGAGAAGGTCCGCCCGCGCCCGACCGCCGTCTTTGCGGCGAGTGATGTCGTAGCGCTCGGCGTGATGAGCGCCATCCATGCCGAAGGGTTGCGCATTCCGGACGATATTGCGCTGGTTGGCTTTGACGACATCCCGCTGTCCGAGTATGTCAACCCGCGGCTTACGACCGTCCACCTTCCCGCTTACGGGCTGGGCTGGGGAGCAGGCAAGATGCTCATGGACCTGATCCACCGGCCCGCTGAACTTGATAGCACCCGGTGTCTGCTGGACACGGAGCTTGTAGTACGCGAGTCGTGCGGCGCCGTTGCCCAGCATGAAACGCCATAACCGAAGTTCTAAGGAGAGGAGGGTAAAGTCACCACACAGAGAACGAAGGCGATCGAGTCCGCGCTTGATCCCAAGTTACGGTTTCCACCGTTTTTAGTCTTACTGTAGCGACTGGAGAAGAAAAGAATGCTTAAGAATCGCAAATGGTGGTTGCTGATCGCAACCGTGATGACCTTCCTGCTCATCATGACGGCCTGTGCGCCTGCCAACACCGCCACCGAAGCGCCGCCGGCGGTGGAGGAGCCGGTTGAAGAAGAGCCGGTCGAGGAGCCGACCGTCGAGGAGGAAGAGCCGACTGAAGAGCCCACCGAGGAGGCTGAGGAGCCGACCGAGGAGGCCACTGAGGAGGCCGACGAGGGTGAGGCGGTAGCCGGTGAGATCAACTGCGGTGAGGCTCAGCCCGGCGACGAGATCACGATGCTCTATCAGTGGTCCGGCGTTGAGGAGGAGATGCTCCTGTCGATCCTGCAGCCCTTCGTCGATGCCTGCGGTGTCGTGATCTCCCCCGAGTCCACGCGTGACCAGGGCATCCTCGATACCCGCATCCAGGCCGGGACGCCGCCCGACATCGCCTTCTGGAACGTGGCGCAGCTTGAGCAGTACGCCGACCTGATCGTGCCGCTGACCGAGCTTGGCGTTTTCGAGGAGAACTACCCCGAGTTCTGGCGTGAGCTTGGCTCGATCAACGGCCAGTGGCTCGGCCTGCCGGTGAAGGCCGACATCAAGACGATCATCTGGTACAGCCCGCTCAACTTCGAGGCCTTTGGCTATGAAGTGCCGACGACCTGGGCAGAGCTGGAAGAGCTGGTCGAGACCATCGCTCAGGATGAGGCCTCGCCTGTGCCGTGGTCGATGGGCTTCGAGTCCGAGGGTGCCACCGGCTGGACCGGCACGGACTTCATCCAGGACATCCTGCTCGTGACGCAGGGGCCTGAGTTCGTGATGGGCATCATCGACGGCACCATCCCCTACAACGACCCGGCTGTGGCCGAGGCGTGGGAGATCTATGGCCGCTGGGCGCGTGATGCCGCCTACACCGTCGAGGGTGCGGAAGGCACGCTGGCTATCGGCTTCAACGACGCGATCCTGCGCGTGTTCCAGGATCCGCCTGAGGCCATGATGGTCAAGCAGTCCGGCTTCGCGCAGGGCACGATCCTCGACCAGTTCCCTGACCTGGTCTACGGTGAGGACTACGCCTTCTTCGGCGTGCCGGATGCCCAGGGCCTGCAGGGTGGCGCCGACTGGATGATGGCCTTCAGCAATAAGCCGGCGGTTGCGGCGCTCATCCAGTACCTGAGCAGCGAAGCTGGTGCGCAGCGCTGGGCAGAGGTCGGCTTTGACATCTCGCCCAACCTCCTGGCGACCAACTACGAGAACGAGGCGCTCGCGGATCGCGCCGAACTGCTGGCGAATGCTAGCGCCTTCGTGCCTGACATCGGCGACTCGATCCCCGGCGGCTTCGGCACGGCGGAGTTCCAGGGTATCACCGAGTACGTCTCGGGCGGTGACCTGCAGACGATTCTCGACAACCTGGCTGCCATCCAGGCCGAGGCAACGGGCGGAGGCGAGTAGTCTATAATAGAAGTATCGGTGTGGGGGCGCCGCCTGGCGCCCCCATCCATACTTGCTTGCCCGCCCGCCTGACCTGCCCGCAGAGTGGATGAGCGGATGATTGTCGGTTCTGGAGACAGCCCAGGCACCGAGCGCGGGCAGGCGTTGTGACCCTTTCAGCGGGGGAAGGAGCGGTTCATGACGGACGTAGCTGCAAGAACAGCAGAGGAGCGTCAGCAGGAAAGACGCAGACGACAGAGGGCCTCTACCGGGCGGCGGGTACCGGAAATCATGAAGCAGGGCGCGCTTGCCCCCTGGCTGTACCTCGCACCGGCCCTTATCGTCATGACGTTGTTCATCGTCTACCCGATGATCAACACGATAATCCTCAGCTTTCAGAACGCCAACGGCACCGGGCCAGTTGTGTGCCGTGGCGAGCCATGCTGGGGCATTTTTGAGAACTACCGCTATGCCCTGACGGGCGAGTTGAACCTCACCAACTTCCAGACGGCCTGGCAATCGTTCTGGGTGTCCTCGTACGGCAACAACATCAAGTGGATCCTGCTGATGGTCAGCGGCACGGTCATCCTCGGCCTGATCATCGCCCTGCTTGCTGACCGCGTCCGCTATGAGCCGACGGCCAAGTCGATCATCTTCATGCCCATGGCCATCTCGTTCGTCGGCGCGGGCGTCATCTGGGGCTTCGTCTACAACATCGACCCCGACATCGGCCTGTTGAACGCCATCATTACGGCCCTCGGCGGGTCGCGTGTGGCCTTCCTCCAGACACCGGGCCTGAACACAGTCCTGCTGATTGTCGTCGGCATCTGGATCTGGACCGGGTTTGCCATGACGATCCTGTCTGCCGCGCTGAAGGGTGTGCCCACTGAGATCATCGAAGCCGCCCGCGTGGACGGCGCGAACGAGTGGACGGTGTTCTGGCGCGTCATCCTGCCGATGATCATGCCCACCGTCACGGTGGTGATTACCGTCATGATCATCAACGTGCTCAAGATCTTCGACATCGTCTACGTGATGACGGGCGGCAACTACGGCACCGAAGTCATGGCGAACCGCATGTACAGGGAGATGTACATCAACTTCAACACCGGGCGAGGGACGGCGATTGCGGTCGTGCTGATCCTCGTCATCATCCCCTTCATGTACCTCAACGTGAAGCGGTTCCAGGAGCAGGAGGCCATGCGATGAACATCAATCGGGATAAAGTCAACAAGTTCTTTTCCAAAATCCCGACTCACTTCGCGCTCATCTTCCTGTGCCTGGTCTGGCTGGTGCCGACCCTGGGCCTGCTCATCACTTCATTCCGCCCCCAGCAGGCGGTGAACGAAACCGGCTGGTGGACGGTGCTCTCACGGAAGAGTGCCGGCAGTGAGGGCTTCCCGGAGTACAGCCAGTACTGCGAGGAGTGCCACGGCGCCGACGGGCAGGCTGTCGAAGGGGTTAACCTGAGCGACCCGGAGCTTATCGCACGGTACTCGCGCTCGGCGCGACTGCTGGGCCTGCTGCGGCAGGAAATTGACGGTCAGCCGCACATGGGCGATAATCCGCTCCCGTCGATCGACGAGGCGGCGGCCATCACCGCGTACCTGTCTTCGCTGTCGGGCACTGAGGAGCTGCCAACCTTCACAATTAACAACTACGTGGATGCGCTGGTCGGCTTCCGGCAGCAGGGCAGCACCTACCTGGAAGCCTGCGAGGACGGTACGGCGCGGACGCTGGGCTTTAGCTGCACCGCGCGCGACCTGCTGAACCCGCGCGGTATGGGGCGGGCCTTCATTAACTCGCTGATCGTGACCATCCCAGCGACCATCCTGCCGCTCCTGTTCGCGGCGTTTGCCGGGTATGCCTTCTCCTGGCTGGACTTCCCCGGCAGGATGTGGCTGTTCGCGATTCTGGTTGGCCTGCAGGTGGTCCCGCTCCAGATGACGCTCGTGCCCATCTCCCGCATCTATGCCCGGCTGGGGCTGAACGGCACGTTCCTGGGCGTGTGGTTGTTCCACACCGGGTTTGGCATGCCCTATGCCATCTACCTGATGCGGAACTTCCTCGGCGGCCTCCCGCGTGACCTGTTCGAGTCGGCCTACCTGGACGGCGCCAATCACTGGACGGCGTTCTACAGGCTGGCGCTGCCGCTGGCCGCACCGGCGCTGGCGGCGCTCGGCATCTTCCAGTTCCTGTGGGTGTGGAACGACCTGCTCGTGGCGCTGGTTTTCCTCGGCGGGCAGCGACCGGTGCTGACGTACCAGATTTCGAACATGGTGTCGTCGCTTGGGGCTGGCTGGCATCTGCTCACCGCGGCGGCCTTCATCTCCTTCCTGCTGCCACTGGCGGTGTTCTTCGGGCTGCAGCGCTACTTCGTGCGCGGCCTGCTGGCTGGCTCGGTGAAGGGATAAACCGGCCCTACCAGTTTCAGAGAACGGAGGGCCGCATGGTGGTGACTGACCGCCGCCGTGCGGCCCCTTTAGCATGTGTACAGTGAGGTGATGCACATAACCCGGCGATCTGGCGGCCTGTGTGGCCCAGCCGGCGAGGTTAATTGTTGCTGGCAGTCCATCACACTGACTATCAGTGTCTTTATGCAGGCTGATATGATTTGGAATGTGATATGAGGGAATAACTGTGCATAAAGAAGTAGCGTGGTTCCACGACGCCATTTTCTACGAACTGTATATCCGCGCCTACAAGGACACCGATGGCGACGGGCACGGCGACCTGCGCGGTGTCATCGAGAAGCTGGATTATGTGAAGTCGCTCGGCGTGGACTGTATCTGGCTCCTGCCGATGTACCCCTCGCCGCTGAAGGACGACGGGTATGATATTGCCGACTACTACAACATTCACCCCGACTACGGTACGCTGGAGGACTTCGAGCTTCTGCTCGAAGAGGCTCACGCACGCGGCCTGCGCATCATCACCGACCTGGTTGTGAACCATACTTCCGACCAGCACGAGTGGTTTATCGAGTCGCGCAGCTCGCGCGAGTCGCCCAAGCGGGACTGGTACGTGTGGAGCGATACCGACCAGCGCTATGCCGAAGCGCGCGTCATCTTCCTCGATACGCTGGATTCAAACTGGACCTACGACGAGGCGACCGGGCAGTACTACTGGCACCGCTTCTACCCGTCGCAGCCCGACCTCAACTATGACAATCCGGAAGTGCAGCAGGCCATGCTCGATGTCATGCACTTCTGGCTCGACAAGGGGATCGACGGCTTCCGTGTGGATGCCGTGCCCTACCTCTACGAGCGCGAGGGCACTAACTGCGAGAACCTGCCGGAGACGCACCAGTACCTGAAGCGGATGCGCCATGAGCTTGATGACCGGGGCTCGGATGCCGTGCTGCTGTGCGAGGCCAACCAGCCGCCTCAGGAGGTGGTCGAGTACCTGGGCGACGGCGACGAGTTCCATATGGCCTTCAACTTCCCGGTGATGCCGCGCATCTTCATGGCGCTGCGCAGCGGCGACGCGACCAAGCTGCGGGAGATCATCGCGCAGACGCCGCCCATCCCGCCCGGTACGACCTGGTGCAACTTCCTGCGCAACCACGACGAGCTTACGCTGGAGATGGTGACGCCGGAAGAGCGGCAGTGGATGTGGGAGCAGTACGCGCCCGAGCCGCGCATGCGCCTCAACCTCGGCATACGGCGGCGGCTGGCCCCCCTGCTCGACAACAACATGGACAAGATCCTGCTTGCCAACCGCATCATGTTCTCGCTGCCGGGTGCGCCGATCATCTACTATGGTGACGAGATCGGCATGGGCGATAACATCTACCTGCCCGATCGCGACGGCGTGCGCACGCCGATGCAGTGGGACGCCTCGCCCAACGCGGGCTTCTCCGACGCCCCGCCCGATAAGCTGTACGCCCCGGTGATCGACGACCCGATCTATGGCTACCAGACGGTGAACGTCGCGGCCCAGGAGGAGGACCCGAACTCGCTGCTGAACCGGATGCGCACGCTGATCAGCCTGCGCAAGCGCCACCCCGCCTTTGCACGCGGCGACTTCGAGTTTCTGGAGTGCGATAACCCGGCGGTGCTGGCGTTCGTCCGCAGCTACCGCGATCAGGTGATCGTCGTGGTGCACAACGTCAGCGGCGAGACGCAGCCCGTCGATCTGGACCTGTCAAAGTTTGCAGGGCGCTCAGCCTGCGATATCCTTCAGGGCGAAGATTACCCGGTGATCGGCAGGGAGCGCTATCGCCTGGACCTGCCGCCGTACCAGAGCCGCTGGCTGAAGCTCGAAGGCTGACCTTCGCATCGCCAGCCTCAAACCGGATACCTGATGACCGGCCAGGGCGGCCAGCCCGCACGGGACACTGGCCGCCCTTTAGTGAGACTTCCAACGACCATGACAACACCTGCTGTTTTCGCCGATGTCCAATCCCCACACCTGCGCGCTCTCCGCAACCGCATCAGGCTGCGCCGCGCACCGTTCAGCGACCGGGGCTCGCGCATCCTGGTTTGGCCCTCGCGGAAAAGCAACTCCGCGTTTGACATCAAGATTGCCCAGCGCATGACGGATATCGAGCCGGGCGTGCTGGACCACCTCAGCCGCCCGCCGTTCATCTGCGGCCTGCGCCTCATAGACGAGATGGGTGCGCCGCTCGATGTTGAGGTGATAACCTACCCGCACGCCCTGTTCCTCGAAACGCGGCTCGGCACCTTCGGCCTGACGTTTCAGGACGAGGCGACGCTGTCGCTGGGCGTGCCGCCCGGCGTGCGCGCGGGCGTGCGGCTTGTCGTCACGGCGGCGCTGCCGCATACCTACGACGATGGGGGCGATGTCCGCACCGTGCGCAACTTCAGCTATGCGACGAACGCCAGCATTGTGCGCCAGTCCATCAGCGGCGACACGGACGGGCACTGCGTCGAGGTGATCATCGAGGGTGAGGACAGCCCGACGATCGCGCTGAGCATCCGCGCCGAACAGTCGCACCGGCGCGACGTTGTGCCCTTCTGCGAGGCGCTGGCCGCCGCCGAGGCGCGCTGGCACGCCTGGTTCGACGCCGCGCCCGCCGTGGACGAGCGCTTCCGCGAGCAGGCGCTCTATGCGTGGTGGATCATGGGCAGTAACCTCGTCTCCCCGCTGGGGCATCTCAAGTACGAGGCGATGATGCCTTCCAAGAGCCTGTACATCGGCATCTGGCAGTGGGACGCCTACTTCCACGCGCTGGCCTATCGCTGGGTGGACCCGGCGCTCGCGCGGGATCAGATCCGCGTGATGCTGGCCCAGCAGCTTGACAACGGCATGATCCCCGATGCGATCTATGACGAGGGTATCGTCACCGAATGGCCGTTCCCGGTTCCGGCGCCGGTCACGAAGCCTCCGCTCGCGGGGTGGGCGGCGCTCAAGCTCCACGAGATGCACCCCGATCTGGCCTTCCTCGCGGAGATTTACCCGCAGCTTGTCCGCAACAACAACTGGTGGTTCGGCATGAACGACGACGACGCGGACGGCATTGTGCAGTATAATCACCCCCATTCCTCCGGCGCGGACGACAACCCGCTGTGGGATGGCGGGATGCCGGTCGAGTCGCCCGACATCAACACCTACCTGTGCATGCAGCAGCAGGCGCTTGCCGAGATGGCGGACCTGCTCGGCAGG
>DGDY01000015.1:4709-16163 GCA_002385675.1 Anaerolineales bacterium UBA3940 | reverse complement strand
CGGGGAGCCGATCCGCACGCTGACGATCTTCAACCTGTACCCGCTGATCACCGGGCTGCTGAGCGACGAGATCAATGAGCGGCTGATCGCCCACCTGACCGACCCCGCCGAGTTCTGGCCCCGCTACCCGATCCCGACGGTTGCCATGAACGATGTGCAGTACGCGCCGCTCACCATGTGGCGCGGCCCGACGTGGATCAACACGAACTACCTGTTCATCGAGGGGCTGCGGCGCATCGGGCGGGATGACCTGGCCGATGAACTGCGCGACCGCACGCTCGACCTTGTGATGGCGAACGACGAGATCTACGAGTACTATCACCCGATGCGTGCCGAAGGCCCGCCGCTCGCCGCGCCGATCTTCGGCTGGTCAGCGGCGCTGTTCCTCGACCTCGCCATCCAGGCGCGGGCGGGGCGCGGTTAGGCAGCTTTTATTAACAACTCTTTTCACTTTGGGGGAGGCAGGGATATGAGCGAGAAGGCAGAGAAGCCTGTTGAGGTTGTCGACCAGCCGGTTCCGAACAACGAGCTGGACGCCCAGCGCATGATCCTCGAAGAGCTGCGCCAGCTAACGAGCGTCATGAACGAGGTGCACGAGACGACGCTCATGATGCAGGAGGACATCGAGGACGTGCGGCAAAGCTCCCGCATCCTGCAGTTTGCGGTGATCTTCTGGGTCATTCTGACCGTACTCTTGCTGATCCTGTGGCTGCTGCCGGTGTTCATCCCGCTCGTCCAGAACTTATTCTAGATGCCGGTTGCCGGGTATCACCCGGCGCGTGACACATACACACCATGACCGAACAAAAATCAGAGTTCCCATACCCGCGCCGCCGCATCGTGCGCAGTGTGATGCGGCGGCTCATCGATCTAGCCTTCACCACCCTGACCGACTTTCGCGTGATCGGGCAGGAGAATCTGCCCGAACAGGGGCCGTTGATCGTGGTCGCCAACCACTTCAGCTTTATCGACCCGGTGGCCGTTATCCGCGTCGCGCCCTGGCCGATTGAGTTCCTCGGCGGCTTCCAGCTTCCCAACGCGCCGCCGGTGGTCACGTGGATCCCCAAGCTGTGGGGCTACTACCCGGTTTTCCGGGGGACGGGCTCGCGTTATGCCCTCCAGGCGTCCGAAGCCATCCTCAATCAGAAAGGGGTGATCGGCATCTTCCCCGAAGGGGGAAGCTGGGCGACGGTGTTGCGCCCCGCCCGCCCCGGCACGGCCTTCCTCGCCACGCGCACGCAGGCCCCGATCCTGCCGATTGGGCTGGACGGCATGCCGAAGGTCTTTCCGAGGCTGCGGCGCGGCAAGCGTGCGGAGGTAACGGTGCGGATCGGCAAGCCGTTCGGGCCGTTCACGGTGGAGGGCAAGGGGCGCGAGCGGCGCGAGCAACTCGAAGCCATCGGGCACGAAATCATGCAGCGCATCGCCGAGCTTATCCCGCCGGAGATGCGGGGCTTCTACTCGCCCGACCCCGCGATCCGCGCGGCGGCAAAGGGCACCGAGATCTACCCCTGGGCTGACGAGCCGGAGACACGGTGAGCGGCTCCATCGCACGAGCTTATCGGAGGGTCCACCCGGACCCTTTTTTACGTTCAGGGGTTAAGACTATCTGGACTTCGCAGTCCGGCAGCGCGAGCCTCGCACGCGCCCTGAACGACCTTTTCATTACAGGAGACAGCTTTCATGGAGCTAACACTTGAGAAAGCGCAGCCCAAGGCGACTCGCCGCGAGCGCTGGGCGTGGTATCTGTACGATTTTGGCAACTCGGCTTACGCCTCGGTCGTGCTGCTCGCGGTGTTTGCCGTGTACTTCAAGGAGCAGGTGGTCGGCGGCGCGGCTGGCTCGCGGTTGTGGGGCCTCTCGCTGGGGATAGCGATGCTCGTCGTCGCGGTGATCTCGCCGGTGCTCGGCGCCATCGCGGACTACTCCGGCGCGAAGAAGCGCGCGCTGCTCTTCTTTACCAGCCTGTCCTGTGTTGCCACAGCCCTGCTCTTTTTTGTCCGGCAGGGCGATATTGTGCTCGGCATGGTCTTCTTCATCCTTGCCGAGATCGGCTACCGCAGCGCGCAGGTCTTTTACAACGCCCTGCTGCCGGAGATCGCCTCGCCGGAGGAGATGGGGCGTGTGTCAGGCAACGGCTGGGCCATCGGCTCGGTCGGCGGGCTGGTGATCCTGCTGATCGTCCTGCCTCTCATCGTGCTGATCGGCGGGCAATTCGTGGTGCGGCTGTCGCTGGTGATCACCGCGCTGTTCTTTGCGGCTTTCTCGCTGCCTGCCTGGCTGTGGCTCGGCGAGCGCGCACAGCCGAAGCCGCTGCCGGAGGGCGAAACCTATCTGAGTGTGGCGTTCAAGCAGCTTGGCCACACGGCGCGTTCGGTGCGCCGCTTCCGCGAGTTTATCAAGTTCATCATTGCCTTCCTCGTCTTCAACGACGGCATTCTGATGGCGCTGGATTTCGCGGCGATCTTCGGCGCGGTGATGTTCGGCATGGAGCAGGAGCAGCTCATCATCCTGATCATGATCCTGAGCGTCGCCAGCATTGCAGGCGCATATGTGGCGGGCCTGCTGGCGGAGTCGCTCGGTAGCAAGCGCTCGCTGATCATTTCGCTGTTGCTGATGGCGGTCGCGGTGGTGGCGATCCTGTTCGTGAAAACGGTGTTCGCCTTCTTCGTGATCGCGTCGCTGGCGGGCTTCGCGCTGACCGGCGTGCAGTCGGTGAGCCGCACAATGATCGGGCAGTTTAGCCCGCCGGGCCAGAGCGCGGAGTTTTACGGCTTCTTCTCGGTGGCAGGGCGCACGTCCTCGTTCATCGGCCCGACGGTGTACGGTCTGCTGGCGGCGGGTGTCGCCGAGCGGGCTATGGCGACGATGTCACCGCTCGCCGCCGAGCAACTCGGGCAGCGGGTCGCCATGGGTTCGGTCGCGGTGTTCCTGCTGGCGGGGCTGGTGCTGCTGCTCTTCGTCAACGAGAAGCGGGGCATCCAGGCCGCACAGCAGGCGGGAGACTAGAACGAGTCCACAGATGGCACAGATGTCGTAGATGACATGTTAAATCCGTGCAATCTGTGTCATCTGTGGACTCAATATCAAACATCATCGCGTAGCTGGCTGCCGCGCTTAACGACGCCCTCGCCGAAGCGGTCGCGCAGGGCGTCGAGCGCTTCCAGCAGGCGGCGCTCCTCCACCGAGCCGGTGTCCCACAGCGGGAGCTGGTAGACGGTCTCGTCAAGCCCGGTCACGCCGACGCCCAGCAATCGCACCGGGCGACCGCGCTCCCACGTCGCCTCGAACAGCGCCAGCGCTGTCTCGTAGATCACGCTGTCCTGGTCGGTCGGCTGGGGGAGCGTTGTCTGCCGCGTGAGCGTGGTGAAATCCGCCCAGCGCAGCTTCAGCTTGACGGTCGGCCCGCTGAGGCCCGCCCGCCGCAGCCGCCGTCCCACGCCCATCGAAAGCTCAAGCAGGGTTTCGCGCAGCACCCTGCCGTCGCTCACGTCGGTAGCGAAGGTCGTTTCCTTGCTGATCGACTTGGCCTCGTGCTCGGTTTCGAGCGGGCGGTCATCCTCGCCGCGCGCCCGCCGGGCAAGGTCCGCCCCGTGCTTGCCGAAGCGCCGTGTGAGGTCGTCCGCCGGCCATGCCGCCAGGTCCCCGATGGTGTGGATGCCCATCTGCGCCAGCCGCTCGGCGGTCCTGGGGCCGACGCCCCACAGCTCCCGCACATCGAGCGGCGCGAGGAAGGCCGCTTCCTCCCCCGGCGGCACAACGGTGATGGCGTTGGGCGGGCCGGGCCCCTCCGCCCGCGCCTTGCCGATGTTGTTCGCGATTTTGGCGACGAGCTTGTTCGTCGCCACACCGAGCGAGCACGGCAGCCCCAATTCATCGCGGATCACTGCCTGAAGCCCTCGCGCCAGTTCCTCCGCAGGCTCGCGCCGCCCGCTCACGTCCAGAAAGGCTTCGTCGATGGAAACCTGCTCGACGATTGGCGTGAGGTCGTGCAGAACGGCCATCACGCGGCGCGATACCTCGCCGTAGACGCCGTGGCGGCTGGGCACGATGATCAGATCAGGGCACAGGCGCAGCGCCTGCGACATCGGCATGGCGGAGCGCACGCCGTACTGTCTCGCGGCGTACGAGCATGAGGCAACCACGCCGCGCTCTTCGGGCCGCCCGCCGACGGCGAACGCCCTGCCGCGCAGGGAGGGGTCGCGCTGCTCCTCGACGGCGCAGAAGAACGCGTCGAGGTCGAGGTGAAGGATCTTGCGTGTCATGGGGCCAATGATAGCAGAAAGGGCGCAGCGGCGCTGTGGGGGATGGGGGCGTCAGGCAATTGTAGGGGCAGGTCGTGATGCGTGATGCTCCGCATTGGCTGCATCATTAGACCTGCCCCTACCGATCATCTCATCCGGTTGCGATATTAATCATCCCCCGGCACGGTGTTGGTGAGCACCGGCCCGGCGGCGCGGACCTCCGGTGAGGCCTGCGCCGCATACTTCTTGAAGTTATCCACGAAGCGGGCGGCAAGCTGGCGGTACTTGCGCCAGTACTCGTCCTCGCTGGGCCAGCTCTGCGCGGGGTAGAGCACATCCTCCGGCACGCCGGGGCAGGACTTGGGCACCTGGAAGCCAAAGACCGGGTCGGTGTAGTACTCGACGTCGTTCAGCTTGCCGCTGAGTGCGGCGTTGAGCAGCGCCCGCGTGTGGCTGATGCTGATCCGCTTGCCGATGCCGTACGGCCCGCCAACCCAGCCGGTGTTCAGCAGCCAGCAATTCACGCCGTAGCGCTCGATCTTGCGCTTCAGCAGGTCGGCGTAGAACGTCGGGTGGTGGACCATGAACGGTGCGCCGAAGCACGCGCTGAACGTAATCTCCGGCTCCTCACCCAGCCCGACTTCCGTGCCGCCGACCTTCGACGTGTAGCCGGAGATGAAGTGGTACAGCGCCTGCTCCGTCGAGAGGCGGGCGATGGGCGGCATCACGCCCTGTGCATCGCACGTCAGCAGGATGATGTTGCGTGGGTGTCCGCCGCGCTTGGCCTCGACCGCGTTCGGCACGAACTCCAGCGGGTAGGAAGCGCGGGTGTTCTCTGTGATCGAGGGGTCGTCGAGGTCCACGCGGCGCGTCGTCGGGTCGTAGACGACGTTCTCCAGCAGCGTGCCGAAGCGGTGCGCCGCCGCATAGATCTGCGGCTCGGCGGTGGGAGAGAGCCGGATCACCTTGGCGTAGCTGCCGCCCTCGATGTTGAACACGCCCGAATCGTTCCAGCCGTGCTCGTCGTCGCCGATCAGCCCGCGCGAAGGGTCGGTCGAGAGCGTCGTCTTGCCCGTGCCCGACAGCCCGAAGAATAGCGCGACATCGTCCGCATCGCTGCCCTGGTTCGCCGAGCAGTGCATGCTCATGACGCCCTCAAGCGGCAGCAGGTAGTTCATCACCGTGAAGATCGACTTCTTGATCTCGCCGCCGTAGCCGGAATCGCCGATGATGCACAGCCGCTGCTCGAAGTTGATGATGATGAACGTGCTCGTGCGCGTGCCGTCAATCGGCTCGAAGGCCTTGAAGCCCGGCGCGGCGATAACGGTGAACTCCGGCACGTGCTGGCGATATTCCTCGCGGCTGCGCGGCTGGATGAACATGTTGCGGGCGAACAGGCTGTGCCAGGCGTACTCGGTGATGATGCGCACCGGCAGCCGGTAGTCGGGATCGGCCCCGGCGTAGCAGTCCTGCACGAACACGTCCCGCCCCTGGAGGTAGCCCTGCAGGCGGCTGAACGTCTCGTTGAACTTCTCCGGGCTGATCGGGCGGTTGTACTCACCCCACCAGATGTTGTTCTCGGTACTCGGCTCGCGCACGATGTACTTGTCCTGCGCGGCGCGGGCGGTGTGCTTGCCGGAGTTCACGGCGATCGGGCCGCCGTTCACGACGCGCCCCTCACCCCGGAAGGTGATCTCCTCGTACAGGGCCTCGGTGGGCAGGTTCCAGTAGACGGTGTTCAGGTTGCTCAGGCCGTGGTTGCTCAGCCCGTAATCGCTCTTGAGGTCGGCGGCCTGGCTCTGGGCGGGGGTCTTGATATTGAGCAGGTTGTTCATGGCTGGTCCTCCCCTTACATCCAGTCGCGGACGAGCTTGCGGTCGCCGATGTAGATTTCGTTCGGGGCGTTCGGGTCGAGCGCCCACTTCATGCGCTTGATGCCCTCGGTCACGTCCTTGACGGAGCCTGCATAGCTCAGGCGCAGGTGGCCCTCCATGCCGAAGCTGACGCCCGGCACGGTCACAACGAGCGCCTTCTTGAGCAGGAAGGTCGCCAGCTCGACGGAGTTGCCGTTGTAGGCGCGGAAGTCGGGCAGGCAGTAGAACGTGCCGCAGGGCGTCGTCACGTGGACATCGGTGAAGGAACGCAGCTCGTTCATCATGACGTCGCGGTTGTTCTGGATGGTCAGCCGCAGGTTTTCGACGACGCTCTGCATGCCGGTCAGCGCGCCCTCGGCGGCAGCCTGCGACACAACGGGCGGGCATGAGGTCGTCTGCGCCTGGATCTTGCCCATCGCCTCGACGAGCCGGCTGCTGGCAACCGTCCAGCCGATGCGGAAGCCCGTCATGCCGTAGAGCTTCGAGACGCCGTTGCAGATGATGATCCGCGAGTTCTCGATGTCCTTGTTTGTGAACTGGTAGGCGGAAGGCGCGCGTTGCCCGTCAAAGACGAGTTTGTGGTAGATATCGTCCATGATCAGCCAGATGCCACGCCGCTCGCAGAAGTCTACCAGTGCGGCGATGAACGACTCCGGGTAGATCACGCCGGACGGGTTGTTGGGGCTGTTGACGATAATGGCCTTGGTGTAGGAACTGACCGCCTCCTCGATCTCCTCCATCCGGGGCTGGAAGCTGTCATCCGTCGGGCGCACCACGACCGGGACGCCGTACGCCATCCGGATCATCTCCGGGTAGCTGACCCAGTACGGCGCGAGCAGGATCACCTCGTCCTGCGGGTCAACGATGGAGAGCAGGATGTTGTACAGTGACTGCTTCGCCCCGGTTGAGACGATCACCTGCTCGGGAGCGGGCAGGCGTCCGTAGTTCTCCTCCGTATAACGGATGATGGCCTTCTTGAGCGAGGGAAGGCCATCTGTAGGGGCATACTTGATGTCGCCGGTATTCAGTTTGGCAGCGGATGACAGGATGGCGCTGATGGGCGCCTTGTTCTTCGGCTCGCCGATGCCGAGGTGGATGACCGGCTCGCCCTTGGCCCGCAGCAGGCGGGCTTCCTCGTTGAGGGCTAGCGTCGGCGACTCCTCAATGGACCGTGCTAACTGGCTAATGCTCATGGAGCAGTGTGCCTCCTGGTGGATGAAACAGCCCTGATTGCGGGTGCAAATCAGGGTATGTCAATTAACACAGAGGGAATTGTAGCAGAGGTTGGTGGCGGCGTGAATGGTCAAACGTTAGGCGTTGTCCGGGAAAAATGGCATGTGACGTGACGGCTCCGGGCCTACTCGTCGTGTTCGTCGGCGTGATGGTGCTTCTCGTGCTCGGCCAGCGCAGCCTGGTAGTCAAACCAGTGTATCGGCACGCCTTTGTCCAGCAACTTGTGGATCGAGCAGTGCTCGGATATGCGGATGAGGTGCTGGCGATCCTCCTCTTCCAAACCTTTGCCGCGCACGTCCACGAACACGACGATCTCGTCCTGGCCCCCCTCTCCCTCCCGGAACGTCATACGGACCTCGGCCTCGTCCACCGGGTAGTGATGGTTCTGGGCATAGCTGTAGATCAGGATGGTGGTGCAGGTTCCCAGGCTGGCGAGCAGCAGTGTGAAGGGCGTGAGGTCGTAAATATCCTGGATGTGCACAAGCTCCGGGGAATCGGGGTTGAGCGGGTTATCGGTGAGGATCTCCACTTCCATCTGCCTGTTCTGGCGAACGATAAGTCTCTCGGCCATGCGTCGTTTCCTTTACTCCAACCGTACAGAGCGATCCCACCTCTGATTATAGACACACGGCCCGCCGCTTTGCGCATGAGGGCCTCATCCCCAATTCCTCACCCCCAACCCCTCTCCCAGCGACCGAAGGTCGCGTCCGGGAGAGGGGAAAGACCCCGGCGACCGCCAGTCGCCGGGGGGCAGAGGTGAGGGCCTACCACCTACGGCTCAGTATTGAGTACCTCGCGGATCAGCTCCTGCTTGTAATTCCAGAGCTTCTCGGTGAGCGAGACGTGGTAGATGTGCGGGTTCATCAGGCGACGCACGCCGGGATCGAGCCTTTCGACATCCGCTTCACGCACCGCCCGGATCTCCTCGATGCTCGGCAGGTCGATCACCAGCTTGCCGTCAACCAGCACGTCCACGAGCAGCGGTTCGATCTCCGAGATGTCCTCCTGAGCGAGCCAGCGGTGCTTGGTCGGTGCGGTGGGGTGGCGCAGGTGGATGCGCTCCATCTGGCGCGGATCCTCGCCGTTCAGGGTGATCAGGTCGGCGTTGGCGCGCCCGCGCCGGTCGTAGATGCGCCAGACCCGCTTGTCGCCGGGGTTGGGCGTCTTGGCCGGGGTTTCGGAGATCTTGATCGCGGGGAGCCAGTTGCCTTCGTGGCAGACGGAAACGAGCTTGTACACGCCGCCTAGCGACGGCGCGCCCTCGGAGGTGATCAGCCGCGTGCCAACGCCGTATGACAGCCGCTTGATCAGGCGGTCCGCGTCGACGCCGTACAGGTGCGCCTCCTCCCGGATTTGCGTGGTGATCTGCCAGATGTTCAGCTCGTCAAGCTGGTTGGAGAGCACGATGGTCGTGTCCGGGAAGCCCGCCTCGTCGAGCATCTTGGCCGCCTGGATGCTCAGGTGTGCGAGGTCGCCGGAGTCGAGGCGGATGCCAACGGGCTTGTGCCCCTTTCGCCGCAGTTCCTCGAAAACTGTGATCGCGTTCGGGATGCCGCTTTCCAGCGTGTCGATGGTATCCACGAGCAGCAGCGTGTCGTCGGGGTATACCTCGGCGTAGGCGCGGAAGGCCTCCAGCTCGCCCATGCCGAGCGCCATGAACACCTGCACCATGCTGTGCGCGTGCGTGCCCTTCGGCGGGTAGCCAAGCACGTGCGAAACACCGGTGTTGGAGGTGAAATCCGCCCCGCCGATCAGAGCAGCGCGCGCCGCGGCATTCGAGCCGCGCTCCGGCCCGCGACGCAGGCCAAATTCCATGATCACCTCGCCGGAGGTCACGTCCTTGATACGCGCTGCCTTCGTCGCGATGAGCGTCTGGTAGTTCAGGTGGTTGAGCAGCGGCGTCTCCAGAATCTGCGCCATGGCGAGCGGCCCCTCGACGACGGTCAGCGGCGCGTTGGGGTGGACGACGCGCCCCTCCGGCACGGCCCGCAGCGTGATCCCCTCGAACGTCCCGTTCTGGCGCAGCCACTTCAGAAAGTCGTCGTCAAAGATGCGCGTGCCCTGCGCGTTCCGCTGCGAGCGCAGGCACTCGATGGCCTCGTCGGTGAAGTGCGCCTCCTGCATCCAGTCGAGCAGCCACTCCAGCCCCGCATTGATGCAGTACCCGGCCTTATGGATGCCGTAATCCGGGTAGCTGCGGAAGAAGTGATCGAACTGGGCTTGCTTCTCGTGGAGGCCCATGCGGTAATAGAGCTGGGCCATCGTAAACTGGTACTGGTCGGTGTAGAGGATACCTTCGGCCAGTTGGCGTTCTGCTTTGTTCATCAATCGATCCTTTGGCTAAGTCGGGTTGTCGACCGGGGTGCTAGCGGCAGGCCGATCCGCCCTGCCCGGTCAGCACGTTCTGTAGCTGCGCGGCTAGCATCTTGTGTCCGAGTGCGTCAAGGTGAGTCGGCGCGTCCATGAAACGACCGGGCGGTATGGCGTCCCACAGGTCGACATACCATAGACCATAGTAATCCGTAAACCACACGAGCGCCTCGCGGTAGCGGTCGTACATCTCGCGCCCGTACCTCTGATTATAGCTGGCGACCGCCCCCTGTTCCTCGCCCACGGCGATCGGCTGGTTGACGACGACCAACTCCGCGCCGCCCGCCCCGGCTGCCCGGCACCCCGCACGCAGGATATCCCACACGTTGTCCGGCATGTTACGGAAGCCGGGATGCTGCATCGTATAGCGCGGGCGCGGCGGAGGCGGCAGACCCTCGGGCGGGTCGGGCAGCCGGGCAAGGTGCGCCTGCCGGAACGGGTAGCTCAGGCTCCGCAGCCAGATGGGCAGCAGGCCCTGATCGCGCAGTGTGGTCAGCCGCGGCCCCTCCGGCCCGGCGGGGAGCAGGTTCCGGGCTTGCACCCACCCGCCGACCAGGTCGGGGTATTCCTCCGCGAGAGCGGCCAGCCGGTCGGCGTTGATCTCGTAAAAGACCGGGTTGGACTCATCCGCCGAGGGCGCGTTGTTGAGCGTCTCCGGCGTGACGAACCACACGATCAGGTCCGGCTCGTAGGCGAGCGCCGCGTCGAGGATCAGCAGGTCGCGCAGGGCGGAGGGTTGCGGATAGGCGAGGTTGTAGACGACGACCCGCTGCCCGATCCGGCGCAGGGCCAGTTCGTTCAGTTCGTCGGCGAGCGTGTCGCCATCCGGCACGCCCCAGCCTGCAATGCCGGCATCGCCCAGCAGAAACACGCGGTACTCGCCAGCCGGTTTCGGCGTACCGGCGGCGTGGGCGGCCAGCAGCGCCTCGACGGGAAGCTGGCCGTTGGCGAGGTCGCCGGGGTAGATGAGTCGCGTCCGGGCCTTGCCGAGAAGATCGAAGGTGTTGAGCCGGATCAGCGCATGCACCGGGTTGATGTCGGCGGCAAGGAGCACGACGTTGGCAACGGTCAGGATGATCAGCGCCTTGATGAGCACGCGCAGCGCATCGCGCAGCGGGGGAAGGGCGAAGTCCTTGAGACGCATGGATGAACGAGACAAGCCTCCTTGGTGTTGGCGGCAGCCGGTGGGCTGCTTCAGGTACGGGTATGGCAAGGCGATTGTAGTCCTTCCGCGCGGGGATGACCAGCCGGTGAGGCTCTACCGGTGGGCTTCCCGCTGCGCGTCGTCAGTCTGCGTCGCCCTCGTCCAGCCTGGCGAACAGGTTGTTCAGCGACTCCGCCAGCAGCGGGTGCGCGAAGATGCCGTCACGCAGCGCGGTATACGGCAGCCCGCCCATCATGGCGATTTCCAGCATGGAGACGATCTCCCCGCCCTCGGCGCCGAGCACCGTTGCGCCGAGGATCTGCCCGGTATCCGCATCGACTACCGCTTTCATGAAGCCGCGCGTCTCGCTCGTCTCAACCGCCCGCGCCACATCGCTCATCGGCAGGCGTGCCACCCTGACCCGGTAGCCCTGCTGCCGTGCCTCATGCTCCTTCAGCCCGATGTGCGCAAGCTGCGGGTCGATAAACACCACGTAGGGGATAAGCCGCTTGCGTGCGCTGCGGGTCTGGTCGCCCAGCAGCCGGTCGCGCACGATGCGGAAGTCATCATAGGAAACGTGGGTGAAGGC
>DGDY01000015.1:0-4503 GCA_002385675.1 Anaerolineales bacterium UBA3940 | reverse complement strand
CATCCTCGCGGCGCAGGCAGCGCGGCCCGTGGTCGATAATAGTGACCTCGCTGCCAAAGCGTCGGAACATCTGCCCGAACTCCAGCCCGACGTAGCCTCCGCCCAGAATGATCAGGTGCTCCGGCAGCGTTTCAAGCTCCAGTATCGAGACGTTCGTCAGGTAGCCGGCGTCCTCAAGCCCGTCGATCTCGGGGATGCGGGGGCGCTGCCCGGTGTTGATGAAGATCGCGCGGGCCGCGCTGAGCGTGCGGGAGGCATCGTCGCCGGTGCGGACCTGCACCGTCCGCGCATCGAGGAAGCTCGCCTCGCCTTCGATGTACGTCACGCCTTCTGCGTCCTCGATAGCGCTGCGGCTGCTAGCCCGCCAGCTCAGCACGATGTCCTTCATGCGCTGGTGTACTGTGCCCATGTCCACGCCGACCTCGCCGGTCTGTACGCCGTACTCCCCGGCGCGCCGCGCGAGGTACGCCACGCGCGCGCTGGCAGCCAGCGTTTTGGTGGGCGTGCAGCCCCAGTTGATGCACGTGCCCCCCGCGAACTCGCGCTCGATCACGGCCATCTGCCAGCCCGCCCGCGCCAGCGCTGTGGCGAGCGGCCCGCCTGCCTGCCCCGCGCCGATCACGATCCCGTCGAACTGTCTCCTATCGGTCATGCTCACCCGCTCCTCTCCTTGACGGCCCACGCGAATCCCACCATCATGTAGATGTTGTAGGATGTTATGGAGTTTACACCCTTCAGCCGGGGGCGCGAACTTGTCCTGCCAGTGGAACACGCGCTGCGTGCTTCCTATAATCACATAGAGGCTGAGACAGCCGAACTATCGTTATCCGCATAACCCTGAGCCGCTCCGCGCTTGGGCACTCTCTGGGAGGGGGAAGAGATGCCAGACGCCCGAAAGATTTACAGCACGTACGGTGATGAGCAGCCGGATATCTCCCGGCGACGCTTCCTCAAGGCGATGGCAGCCGGGGCGGCGGGCTTCGTGATGGTGGCCTGTGCGCCCGGTGGAACGGGCACGACATCCGCGCCTGATGCGGAAGGCTCTGCTGCCGGTGCGGAAGAAGCCGCGCTGACGGGTGCTGTGCTGCGCATTGGCTGGGCTGGCGCGCCCGCCAACCTCGACCCGATCTCCGCTTCGGCGGATACCGAGATTGCGCTGCTGAACGCCATCTACGACTATCTAGTCGACACGGACGTTGAGAATAACCTGGTTCCGCGCCTTGCGACCGATTGGGAGGTCAGCGACGATGGTCTCACCTACACCGTGACCATCGCCGAGGGCGTGACCTTCCACAATGGCGACCCGCTCACGCTGGACGACATCATCTGGACGTTCGACCGGCTGCGCTCGCCGGATACCGCTACCGCCGATCTCTTCGCCAACATCGAGAGCATCGAACCGGGCGAGGGCAACACGCTCGTGTTCACGCTCACCGAGCCAAACCCCGATTTCATGTACACGCTGACGGATAACCACGCCGTGATCCTCCAGGCCAACGCGGAGAACATCGGCAGCGAGTTCAACGGCACGGGCCCGTTCATCCTCGACTCGTACACGCCCGCCGATCGCGCCACGCTCAGCGCCAACCCCAACTACTTCCAGGGTGCGCCGGGCGTTGCGGGTATCGAGTTCCTGTTCCTGGGCGACAACGAGGCGGCGGTCAATGCGCTGCGCGGCGGGGTGATCGACGCGGTGATGCGGCTGGATAACGCGACCTACCTCAGCCTGGTGGACGACCCCGGCTTCAACGCGGTCGAGGTGCCGACGAACGGGCACGACCTCGTCCGGCTGCGCGCCGACCGCGAGCCGGGCAGCGACCCGCTCGTGCGCGAGGCCTTTAAGCTGGCGACAGACCGGCAGGCGATCTTCGATCGCACGCAGTACGGCTTTGGCGCGGTGGGGCATGACCACCCCATCGGCCCGCTGTACGCCGCATACTATGCCGACGATCTCGAACCGCTCCCCCATGACCCAGCGCGCGCCCGCGAACTGCTCACACTGGCGGGCTACGAGGACGGGCTGGAGATGACGCTCTACGTGCCCAACGCGCCGGGCCGCCCGGCGCTGGCGGAGGCGCTCGCCGCGCAGTGGGCGGAGGCGGGCATCAATGTGACTATCGAGGTGCAGGAGGAAGCCGTCTACTACGGCGACGAGGGCTGGCTGGAAGTGGACCTCGGCATTACGCCCTGGGGTTCGCGCCCGGTGCCGCAGCTTTACCTCGACCTCGCCTATGAGTGCGGCGCGCAGTGGAACGAGGCGCACTACTGCAATGACGACCTCGACGAGTTGATCGTCACCGCGCGCACCACGCTCGACGAGGAGGAGCGCGCGGCGGCCTACCGCGAGATCCAGCGCATCCTGATCGAGGATGGCCCGGTGATCATCCCATACTTCTTCGCCTCGCTGGCGGTGTTCTCGCCCGCCGTCCAGAACGTCGAGTTGCACCCCTTCCCGGGGCGCACCAATTTGTACCGGGCGACGCTGTCGTCCTGATGGCCCTGCCGGGCCGGAAGGCGAAGACGGCATAAATGGCAGTTTCTGACATCTCACGGGTGCGCACGACCGGGCAGCACAGCCCGCTCAGGCGGTCGGTGGGCACGGTCGGCGCACTCCTGCGCGAGTTGCTCCGCCGCCCGCAGAGCGCCGCCGGTACGCTGATCGTGCTGTTCTTCCTGGTGCTGGCGGTGTTCGGGCCGCTCATCGCGCCTTACACCGCGAACGACCAGAGCCACCCGGCGGCGCAAGCGCCGAGCGCCGAGTACCCCTTTGGCACGGACCACCTCGGGCGGGATGTGTTCAGCCGGGTAGTGCTTGGCGCGCGGAGCATCCTCCTCATGGCGGGGCTGGGCACGCTGATCGCGGTGGTGCTTGGGACCGTCGTCGGGCTGGCTATCGGCTACTACGGTGGCTTCATCGACGATGTGGTGAGCCGCACGATCGACGCCTTTCTGGCGCTGCCCGCGCTGCTCGTCGCGCTGGTGACGCTGGGCATCGTGCGCAACCTGCCGCTTGAGCGCGGCACCTTCGCCGCGTGGCTGGCCTCGAACAGCGTGCTGCTGGTGATTGCGCTGGTGTACGTGCCCATCGTGGCGCGGGTGGTGCGCAGCAGCACGCTCGACGTGAAGACCCGCGAGTTCGTCGAGGCGGCGCAGATTCGCGGCGAGCCGGCGGTCTACATCATGTTTCGCGAGATCCTGCCCTCCGTGGTACCGGCGCTCGTCGTCGAGGGCTCGCTGCGCTTCTCGTATGCCATCTTCCTCGTCGCCTCGCTGGGGTTTCTCGGCGTCGGCGCAAGCCCGCCCACGCCCGACTGGGGGCTGATGGTCAACGAGAACCGACGCCTGTACCACCTGACCCCCTGGGCGCTGTTGTATCCCACCTTCGCCATTGCGCTGCTCGTCGTCGGCGTGAACCTCATGTCGGATGCGATCAAGCGCATCATGCAGAGGGGAGGTTGAGGCATGGCGGCTGATGGGCGTACCCCGGTTCTGACCGTGCGCAACCTCGGCGTGAGCTACCGGACCAACGGCGGCTGGGTCAGCGCGGTCCGCGACTTCCAGATCGAGATCTGCCCCGGCCAGATCTACGGGCTGGTGGGCGAGTCCGGCTCCGGCAAGACGACCGCCGCACGCGGCATCCTCAACTACCTGCCGCCCAACGGGCGCATCGAGCCGGGCAGTGAAGTGCGGCTGCTCGACGAGTCGCTGTGCGGCCAGCCGCGCCACGTCATGCAGAAGATCTGGGGGCGGCTGATGGGCTTTGTGCCGCAGCATCCGGGGCAGGCGCTCAACCCGTCGATCCGCGTCGGCGAGCAGGTGGCGGAGGCGCTGCGCCAGCACCGGGGGCTGGGCCGCGCCGAGGCGGAGCGCGAGGTCATCGAGGCGCTGCGGCGCGTCAACCTGGCCGACCCGGAGCGCATGATCCGGCGCTACCCGCATGAACTCAGCGGTGGGCAGCAGCAGCGCATCATGATCGCGATGGCGCTGATCACCTCGCCCCACATGCTGATCCTCGACGAGCCGACGACCAGCCTCGACGTGACGACCGAGGCCGTGATCCTCGACCTCGTGCGCGACCTCATCACGGGGCAGGACACCGCCGCGCTGTACGTCACGCATGACCTGGGCGTCGTGGCGCAGCTCTGCCAGCGGGTGACGGTGCTGTACGTCGGCGAGATCATGGAGGATGCCTCGGTCGAGGAGCTGTTCGAGACGCCACTGCACCCCTATACCATCGGCCTGCTGAACAGCATCCCCCGGCTGGGCGCGACCAAGCGCGACCGTCCGCTGCCGAGCATCCCCGGTCGCCCGCCCTCGCTGTCCAACCGCCCGCCCGGCTGTGTGTTCGAGCCGCGCTGCCCCATCGCACTGGAGGTCTGCAAGACGAAGCCGCCGCTGGAGGCCCCCGGCGAGGGGCGGCTTGTGCGTTGCCACCGCTGGCGGGAGATCGCCGCCGGTGACATCCCGCGTGAGACGATGTACGAGCAGCCGCGCGAGGGCGCG
>DGDY01000221.1 GCA_002385675.1 Anaerolineales bacterium UBA3940 | reverse complement strand
CTCGGGTAAGTACCCGGCAAGGGAGTGAACGATGCTTCGTTACATAGGAAGCCGGCTGATACAGGTGTTGATCACCTTCGTTCTGTTTCAGACGGTGGTGTTCTTCCTCCTGCATGCGCAACCCGGCGATATTACCGACCAATTTCTGGGGAACCCCAACATTCCACCAGAAGCCCGAGTGCAGCTTCGTGCCCAGCTCGGCCTGGATAAGCCCCTGCCCGAACAGTGGCTCACCTACCTGAAGAACTTCTGGACGGGCGACCTCGGCGTCTCGTGGACACGCTACCCACGGCCTGTCATCGACATCATTAAGGAAACCATGCCGAGGACACTGGTGTTGTTCCTCTCCTCGACGGTGGTGTCATTCGGCGTCGGGTTCTTCCTGGGGCGTCTGTTAGCATGGAAGCGCGGTGCGCTGATCGAGTACCCGGTCACGCTCGCCAGCATCTTCCTGTACACGGTCTTCACCCCGTGGTTCGCACTCGTGATGATCTGGCTCTTCGCGTATAAGGCGGGGTGGTTCCCGATCGGGAAGTTTATTACCGTACGCCTGTGGCGGGGGAGCCACGTGCCATACCAGGCGAACGATGTCTTCAACCACATGATGCTGGTGACGAGCATCTTCGTCCTGCTGCTGGGGGTCGTGCTCTTCTTCACGCGTAATATGGCACCCATCCACCGCCGCCGTATCCGCCTGCTTGGGTTTGTGGGTGTGACGGCAGCCTTCTTCGGCTACTGGATACTCTCGCCGATGGGCCCGTGGGCCGGGGACATCGCCTGGCACATGATCCTGCCTATCCTGACGCTGACCCTCGTCAACTTCGCAGGCACGATGCTGCTGACCCGCAACAGCATGCTCGAAACACTGCGTGAGGACTATATCCTGACAGCCCGCGCGAAGGGTCTGCCGGAAAACGTCATTCGCGACAAGCACGCCGCCCGCAACGCACTGCTGCCCGTCGTGACCAGCCTCATCTACAGCTTCGCTGCCAGCATCGGCGGTGGTATCATCACCGAGACGTACTTCTCATGGCCCGGTATGGGTTTGATCCTGCTGGAAGCCTCAACCCGGTCCGACATTCCGCTGGCAATCGGGGCGCTGACGTTCATCGGCGTGCTGGCACTGCTAGCACACTTTGCTGCCGATATCGTGTACGCATTCCTTGACCCGCGTATTCGATACTAGGGCGATTGGAGCAGGTAGATGAGTCTAGAGAAACCAGGACAAAAAATCATGGGAGCGACAACTCGCGACATTGCGGCGCGCACCCAGCCAGAGTCAATGGCCGCGATGTGGCGCATCCGGCTGGGCCTCTGGTGGCGAAGCCTGAAGGAAAGCTGGGTGCTGTTCGCAGAAAACCCGATCGGGCTGATCGGCCTGGGGCTGCTGCTGTTCTTCGCCATCATGGCCATTGCCCATCCGATCCTGATGAACACGGTATGGGAGCGGCGCATCTACGACCCGGTGCTCGGTTATGACCCGATGGTTGCCTTCCACCCGGCAGCGCCATCGGCCCGGCATCTGCTTGGCACCGATTCGCTGGGGCGTGACGTTCTCAGCCAACTCATGCATAGCACGTCGTCCGAGTTTGCGCTCGGCATGGTTGCCGCTGTCACCACCGTGACCATCGGCACCTTCATCGGCGCGGTGTCCGCTTACTTCGGCGGCATTATCGACGTGATCTTCATGCGTCTGGCTGACCTTGTGATCATGATCCCGACGATCCCGCTCTTGATCGTGCTGGGGGCGATGTTCGATCTGAACCTCGTCAGCCTGGGGCTTGTCCTCGGCTTACTCTCCGGTTTCGGTGGTGTAACGGTGATCATCAAGTCTCAGGCTCTGGCGGTGAACGTCAAACCGTACATTGAAGCCGCTCGTGTGGCAGGCGGGAGCGATCTGCACATCATCTTCCGGCATATCATCCCGAACCTGATGCCGCTCTCCTTCCTGTACATGATGTTCACCGCGACCGGCGCCATCTTCTCGGAGGCGGTGCTGTCGGTATTTGGCCTGTTGAATATTCGCATGAGCTGGGGCCTGATGATCCACACCACCCAGTCGTCCGGCTACCTGCTGGACTTCCAGCGCTGGTGGCTGGTCTTCCCGGCGGGCCTGGCCATTACCCTGCTGTGCTCGGCCTTCTATCTGGTGGGCCGCGCCATGGACGAGGTCGTCAACCCTCGCCTGCGCCGTCGCTAGGCCACGCCTCATGCTAAGCACACCGTTACCGGAATCGATTCGGGAGACCTGATCGTGGCAAAGACGCTCCTCAAGGTTGAAGACCTGACAATGCACTACACCACCCGTGGCGGCGATGTAAAAGCCGTGGACCGGGTGTCGTTTGAACTCGCCGAAGGCGACTCGCTGGGCCTCGTCGGGGAGTCGGGGTGCGGCAAGACGTCCATCGCCCTGACCCTGCTCCGGCTGCTGCCCGAGAACGCGAAGATCATCGACGGGCACGTATGGCTGAACGACACCGACCTGCTGGCCCTGACCGAAGACGAGATGCGGAAGTTCCGCTGGAAGCGCATTTCGATGGTGTTCCAGGCGGCAATGAACTCGCTCAACCCGGTATACACGGTTGGCGACCAGATCATCGAGGCGCTGGAACTGCACATCGGCGTGATGACGCGCGAAGAGGCCCGCCAGCGGGTGGCTGAGCTGTTCGAGCTCGTCGGGCTGGACCCGTCGCTGATGGACCGCTACCCGCACGAGTACAGCGGCGGTATGCGCCAGCGCGCGGTTATCGCCATGGCGCTCTCCTGCAACCCTGACCTGATCATTGCCGACGAGCCGACAACGGCCCTCGACGTGATCGTTCAGGACCGCGTGCTGCGCAAGCTGGAGGAAATCCAGGAAAAGCTCGGCATGAGCATGATCTACATCTCGCATGACATCGCGGTCATCGCCGAGGTGAGCAACCGCATCGCTGTGATGTACGCGGGCCAGATGGCCGAGATGGCCAGCTCCTATGAGATCTTCGAGCATCCGCTGCACCCGTACACCTACGCGCTGATGACGTCCTTCCCCAGCATCAAGGGGCGCAAGCACAAGCTGGAGCCGCTGCCCGGCGAGCCGCCCAACCTGATCTCGCCGCCGAGCGGCTGCCGGTTCCACCCGCGCTGCTGGCGGGCGACGGAGATCTGCGAGAAGGAGTACCCGGAGTTTAAGGACTACGGCAACAACCACTTTGCCGCTTGCTGGCACCCGCTTGAGAAGCCGGCTGCCGAATATCTGGAAGAGGCATAAACGATGCCCATCGATCGCACGAAACCACTGGTACAAGTAAAAGACCTCAAGAAGTACTTCCCGATCCGGGGGAACATCTTTGCCCCGGTCAAAGGGCAAATTCATGCCGTCGATGGCCTGAGCTTCGAGATCATGCCCGGCAAGAGCATGGGCCTGGTCGGTGAGTCCGGCTGTGGCAAGACGACGACCGGCAAGTTGCTCGTCCGCCTGCACGAGCCGACCGACGGTGAGATCCTCATTCAGGACCTGAACGGTAATCTGGAGAACATCGCACATCGCAAGGGCAAGCAGCTCAAGATGTTCCGCCGCAATGTGCAGATGATCTTCCAGGACCCGTACGAGTCGCTGAACCCCCGGCATACGATCTTCGATATCGTGTCCGAGCCGCTCGCCGTGCAGAACATCGGCACGCTGGCCGAGCGCCAGGAGCGTGTGGCCGACCTGCTCAACGTGGTGGGCCTGACGCCCGCACACACGTTCATGTTCCGCTTCCCGCATGAGCTGTCCGGCGGGCAGCGGCAGCGTGTCGCCATCGCCCGCGCGCTGGTCATCGAGCCGAACTTCATCGTTGCAGACGAGCCGACCTCGATGCTCGACGTATCGATCCGCATCGGCGTGATGCAGCTTATGGAAGACCTCGCCGACCGCTTCGGCGTGAGCTACCTGTACATCACCCACGACCTGGCCGTCGCCCGCTACATGACGGACCACATCGGCGTGATGTACCTGGGCAAGATGGTCGAGCGGGCCGAGACGGAGGAGCTGCTCCAGAACCCGCTCCACCCGTATACCAAGGCGCTGCTCGCCGCGACGCCCGTCCCGGACCCGCGCTTTGGCCGTGACGAGATCATCATCAAGGGCGGCGTCAGCAAGCCGATCGACCCGAAACCGCGCTGCCGCTTCTACGAGCGCTGCCCGATCTCAGACGACTTCTGCAAGAACAACCCGCATCCGCCGCTGGAGGACAAGGGGGGCGGGCACTACGTGGCCTGCTACAAGGTTTAACATGCACGACCATCCTGGAGGCCCGGTCGCCATCCGATCGGGCCTCTTTTGATCCCGGCCAACGCATGCGCGCGAGTTGCTACCCGGCTCCGCGCGATCATGTTATGATGCGAGAGAACCGTTCATGACCGCGACAGGAAGGTGACTCACGCCATGCTGCCACGCCTCGCCCAGATCGCCGAGGAGATGCTGGGCATCAAACTGACACCGCTTCAGTTGCGCATGTTCCATACCTACTCCGAAGAGCTCCAAGCCTGGAACGAGAAGGTCAACCTGACGGCGATCACCGAGCCAGAGGCCATCGAAGTACGGCACTTCGCCGACTCGCTGACGACACTGATGGTGATGCGCCCGCGCACCCCCGGCCTGCGCGTGATCGACGTGGGGACCGGAGCGGGTTTCCCCGGCATCCCGCTCAAGATCGTCTGCCCTGCCATCGAGCTAACGCTTGTGGAGGCAACGGGCAAGAAGGTGGACTTCCTGCAGCATATCGTCGAGACGCTCAAGCTGGGGCCGGTCACGCTGGTTAACGAGCGGGTGGAAACCATCGGGCAGATGCCGGAGCACCGGGAGCAGTACGACTGGGCGCTGGCGCGCGCGGTCGCATCGATGAACACACTCATGGAGTACCTGCTACCGCTGGTAAAGGTCGGGGGGCACGCGCTGGCGATGAAGGGAGAGAGCGGCCCGCAGGAGACATCGGAGGCGCAGGAGGCGATCCGGCTGCTGGGCGGGCGGCTGGTGCAGCTCACGCCGGTGGAACTGCCCACGGTCGCCGAGACGCGCTATCTCGTGGACGTGGAGAAGATCGCGCAGACACCGCCAAAGTACCCGCGCCGCCCCGGCATGCCCAACAAGCGCCCGCTGTGAGAGGCCATCGGCGGTCATCACAACAAGCAAGTTATCAAGACAGGGAGGAACGATGCCTAACCGCCTGGACGACTTTGAAGCCTATCGCCAGAGGATGAACGACCGCATCTTCGAGATTGACCACCTCGGCATCAAGCGCTTCTTCAACCTGGACAGCGCGGCCTACCGTGACGAGGCGCTCGACGCCAAGACAAAGGAACTGCTCGGGCTCGTCGCCTCGACCGTGCTGCGCTGCAACGACTGCATCGACTACCACCTGATTCAGTGTGTGAAGGCCGGCTGGACAAACGAGGAGTTATACGACGCGCTGAACGTCGCGCTGGTAGTCGGGGGCAGCATCGTGATCCCGCATCTGCGGCACGCGGTCGAGACGATTGACCTGCTGAGGGAGCGCGAGAAGGGTGAGAAATAGCCCTCTCCCGGGCGACCGCTATCGCGGTCTGGGAGAGGGACGGTCACACGCAACCGGCGTGAGGGAACTACTCCCCGCCATTCACCACCTGGATCGTCCCGGCATGCACGCGCCACTGGGCCGCCTCCTTCATGAACGACTCGTTCATGAGGTCCGGCTCGGCGGTCGTCACGATCACCTGCTCCACGTCGCCGATGCGCTCCAGCAGATAGGCGCGCCGGTGCGGGTCAAGCTCGGCGGCGACCTCGTCAAGCAGAAGGATGGGCGACTCGCCGGTCGTGTCCTTCATCCAGTCCAGTTCGGCGAGCTTGAGCGCCAGCACCGCCGTCCGCCCCTGCCCCCGCGAGCCGTACAGCCCCAGGTCACGCCCGTTCACGAGGAAGCGGAACTCATCCCGCTGCGGGCCGATGGTCGTCAGCCCGCGCTTGATCTCCTCGCCGCGCCGCTGGGCCAGCGCCTCGCGGAAAAGCCGGGCGATCTCCGGGACAGGCAGCGCGGGTAGCGCCGACGCGCCGAGGTCCTTCACATCGAAGCTCATCTGCCCCTGCGGAGCGGGCGTCGCGTCAAAGCCGGGCTCGTAGCGCAGCCGCAGGTGCTCGCCCTCGCCGCTGAGATCGGCGTGGACCTTCTGCGCGCGGCGCTCCAGTTCCCGCACGAGCTTGTAGCGCCCGGCGACAATCGCCGCACCCGAGGCGGCTAGCTGCTCATCCCAGTAAGCAAGTTGCGAGATATCCGGGCGCTGCCCGCGCTGGCTCTGCTCCTGAAACTGCTTGAGCAGGGCGTTGCGCTGGTGCAGAACCTTGTCATACTGGCTGAGCGCATAGCAGTAGGCCGGGTCCGTCTGGCAGAGCGTGACATTCAGGTAGCGGCGGCGCTCGGAGGGAGGGCCTTCCACGAGCGACATGTCCTGCGGCAGGAACAGCACCACGCGGATCTGCCCCAGCAGGTCCATCACGCGCCGCGAGATGCCGTTAATGCGGATCTCCTTCTTGAGGCGGCTGGAGCGCCCGTTGCTCTCGTTGAGCAGCGTCACCTCGACGCGCTTCAGGCCGTCCTTCGTGTGCACCTCTGCAACGAGCCGGGCAAACGAGAGCGGGTCGTTCTCAGCGAGCCAGTTGATAAGCTGGCGGTCTGAGGTGGTGTAGGGCGAGCGCGAGGTAGCAAGGTAGTACACGGCCTCGAGCAGGCTGGTCTTGCCCTGGGCGTTGTCGCCAAAGAGAGCGATCACACCACGCGGGAAGGACACTTCGAGGCGTGCATAGTTGCGAAAATTCGTCAGGGAGAGATGGCTGATGTGCATGAATCACCGGGCAGAATGCGGTTAGCAGGCGGCCCTATTTTAACACGACAGCCCCGCGAGCCCCACGATCAAACGGATGGCCCACTCATATCAAACAGATGGGCCATATGTGTGAAGACTTCTTCATAACTGCACAAAATATGCGGACGGTCGCCGCCAGAATCCATGATTTTTTCATATTTGCGCGTCGATTGTCCGCTTATAATGGGAGCGGACTTATTGGTAAGGTGCGCATTGTCAGAGGGCCGGGTGACAAGGCGACGCAGATAGCCAGACAGCGTAACTGCACCCGTGGTGCAGGCACGTTCCGAGACGCCGATCGGGGCGCTGGCTGGCTGGAGCCGGAGGAGATGCAGTTACCGCTGATGTCGCAGTATCCACCACACCACGAAAATAGTGAAACTCGACCTTACCGTCATTTGCAGCCCGCAGGCAAACAGACAGACCTGCTGACGCGGCATACCTCGCCGGAATACAGGCTGATCCCGGTGCTCTTCGACCGTGAGCGCCGGTCCGAGTCAACGCTTGTATGGCGGATTGAGCTGCACGGCCTGCCGGATTCGGCTGGACCGCTGCGCTTCGACGTGGCCCGCGACGTGGTGCTCGGGCGAAGCGGGGGCGCAGCGAACACCGGCGTTGACATCGACCTCGCCCCTTACCACGCATTCGAGCAGGGCGTCTCCCGGCGGCACGCGATGCTCCACCCAACGGCGGATGGCCTGTACCTGATTGACCTCAAGAGCACCAACGGCACGATGCACAATGGTGTGCGGCTCGGGCCGGGCGTCGGCAAGCTGGTCCAGACGGACGACCACATCTCGTTCGGCGGGCTGGCCTTCACACTGAAGATCGTCGGCCAACTGCGGCTCGGCGAGCGGGATTGAATTCATCTGCACTCATCCATTCATCATTCATAACAGAAAAGGGCCCCGGCCAATTGGCCGGGGCCCTTTCACACCCATCGATTAAGAGGGAGCCGCAACGTTCAGTCGCGGCGGTGCTACCCCTGCCCCACGGGGGCATACCCTCATGCTAGTATGACGTCTCCAGGTCGATGAGCCCCTTCTCCTTCGCCTGCTCGACCGCCCAGCGGTACACAAACACCGATGCAACCAGCAGCACCAGCGTGAACGCGCTGAGAATGCCGATAAGCTCCAGGTTGCTGAAGACCGCCAACGTCGGGAAGCCAGACGCACTCGGGCCGAGCAGCGCCCGCCGCGTAAGCTCCAGCCAGTACGTGACGGGCAGCGTAAAGCCGATCCAGCGCACGTACACCGGCAGCGTCTCCAGCGGGAAGATCGCCCCGGTGAACAGGTAGATGCCGCCCGCCACCGCCTCGCCCAGCGACCAGAAGTGCCGGGCCATCATCATCGTCAGGCTGCCCATGATGATGCCGATGGCCGCGAGCGACAGGATGCCCAGCACCAGCGACAGCAGGAACAACGGCCAGTTGATCACGTTCAGGTACACCGGCAGCTTGAAGACCAGCACGCCGAACACGATCGTGATGATCACCGAGATGCTGCCGATGATCAGCCGCGCCACGCCGCGCCCCATCAGGTAGGCGTAGTGGTCCATCGGCGTGGTGTGAAGCTGCTTGTTGACCCGGTAGTGCTCGCGGTCATCGATGACCGCCCAGCTCACCCCGGTGATGATCATGCCGACGAGGATATACAGCGCGTTACCGAGGTAGATGTAGTTGAACATCGGGTCGCCCACACCGCCCTCGCTGATCACGCTGTACATGACGACGAGGATCAGCATGCTGGCAATCGGGCGGACGAACGAGTAGACCGCAAACAGGAAGGGGTCTGCCCAGTTCGACTCGATCTGCCAGCCGAGCCACGCCGCCGTCACGAAGCTGCGCAGCGTGTCGCTGCGGCGAACAAACGGTATGTTCAGGATGCGTTCGGTCAGTACCATCACTCTCTCTCCGTTACCGCCTGCGCTCGATCAGCCGGCCCTCGCGCCGCCCGATCTCCTCGAGCTTGGCGAGCAAGAAGTACGCCGCGCTGATGAACACGACCGTCAGCACGACCAGAATGCCAAGCTCCACCTCGACCGACAGGAAGCCGAGCGTCGGGTCCGACGTGAACAGAAGCTGGCGCATCGCGTCAAGCCCCACGGTGAGCGGGATGATCGACGCGGCGGTCGCCACCCAGAAGCCGAGCGCTTTGACCGGGAAGTAGAACCCGGACACCAGGTAGATCGGCTCCTGCAGCAGGTTCGCCAGATGCCACGCCTCGCGCCCACTTGCCAGGAAGATCGAGGCGAACATCATACCCATGCCGTACAACGCCGACATGGTGAGCAGGAAGGTCAGGAGCAGCAGCGGGATGCTGCCGACAGCGTATGTCACCTTGAACACCAGCGACGCGACAACGAGGATCGCCACCGCGCGCACGCCCGCCATCACCAGCCCGCCGACCGCCATGCCGAGCAGGATCGCCGTCAGCGGGCCGGGGCTCAGCACGTACAGTTCCAGATTGCCCTGGTCCTTGTCCCAGTAAAGCTGGCTCGCCATGCTCCACAGCACGTTCAGCCAGAAGGCCGTCATCGCGCCGCCGACGACCACAAAGCCGATGTAGTCCTCCGGCGCGCCGATGGCCTTATAGACGAATACATATGCGGCGACGCTCAGGAGCGGCAGTAGCGTCTCGAAGAACAGCCAGCTCATCTCCCGCGTTGCGCCGACGATGCGCGGGTAGGCCCGTGCCCATACCGTCGCCCAGAACAGTCGGAAGCCGCGCGCCTTCTCGACACGCGGCGTGCTGCGGATCGCGACATCCGTCAGCATCGACTCAGCCATTGTCCCCTCCGTTACGCTGCGATGTGTCTTCATCCAGCCGCCGCCCGACGAGATCAATGAACACGTCCTCCAGCGTCGGCTCGCGCTTCTCCAGCGAGAGCAGGCTTGAACCGCGCTTCTGCAGGTGCATCAGCACGTTCGAGAGCACTTCCTCCGCCTCAAGGATGAGCTGCAGGTCGGTGTGGTCGTCGCGCTCGGTGACCGTCACCTGGCGCACGCCCGGCACCGCCTCGATCATCTCGTCGCGGCTGGGTCGCTTTCCGAGCGGCTGCACCTGCAGGTTGAAGATCGCCTCGCGCTGGAGCCGGCGCTTCAGGTTCTCCGGCGTGTCGAGTGCCAGCAGACGCCCCTGGTCGATGATCGCCAGCCGGTCGCACATCTCGTCCGCCTCGGCCATGTAGTGCGTGGTCAGCAGGACGGTGCGGTCCGGGTGATCGATCAACCACTGCTGGACGAAGGCGCGCACGTCGCGCGCAGCCTGTACATCGAGGCCCAGCGTCGGCTCATCGAGAAAGACAATGGTCGGATCGCTGATAAAGCCCCGGATAAAGTTCATCTTCTGCCGCAGACCGGTCGAGAGGTCGGAGATCTTCATCCGGCGGCGGTCCCACAGGCCGACGATCTTCAGCATCTCCTCGATGCGCTGCCTCGCGACGCGGCTCTCCAGCCCGTAGAAGCGCGCGAACATCCACAGGTTCTCCTCGACGGTCAGCAGGCCGTAGCCGCTCGTCTCGCCGCCGCTGATCATGCTGATCTCGCGGCGGATTTCCTTGACCTGCGTCGCCACGTCCAGCCCGTTGACCAGCGCTCGTCCGCTTGTGGGCAGCAGGAGCGTCGAGAGGATCTTGATGAGCGTCGTCTTGCCTGCGCCGTTGGGGCCGAGCAGGCCGAACAACTCGCCACGCCGGATCTCCAGGTTCACCCCCTCAAGCGCGACGATCGTTTTCGGGTCTTCCTTTCGCTTCGGCCCGCGAATCTTGTAGATACGACCCAGGTCAAAGGTCTGGATCGCCAGGTCGACGTCCAGCTCACCGCGCCCGTTCGAGGAACTCGACGCCGTGTATCGATCCGTACCATCCTCGATGCGAAACTGTTGCGTCACCGACATGCTTTCCTCCACAATACTGGCTCAGTACAAGGGGGAGCAGAATCAATACGAGAGCCATAGACTGGCGGTTCCCGGCAGAGCGGGCTGCAGCCCACGGCTCTCGATGCGCAATTGTGCTATCGAACAAAAAACCGTGGGCGGCGTCGGCAGCCCACGGCCAGAGTCAACACCCTGAAAGGGTCAACAGGCAGCAGGCGCACCACGCCCTGGGACGGTGTTCCCGACGACTGGCACGTTCCGAGTGCGAGTGTTGAGCATGAGTCGCCTGCCTCCTTTCTGTAAGATAGAAACAGTGTAGCCCTATGGGCGGTAGATGTCAAGGACAAAGTGATGATGGCATGGTTCTGTTTTTGGGGGCGGCAGGCTATTACATCATAGACCATATGTTCGGTTAGGGTCAAGGCTGCGGGGAAAGTTTTAAGGTTGGGGCAATGGGAACAATTGTAGGGGCAGATCTGAGACCTGCCCCTACCCACGCGATGCGTCATCGCAGTATAGTTTGAACCCCCTCCATGCAAGCCTCCGGCTTGCCCCTCCCCCTTGCGAGGGGAAGGTGACGGTGTTTGCTTCGCAAACACGGTCGGAGGGGGTTTACGAGCCGCGAAGTTCATTCGCGGCGTGGCTTATTCGTGGCGCGGCCTATCTAGCTTCGCACCGATGTTGTCTCTCGCCGTAGCGAGAGCCTACTCCCGCTCGCCGACGGTGACGGTCAGCGTGCGCAGCTCGCCGCCACGCAGCACGCGGACCTCAACCTCGCGCCCGACACGGCTGCCGGAGAGCAGCGCCAGCAGGTCGTCAAGCGTCTCGGTAGGGGTACCGTCAAATGTAACGAGGACGTCGCCAAGCAGGATGCCGCCGCGCTCGGCGGGGCTTTCCGGCTGCACCTGCACGACCATCAGCCCGGTCTGCTGGCCAAGCTCCTGCTCGATGCCACCGGGCAGGCGCACGACCTGGCTGCTGATGCCGAGGTAGCCATGCCTTACCCGCCCATGCTCGCCGAGCGCCTCGACGACGGCGCGGACGGTCGGCAGGGGCACGGTCAGCGGCCCACCACGGCTCAAACCCGACGTGTTCAGCCCGACCAAACGCCCATCGGCGGTGACGAGCGGCCCGCCGGAAAAACCGGGGTACATGACGAGGTCGGGGCGGATGATAGGCTCTATGCGCCCGGCGAGCGCCCGGCGGCGCGGCTCGCCACCGCCAAGCACGGCGCTCAGCACGCCAAGTGATGCCTGCACGCTCCGCCCGGGTCGCCCCAGCGCCAGCACAAGCTGCCCGACGCGCAGTTCGTCCGGGCCAACCCATGACGGCACGGCGAGCCCGGCGGCGTCCGCCTTCAGCAGCGCGAGGTCCGTAGACGGATCGCGCCCGACGATCTCCGCCGAAGTGCTCTCGCCGCCCGGCAGCCCAATGCGAATGTCCTCGTCCCAGTGTACGACGTGATGGGCGGTCACAATCAGCCCATCCGCCGACCACACGATTCCGGACGCCGGGATGCGCCGGCGCGCCTCGACGCGCACCACGCTCTGCCCGGCGAGTTCTACCAAATCGGCCAGTGCGGTTGATAAATCTGCCCAATATTCAGCCATCCTTTTTTCCTCTGCTTTTGCTCAACATTGTGCCTCTATTATCCCATATGGGCGCGGGGCTGGTATCCCTCGTATGGTGAGCGGCAACCTGGAAAAAAGGCTAGGTTGGTTTAGAGCAGGATCAGGCCCAGCCGGGTAGCGCGGACGACCGCCTCGGTGCGGCTCTGCGCGCCGAGTTTGCCGAGGATAGCGTTGACGTGGTACTTGACGGTGTGCTCGGTGATGCCGAGCGCCTGGGCGATGCCCTTGTTGGGCAGCCCTTCCGCGAGGAGCTGGAGTACTTCAAGCTCGCGCGGGGTGAGGTCTTCGGTGAGCGGGGTGAGGTCGCCCGCCTCCGGCAGTAGGGAGGACGCGAACGACGGATCGAGCACGACAAGCCCCTGTGCGGCGGCGGCCAACGCGGCGGCGAGCGGCTCCGCGTCGAGGTCGCGGCGGAGGAAGCTCACCGGGGCGGGGGCGCGAATCTGCGCTGGTTCGAAGCCTTCCGGCAGCAGGGCGAGCAGGGGCACACCGGGCGGTGCGCCCGGCAGCCCGCTCGCTGCCACGCTTTCGGGTGGATCCCAGCCGAGGTCCCACAGGATGACGTCCGCGTCGAGCCCGTCGAGGCGGCTGCCGCTGCTGGCTGCGCCCACAACCTCACAGCCGGGCTGCCCGTCGAGCAGCAACGCAAGCCCGCTCCGTGCGAGCGGGTCGTCGGCGACGATCAGGACGCGGACGCCACTCATGCTAGAAGATACCCCTGCCTGCCGTCATGATCGCACGCAGGCTGACGCCAAACAGGAACGCGCTGGCGAGCAGCCACCACAGGCCCGCACGCCGGCTCGTATCCCCCCGTGTGAAGGCGAACACAGCGGGCCACAACAGCAGGGCCACCCCGCCATAGACGAAGTGGATCGGGCGGGCGGGCATCCGATGCTGCAGCACCAGAATGATGCCGACGATAGTCTGGAGCACGATCAGCCCCTCGCCAATCGCCACGGCCCCCCAGAAGTCGCCGCCGATCTCGCGCCCGCGCACGGTCTGGAGCAACGCCCACAGGGTGATGAGAGCGCTAAAAAACAGGAAAGAACGGCCCAGCAGGCCGTGTACGTCGGTGAACGTCATGACTCCCCCGCTCATGATACCCTATTCTGCTAATCATAAGTCCACAGGTGACACGGACGACACAGATGAAGATGCGCTCAGGCTCTGCGCCATCCAGGAATGCAACATCGCCCCTCCTTTGAGCTGCCACACCGTTCAAGCCGTTACTCTCTGGCGTCGGGCACTTCCGGCGGGCTGAGCTTCGGCAGCACGACGGTGAACGTGCTGCCCCGGCCCGGCTCGCTCTCAACGGACACCCGGCCCTCGTGCTTCTCGACGATGCGCTTCACGACGGCCAGCCCCAGCCCGGTGCCGCCATACTGGCGCGTCATGCTGCCGTCCACCTGATAGAAGCGCCACCAGATCTTCTCCTGCTCCTCGCGCGGGATGCCGATCCCCTGGTCGGATACCTGCACGCGGACCGCGACGCCCCGGTCCTCAATGCGGACGGTGATGCGCCCACCGCCTGGTGAGAATTTAACCGCGTTTTTGAGCAGATTGTCAAACATCTGCCGGATGTAGTCGGGGTGCACGTAGATGCTGGGCAGGTTGGGGTCGAACTCCTCGACAATCTCCAGCCCGCTCCGCTCCGCGACCTCCTGCACATCCTCGATGGCATAGCGGGCAAGTTGCACAAGCGAGGAAAGCTGCAGACGCAGCGGCTCGCCACCGTCGATGGCCTGCAGCGTCAGGATGTCGTCAAACAGGCGGGCAAGCTGGCGGGCCTTGTCGATGATGATCTGGAGCCCGTCAATCTGCTCCTGCGTGACCGGGCCGAGGTCGCCCTCCATCAGCAGGTCCACATAGCCGATGATGGACGTGAGCGGCGTGCGCAGCTCGTGCGAGACGTTCTGCATCCACTCGGTCTTGTGGAGGTCCATCTCGCGCAGGTCGTTGTAGGCCGCCTCAAGCTGGGCGGCGCGGCGCAGCAGCGCCGAGTACAGGCGCGCGTTCTCCAGCGCATTGCCGACCACCCCGCCGATAGCCTGTGCCAGCGACAGGTCGCTCTTGGAGAAGCGGCGCTCGGGGTTGGTGTCGATGACCTCCACCAGCCCGATGGCCTGCCCCCGCGCGATCAGCGGCGTGATCATGCGCCAGCCGGAGTTGATGCCGGGGAAGCTCGGCGGGCGAGACGATAGGCGCTCGGTCTCGCCGACGCGGATGGCAACCGGCGTGCCCTCGAGAAGCGCGACGCGGCGCAGGCCGGTGTCGGAGAGCGGGATGGTCGGCCCGTGCCCGAGTTGCGAGATGATCTTGCCCGTCTCAAACAGGCAGTCAATCCGGTCGGCGGCGACATCCACCGCGCAGATCGCGCAGCGGGCGGCGTCTGTTGCGTCGAGCAGCGCCTGTGCCAGCGCGCCGAGCGGCTCCGCCCCGGCCCAGCCCGCCGGGTCATCGAGCGACCGCTCCCAGGCGACCAGCGCCGCCTGCCCGCGCTCAAGCTCCTCCTCACCGAACGTGCCGCCATCCGCCAGGTGGGAGAGCTTCGCCAGCCCCTTCAGTTCGCCGTCGAGCATAATGGGCAGCAGCAGGACCACCGACGGCGGCGGCAGGACCAGCCCGGCAACGGCGGTGTCATGTAGCTTCTCCTCGTCGCAGTGCAGGATCGACGCCTTGCCGGTTTCCACGACCTCGGACAGCCAGGGGAAGTCGGACAGGCGGTAGGTCTGCTCGCCCCGCTCCCACGCAATCTCGGCCACCTCGGCCAGATGCCGCAGTTCGTCGCGCTCGCGGTCCCAGTAGGAGACGAGGCACCACTGCGTCGAGAGGGCCGCCATCAACTGCCGCCC
>DGDY01000143.1:13805-25741 GCA_002385675.1 Anaerolineales bacterium UBA3940 | reverse complement strand
CCGAGCAGCAGCCCGCCCACGATCATGCCGATGCCCTCCGCCGATTGCAGCGTGGCAAGCTCCAGCGCGCCGCCCCGGAAGTGATCGGTGACCATCAGCGGCAGGAGCGAGAAGGCGGGTGTGCTCAGCAGGTTGATGACCGTCACCATGCCGATGATCAGCAGCAGGCCGGGCCACGAGCCGACGAAGCGCACCCCGGCGAGCAGGTCCCCCAGCACCGACAGGCGCTCGCCGGGAGCCTGTTCGGGCTGCGGCACGTGGATGAACAGCAGCGGCGCGATCGCCACCAGCGCGGTGAGCACGTCGATGGCGAGCACGCCCTGAATGGGCAGCACGCCCAGCAGGATCGCGCCCAGAGGCGGCGCGGCGATGGCGGCAGCGCCTCTCAGCGCCTGGTTGAAGCCCGCCACGCGTGACAGGTGCCTCCGGGCGACCATCAGCGTCGTCGAAGCCTGCATGGCGGGCCAGTGGAACGCGCCGCCGGTGGCCCGCACCAGCATCGCGGCGTAGATGTGCCAGACCTGCACGCTGCCGGTCGCAAAGAGGGCGGCCAGTATCAGGGTGGTCACCGCGATGCCGGCGTCGGCGGCGATCATGACCCGGCGTCGATCCCAGCGGTCGACGAGCGCGCCCGCAAACGGGCTGATCAGGACCTCCGGCAGCAGAGCCATCATCGTGGCGAAAGCCAGCACCGTCGCCGAGCCGGTCGACTCGGTCAGATACCAGACCAGTGCGAACTGGACGAGGTGGCTACCGAACAGGGAGAACGCCTGCCCGCCCCACATCACGGCAAAGGGGCGGAGGCTGGGTTCGGGTTGGAGTTCAGGTTGGTGGTCGTGGTGCTGGTTCATGCTGGTGCTCCGGTAAGATTGTGCTACAGGTGGTCAGCTTACGATGTTGACGTTACCCATACCTGAGTCGACGCGGATGAATACCCGGTCGGCGGCTGTGGCATAACCGGGCGTCTGCCAGCGCCCATGCCCGACCCTCTCGAAGCGGCCCGGCTCGATGCGCACGCGGCCAATCCCGTTGGTGCACTCGACGTACGCGGCGAGTTCGGTGGGCACCTGGAGCGTCACGTCCCCCATGCCGCTCTCCACCTTCGCCTCGAACTTGCCCCGGTCGGGCAGTTCCATGCGCACCTTGCCGACACCGCTGGCGATGTGAAGCTGCTCGATCCGGAGCTCGTCACTGAAAGCGGGCGGCTCGACGACCAGATCGCCGACGCCGCTCGTCACGTCCAGCACGAGCGAGCCCTGCCGGGGCAGGGTGATGGCCGAGCGCCCCACGCCGCCCTCGACCACCAGCGAGCGGACGTTCAGCCCGGAGAGGTCGAGGTCTGCCGCGCCGACGCCGACATGCACGTTCAGGTCGAGCGGCACGGCGTTGGTCAGATCGAGGTCAAGCCGGTAATCGACGGTACGCTCACGGCGGCGCCGGAAGCCGAAGCGCCAGCCCGTGTGCCAGGTCGAGCCGCCCTCCCCGCGCTGCGTGATGTTGAGTTCGCCCGTGCCGTTGCGTACTTCATACGAGACGTTGACGGGCAGTCGCCGGCTGGTGCGGTAAGAACCGCTCGCGGCAAGCGCGCGGCCCGGCCTGGCCCCCAGCGCGAGTGCCATGACGCCCAGATGAATGACGGCGCGCATGGCCTGCGCCTCGCCAAGCGTCTCGGCGATCTCGCCGGTGATGACTCTATCTTGCGCTTCCGCCTCGGCTGTCCCTGTCATGTTAATCCCCCTTATTAAAATTATCAACCACTAAATCAAGAAAATGAAATTTTCGATTAACATTGTAGAGCGGGCGGCGGACAATGTCAACCCCTGACGGAAATTTCGCTGGTTGGATTGCAAAGGGAGGCAGGGTGTACGGGTCCGTTGTTATGTGCTTCTACGCAGGGACGGGCGCTGCGGTTGCACAAGGCGGCACGCGGCCAACAAAAAACGGGCGCCTCACAGGCGCCCCGGCGACCGTGTATCGACCTGCTAGCGTTTGGGGTTGTTTTTGCGGGAGAGCTGCTGTACCCACCATGCCACGTCCTCGTCGCTGTCGTCATCCCCGGCGAGCATCTCGCGCCAGTCGAAGGCTGGCGTGTCAGCCACCGGCTCCTCCGGCGCGGCGGGGGCGGGCTGGTTCCGCGAGAAGAACAGGTACACAGCGAACAGGATGCCTGCCCCTACCACCGCCCCGATGAGCGCACCGGTCAGGCCGCTGACAGGGTTGACCTCGCGCGGGCCGGCAGGTTCAACAACGACGGGCGTCGGTGCGGCGACCTCTTCGGCGGGGGTGGCGGGCGTCGCAGCGCTGGACAGCGCCGCGGCGACGAGAACGCCCAGCAGCGCGAAGCCCAGCACGCTCAACCCGATGAGCAGCGCGGGCCGGCGGATACCGCCGTTCGCCTCGCGCTCACGTGCGGTGGATTGTTGCATACTCCGGATCAGATTGCGCCCGGCGAGCGACACTGCGACGATGATGATGAGGGTGCTGATGATGGCAAATTCTGCGATGCCGACGCTCGCAGAGATCACGGTGACGATAAACGGCACAAGCAGCGCGACCGCTAACGCCAACCAGAATACGTCTCGTCGCTTCATCCCCTTACGATTCTCCAGGCCTCAACTCGCCTGCTTGTTCCCCTATCATATATGAAATAAGGAACCGGGGCTATAGCCGCACGTCACCATTTTGCGTGCGACTGTCATACGATCCGCGCTGGGTGGGGGTTCGGGGACGCAAGAGCGGACAACGCCGCGACGTTTAGTCACGGCTCCCTGTGATCGATCAGGGGCCGGCAGCAGCCACCCAACGCCGAATCCCCTCCTACTCCGCAGGCGCACTGCGCGAAGGGAGAGGGCTCACACCTCCGCGATGCCGAGCGAGAGGCGCGGCGTGCAGACGAGGTGCCACGCCAGCGCCAGCGCGATCACTGTGTCGTCATGCAGGCCGGGCGGCGCGCCATACTGTGTGTGGTTGGTGCGCGGGTTCAGCTCGTAGGTGAAGGCCTCCAACTCGGCGAGAAGCTGGGCGTGATCGGGCAGGGCGATGCCGCCGGACTCGACCGCGCTGGCGAGCGACTCGATCAGCCGGGGCTTGCTCTGCGCGGTGGTGACAAACGCCTCGACGGGCAGCCCTTCGGCCCGCAGCGCGTCGATGTTCGGCTCGCCCATGGCGTTGGCCTCGGCAAGGATAGCCTGCACCGACCAGCGGCGGGCCAGCGCCGCCAGCCGTGCCCGTTGCACAGCCCAGTTGGCCTCGTTGTAGCGGTCCACTGCGACGACGGCGGGCACGGGCCGGGCGTCCGCGTCGATCACCACAGCGGCGGTGAAGTCATGGTAGCGGCCAAAGTCCACGCCCATGACGCAGCGGCGAGCGGCAGCCGGGGAGCGCGGCTCCGTGCAGACGGCGTCCCGCACGCCGCGAAAGACCGCGCCGCCGTTCTGGAGAAAGGCCGCCTCGTACTCCTGCTCGAAGACCCGGCGCGGCAGCACCGCTCGCGCCTCGTCGATGTCCTCCGGTGGGATGAGCGGGTTGGCCCACGTCGGCGCGCGCCACGACTGCCACTCGCGCACGAGCGGGTCCTGCCCGCGCTGGAAGGCGTGATAGAACCAGTTGTGACCGCAGGGGGTGGAGATGATCAGCGCCTCGCCGCCACGGTCGGAGAGCGCCGGGCGCAGCGCCGCGCTCCACGTCTCCGGCGTGGTGAAGGCCGCCTCATCCACGACGACGAAATCCAGCCCGACCCCTCGCAGGCTGTCCGGGTCATCCGCCGAGCGGACGGTGATGGAGCCGCCGCCGGGCAGGTCGATGTGGCGCTCGGCTTCGAGCTTGTGAACCCATTCGGCGTGCAGCGCGGCTTTCAGCGTGCGCCAGGGCTGGAAGGCGAGGCGGTAGGTCGGTGCGACCCACCAGACGCGGCGGCCCTGCCGGGCGTGGGCCACGGCGAGCGCCAGCCCGAGCGTCGTCTTGCCCCAGCGCCGCCCGCAGGCGACGACCTTGAAGCGTGCCGGGTGCCCGGCGATGGCACGCTGGTCGTCGCGCAGGTGGGGGATGGGAACACTCCTCAGTCCGTTCGACCTCCTCTCAACGTGCAAAGACGCGAAGACCAGGGCAGGTGGTGGCCTGCCCTGGTTCGGGGGACGCGGGCGGCTCGCCGTCCGGCTGGTGGCCGCGCGGCGGCGTCGGTGTGTGGTGGGTTGGGCGGCATGGCCGGAGGCCATCGACGCGCCCGGCGCTTGGAGACGAGTTTCCCGCGCGGCGCTGCCCGCGCCTTTGGCTAGAACGATTGTTCTATGCCTTTCATTCTACGCGGGCGGTGCGGAGCGTCAAGCGCCGGGCGTTGATCGGGCGATCAGCAGGCGGTTAGAGTGTGCAAACCGCTATAACTCGTGGGCAAGCTCGCGCACGACCGCGTCCTCGGCGGCATAGTCGAACTTGTGCCCGTTGCTGTTCTCAGGCGGGATTTCGCGCTGCCACTCGACCGTCAGGCGCAGCGCCTCCTCCGAGTCGACCAGCTCGTAGTAACCCAGCTCGCGGCGGATCTTGGACGTGTCGAAGAGGATGTGCTGCATGTAGTTGTGCGACGACTGGAGATGGCGCGGCAGGCGGTCGGGGGGAACGAGGCGGATCTCACCGTCCCACCCCATGATGTCGCCGATGCGCCGCACCCATGCGCCGATCGAGTGGGTGCGCAGGCTGCCGACGTTGTACACCTGCCCCACGCTGCTCTCGCGCTCGGCGGCGAGCACAATGCCAAAGGCGACGTCGTCCACGTAGCCTCGCTGCGAGAGCCACGCCGCGTGGCACTTCGAGAGCAGGATGTACGGGCGCCCGTCCAGCATGCGCTTGACGAAGGGCCAGATGCGGTGCTGGGGGTCGCCGGGGCCATAAACCATCGGCAGACGGATGATCGCGCCGGGGTAGCCTTCCTCGTAGTGAGCGGTCAGTATGGCTCGCTCGGCCAGCACCTTATCGTAGGTTTCCATGCCGGGGCGGGTGCCGGCATAGGGGTACAGGTTGGAACGCAGCGGGGCGTCCTCGCCCAGCGGGACCGGCTCGCCGTAGTCGCCGTTCAGGAAGTTGCCCCATGCGCGGTACACGTCGCCGCTGGACAGGTGGATAACCCGCTCGACGCGCCCGTGCAGGCTCTGGATCACGCGGCGGGTGTCGGTATCGTTCCAGGGGAGGAAGTCGATCGCGGCATCCGGCGCTGCCCGGTCGATCTCCCGCGTATACTTGTCGATCTCCAGGCGATTGCCGGTGATATAGTCAACGTCCAGTTCTTTGGGGGCCTTGCTGAGCCCCCGGTGGAAGATGATGACGTCATGCCCTCGCTGCTGCAGGCGGGCGATAACGCGTTGGCCGATAAAACCAGAGCCGCCGATGAGCAAGACGCGCACTGGTGGATCTCCTCTCCAAAGGTTTGAAACCTGATGTTAGATGGAAAGGACGACCGCTTCTTCTCCTCTACTAGATTGTAGTACGGGCGGATCGTAAGGGCAAAGCGGGGGTGAGGGAACCTCACCCCGGCCTCGCAGGTGCTTAAATCGCCCGGCAATGGAATTGCCGGGCTACAAGGCAGCTTCGCTGCCTCAAAGTCCGCCTGCGGGGATGGGAGTCCCGCAGGGACTTGGCGGGATGGCTTCGCCATCCCTTTTAGCCGGGGAATTTGATTCCCCGGTGGACTTCTCACCCCTGCATCGCCGCGCCGGTGTGCTCGCTGACCGCGCCGGCGGCCTGGTCTGCCTGCTGCCGCAGGATCACGCATCCGCGTTTGGTGAGCAGCCGATCGGCGCGGAGACCGGGGAACTCGGCCAGCCATCGCCTGACGGCGCGCGTCTCCATGACGCGGTCCGCGTCATCAAGCACGATCACGGCGTCAGGGCTAAGGCGGTCGATGAGCAGGGGCAGGGCGGGGTAGCGGGCCAGAAGCTGGGTGGTGTTCGGCGGGCCGTCGATGAACAGCAGGTCGATGTCGTGCAGGTCTTCAAACTGCGTGGTGTCATACCACAGCCAGGGCTTCCCACCGATCTCGACGGGCTTGAGCGGCGCGTGGCGCACCGTGACCACGTCGCTCAGGCCGTGCCGCTCGACGGTGGCACGCGTCTGGTCGGCGAACTCGGCGAGGTGGTCAAAGGCGACGATGCGCCCGCCGTATTCCTTCACGGCGTAGCCCGCGACGATGCTGGACAGCCCGCCGCCGACCTCGACGATCAGCCGGGGGCGGCGCTCCTGTATCAGCCCGACGACCTCGGTGGCGAGGTCCGGCGTGATGTTCCACGAGCGGAAGGCGGGCAGCGGCGCGCGGATATCGAACAGGCTGTGAAGAGATTGCAGCGCCTGGATCTGCTGGTGCGTGTAATACACGGTAGCCTGCAGCACGGCGATCAGCCCCAGCACGAGTGCGAGCATCACAACAATGACGACGTTGCCGAACAGCGCCCAAAGCCCGCCGAACAGCGCTGCCAGGAGCACCGTCAGCCCGCCGATGGTCAGCAGGTTTGGCACAGGGACTTCGCCAAAAATCCAGATGAAGAACTTCAACGCGGGCACCTTTCAAGCTGAGGGTTCAGTTGATGCGAAGGATTCATCCCCACTGTAGCGCCGAGGTGTCGCGGCTGCAAGAGCAGTGAATCGCGGAAAGCGCGGAGAACCCCCTCCTGACCGGCAGCCTGCATGGTGGGGTCCCAGCAGTAACTGACACATACAGACTAACCCCGCACCCCCCTCCGTGATCCTCGTTTGCAAATCCTAACCCGCCGCTGATCAGGCGATCAGTGCCCGGCGATTGACACCCGCCGCGCCCGCCTCTATCATAGAAGCATCGAGACTAGAACAGATGGTCTGGTCTCCGTGGAACAGCATATGCGCCGCCTTTCGAGAAGGCAGAGCGAGAGTTTGGCGCCTCGCACCGGTCGGCCCGGAAGTCAGCTTATGACCAGCGGCCACCCGTGCGGGGCGCTTTACGTTTCCACAGCATCAAGGAGGTGCCATGACAGGACTATCACACGGGTGGTGGATCGAGCAGGACGGGCGGGCGCGGGCGGTGCAGGTGCAGGCCGACGGGCGCATGAAGAGCAGCCCGCTGTTCGAGAGCTTCCACGGGATCGGCGGGCGGCGCGACCGCGACCTGACCGCCACGCCCGGCGACCTCGCGCGGGCCTATAGCTGCGCGGTGTGGGCCTACCGCTGCATCAAGCTCCGCGCCGACGCCGTTGCCGGGGTGCCGCTCATGCTCGTCGAGCGGGACGGCGCGCGCATCGAGGAGCACCCGCTGCTCACGCTGCTGCACGACGTCAACCCCCACATGATGAACCTCGGCGACCTGCTCCGCGCGACGGAGGCTGCTTTCAACATCTGGGGCGTGGCGTACTGGCTGAAGGTCCAGGCCGGGAAGGGCGGCAGGCGCAGCGCAGGCAGGCCCGTCCGCTGGCTGGTGTGGCTCAACCCGCAGACCATCGAGCCGGTTGCCGACCCGGTGCGCGGAATCGTCGCCTACCGGCAGACGGCGGGCGGGCGCACGCGGGAGCTTGCGCCGGAGGACGTGGTCGTCTTCCGCAACTTCGACCCGCTGGACGACCTGGGCGGGCTGAGCCCGCTTTCGGTGGCGCTCAGCGAGATCAACGCCGACCTGAACGCCGCGCGCTTCGTTGCCTCGTTCTTCGCTAACGACGCCCGCCCGGCGGGCCTGCTCACCACCGAGCAGCCGCTACACGAGGCGGAGATCGAGCGGGCGCGCTCGTGGTGGGCGCGGCTGTTTCAGGGCACGCGCAACCGCTGGAAGACCGGCATCGTCGGTGGCGGGCTGAAGTGGCAGCCCATCACCTACGCGCCGACCGACCTCGCGCTGAAGGACCTGCGCGCCGAGGATCGCCGGGCGATCTGCGCGGTGTTCGGCGTGCCGCCGGGGCTGGCCGGTGCGTGGGAGTCGGTGACGTACGCCACCGCCCGCGAGCAGAAGGCCAGCTTTTACGAGGACACCATCCTGCCGCAGCTTGAGTACATCGCCGAGGTGCTGAACTGGTCGCTGCTGCCGCACTACCGCGACCTCGCCGCGAGGGGCGCGCGGCTGGCGTGGGATGTGGATGGCATCGCCGCGCTGCGCGAGACGGTCTCGGAGAAGGCCGAGCGGCTGGCGCGGCTGTACGAGGCGGGCGTGATCCGCCGCAACGAGGTCCGCGCCGCGCTGGGGATGGCGGCCCTCCCCGCTGAGGAGGATGGCTTCGCCGGGGAGCGCGCGCCCGCGAGCGCCGTGCCTCAGCCGGAGGAGGCGCTGTGATGGCGGGCAGTGTGCGGGTCGATGCGGAGGCGGGCGAGGACTGGGTGCTCGACGTGCTGGGCGTGCCCTATGGCGGGCCGTTCGGCGGCAAGGATGCCGAGGGCGAGTACTTCACGCCGGAATCCGACCTGTGGCTGGAGCGCATCCCCCGGCGGCCCGTCGTGTACTACCACGGGCTTGAAGAGGAGGACAGCCCGCCGCAGATCATCGGCGAGGAACTCGGCTGGGAGCGCCGCGAGGACGGCGTGTGGTTCCGCGTGCTGCTCGACCGGGGCAGCGCGCTCGCCCGGCGCATCTGGGAGGCCGCGCAGAAGGGCTTTGCCCGCGCCTCTTCCGGTGCGATCGGGCATCTGGTCCGCACCGCGCCCGACGGTCGCATCCTGGTCTGGCCCATCGGCGAACTGTCCCTGCTCGACGCGCGCGAGCACCTGCCCGCCAACCCGTATGCGGTCGCGATACCGTATACCATCCCGGCGGCATACGCCAAGGCGCTGTTCGACGCGGCGGGGCTGGGGGTGGAGTTCGAGGGAGAAACCCCCACCCAGCCGACCGGAGGCCGACTGTCCCTCCCCCTTGCAAGGGGGAGGTGGGCGTCCCGAAGGGACGCCCGGAAGGGGCTCGATGGTGGCCAACCAGCGAGTGAAACACATTCTGATCATCCAACCACATCACCACAGCAAAAGGAGACGAACGCATTGGACGAACAGACGATCCGCAACATCATCCGGCAGGAGCTTGGCTCCGCCCTTGCCGACCTGGCCGACGACCCCGGCCCGCGCCCGATGTTCATGACGCGGGGCGGCAGCCGGGGCGTGCCCGCCGTGATCGGCCAGCGCGGTGAGCCACTGCTCACGGCCAACGGCACGCCCTTCGTGGACGCGATCAAGGCGCTGCGGCAGGGCCGCTTCGACGTGGTGCGCTTCCAGCTTGCGGGCAAGGCGCTCGCCGAGGGCGACGACGCCGCAGGCGGCTACCTCGTGCCGACCGAGCACAGCAGCCGCCTTGTGCAGATGCTCAGCGCGCGCACGGCGGTGCGGGCCGCGGGCGCGACTGTCGTGCCGATGACGAGCGACAGCCTCCAGATCCCCGCGCAGACCGGCGGCGCAACGGCCTACTGGGTCGCGGAGAACACGCAGATCAACGCCTCCCAGCAGACGTGGGGGCAGATCGACCTGCGCGCGAAGAAGCTCGCCGCGCTAACCAAGCTTTCCGCCGAGCTGTTCGAAGACAGCGACCCGCAGGTCGAGGCGCTCGTCATGTCCGATCTCGCCCGCGCGCTGGCGCTTGAGGAGGATGTGAAGTATCTGCGCGGCGACGGTGCGAACAACACGCCGACCGGGCTGGAGCACATCACCGGGGTGAACGTCGATACGACGACGCTCGGCGCGGACGGCGGCACGCCGACCTTCGACCATCTGGCCGACATGCTCTACCGGCTGGACGCCGACAACGTGCCCGTTGAGGGGCGCGCCTGGGTCGCGCATCCGCGCACGCTGAACACGCTGCGGCAGGTCAAGGATCAGGACGGCGCGTATCTCTGGGCGGACCCCGCCATGCCCGGCGACCCGCCGACGCTGTGGGGCTACCCGGTCTACACGACGACGGCCATCCCCATCAACGAGACGCAGGGCGGCAGCACGGACTGCTCGACGCTGTACCTCGGCTGCTGGCCGGAGTTCGTCGTCGGGCAGCGCAAGGCGCTTGAGCTGCGCGCCAGCGACGAGGCGGGCAACGCCTTCGAGTACGACCAGGTCTTTATCCGGGCCATCATGCGGGTGGATGCGAACGTGCGCCACGCCGGGGCCTTCGAGGTGCTGAAGGGCGTGCGCCCGTAGCGGCGCGCTAAAAAGGGGGTGCAGCACCCCCGTAACCGGTTAAGCCTAGGGCGAGGGAAGACCGGACTGGAGATGCTGCACCCCTATCATACGACAACCGCCGCAAAACGCTGTGAAAAATTTCCGAAAATTCCGCTCGCCCGTGCGAGAAGTTGGCACCTGATTATGAAGATTGTGAAGAATTCATGAATCTCTGGCCTGTGTTCCAGCTAACGAAAGGAAGCGATATGGCAGATTACACCACGGTCGATGCCGTGAAAGCGTACCTGCGCATCACCACCGATAGCGACGACACGCTGCTCGCCGATCTCATCCGTCGCGCCTGCCGCATCATCGACGATCACTGCGCTCGCCGCTTCGACTCGTGGGTTGAGACTCGCGTCTACGACGCGACCAACGCGCAGATCACCGGGCACACACTGCTGCTCGACGCCGATCTGCTCGCGCTGACCGCGCTGACCAACGGCGACGGCAGCGCCATCGACCTCGCCGCGACCATTCTGCGCCCGGTTAACTGGCCGCCCTACTTCGGCATCTCGCTGCGCGAGGGCAGCGGGCTGAACTGGGTGACGAGCAGCGCGCCCGGCTGCGCCATCCGCGTGACGGGCACGTGGGGCTACGCCGAGACGGTCCCTGAGCCTATCGAGCACGCCGCCGTGCGCCTCGCCGCCTGGCTGTACCGCCAGCGCGACGGCAGCGCCACCGACGAGCTTCTGCCCCGTGACGTGCGCGACCTGCTCGCGCCGTACATCCGGCTCGGGCTGAAGTCGTTCGGCTGGGCCAGTTCGGAGAACTGAGGGCGGCATGGGCTGGCGAACGGCGCTGCACAACCTCGCCGGGGTGCACGTCCCGGGCATCGCGGTGAGCTATGACCTGGACGCGCTGCCCCCGGCGCTCCCGCTGGCGGATCTTCCGGCGCTCGTGCCGGTCTTCCCCGGCGGGGTGGGGGCTAACGGCGAGGGGCTCTCGACGCTGACGTATGACGGCGCGGCCTGGCGGGCGGTGCTGCACGTCGATCACGTGCTGTACTGGGCTCCGGCGGCGAACGGGCGTCTGCACGCGGTCATGCCCGCGCTTGTCGAGGCGGTGGACGCCTACCTGGGCGCGGTCCGCGCGGATGGGTTGCTCGGCGGGGCGCTCCACGAGCCGCTTGCCATCACCCGCGTGCAGATCGGCGAGCAGGCGTACGCGGGCACGCGGTACTTCGGCGCGTGCTTCCGGCATCGCTGGGTCATCACGCTGGGGTGAGGAAGGGGAAAGAGCCCACGAATGACACGAATGTCACGAATGGGGATCGCATATGGCCCCATTGAATGCCGCGATCCGCGGAGAGCAATGAGCGCCACGATCCGCGAATGAACTTCGCGGCTTCGCGGCTCCGCCATGATTCTCCCTCTCCCGGAACGCTTGCATGCCGACCGGGGTGAGGGCGTAGCGGCTGTCGCCGCATCAGGGGGTGAGGGTAGACAAACCATGCCAAAAGCAACCTATACACTCGAACTGATGCTCAACACCAGCGTCTGGGCAGACGTGACCGCCGACTGGCACACCGGCGAGCCGCTTGTGATCGAGCGCGGCATCGAGCCGGGCGAGCGGATGGCCGGGGTGGGGCGGATGTCGCTCGCGCTCTACGACCCGGATGGGCGCTACACGCCCGGTCACCCGGCGGCGCTACCGGGCTTTGACGCAGGCGTCCGCGTGCGGCTGCGTGCCAGCGATGGCACGGCCACTCACGCCCTGTTCACCGGGCGGGTCGAGTCGATCACGCCTTACCGGGCCGTCGGGGCGCGGGGAAGGTCGCCGCAGCACGTGCGGCTGCGCTGCGTGGA
>DGDY01000143.1:0-13593 GCA_002385675.1 Anaerolineales bacterium UBA3940 | reverse complement strand
AGCGTCGTGCCGGTGGGCCGCGAGGCGTACTGGCGGCTGGGCCATCCGCAGGCCGGGCGGCTCGGCGGGCTGACCGTGCTCTCTGATCCCGCGACCGGCGTGGACCTCGACGCGGGGCAGAGCGTCTTCCCCTGGGCGGGGGACACCTGGGCGGCGGAGCGGCCCGTCGCCGCCGCGCTGCGCGACGTGTGCGCGAGCGAGGGCGGCTGGTTCGCCATCGCCGCCGACGGCACGCCGACCTTCCGGGATCGCCACGCCCGCCCCCGCCGCACCACGCCGAATGTCGTGCTCAGCGCGGGGCTGGTGGAACTCCACGCCCGGCGTGGAGAGCAGGCAGTCGCCAACAGCGTCGAGGTGACGGTGCATCCGCGCATGGTCGGCGAGCCGGGCGAGGTGCTGTGGCGGGCCGGGCACGCTGTCCGCCTTGCGCCCGGCGAGGTCCGCACGCTGGTCTGCCGCTACCAGGACCCGACCGAGCATGTGATGGAGGTCGGCGCGCTGAGCGTCGAGTTGCCCCGGCGAGGGGTGGACTTCACCGCGACGGACCGGGTTGACGGCACCGGGGAGGACCTCACGCATACGGTCATGGTGGCGCTGGAGTCCGGCGCGAGAGGCGCGGCACTCACGCTGTGGAGCGACGGGGCCGACGAGCGGGCGGTGTACGTGCACGGCCTGCAACTGCGAGGCACGCCGCTGCGGCGCTACACGCCGGTGACGGTGCGCGTCGAGGATGATGCCAGCATCGTGACACGCGGGCGGCACCCGCTGCGTGTGGATCTGCCGCTGCAGGACGACGCCCGCACCGGCGAGGACGTGGCGCGGGCGCTGCTCGCCAACCGCCGCGAGCCGCACCCCTGGCCGGTCATCGGCCTGGAGGCCACAGCGCGCGCCGATCTGCTCGCCGCTGCTCTCGGCACGGATGTGGGCACGCGCATTCACCTTGACGCGCCGGAACTGGGTCTCGGCGGAGCGGCCTGCTTCGTCGAGCACATCCGCCACCACATCGAGCGGGGCGGGGCGTCGCATCGCGTCACATGGCGCACCACCCCCGCTGATCTGCACACGTACTGGGTGCTCGGTGCCGGGCTGGGGATCGACACGCGGCTGGGGTATTGAGGCGTATGGCTATGGCCGGCATAAGCACCGAGTGCAGAGGATCGGAGGTCCACGGCGCGAGCCATATGCTGGCGGTAAAGACTATTGCTGTACTCAACAACTACCACTGAAAGGAGAGCACAACCCTTGAACCAACCATCTACCATCCCGCCTGTGCTGGGGCCGCTGCTCGGCCTGCTGCGCAGCCGCAAGTTCATGGTCACCGTCATGACGGCGGTGGTCAGTGTGATCGTCGCCTACATCCCCGCGCTGGAGCCAGTGCGCGAGGAACTGCTGGCCGTGCTGACGACTATCGGGCTGGCGCTCGTTGCGGCGATTGCTTACGAGGACGGCAAGGCGAAGGAGGCTGTCTGATGGCTTGGACCGAGCCGCCTGCCCGGCAGACCGGCGACCTGATCACGGCGGAAATCTGGAACACCGACGTGGTCGACAACCTGCGCGCCCTGCACGACGCGAACTTTCGCGGCGTGTACGACAGCGGCTGGTTCGCCGTGACCTATAACACCGCCTATGAGAAGGCGCACGGGCTGAACGGCACGCCCCGGCACGTGGTCGTGCTGTGGGCGTCGACAGCACAGCCGCCGAGCTACCACTTCGTCACGACTGTACTGCATGACGGCGGGTCGTGCGGGCTGGCGATATACCCTACGGCTGACTCCGTACGGGTGCGCACGGGCAGCAGCTCGGCGGGCGGTACGATCATCTCGCCAATGGTGAGTTCAAACGCCGGATACTACCGCATCCTGGCATGGGAGTAAGTGCGATGATCTACATTCTACGCAGTGCAGATGGCACGATCGTCGGCGTGGGCGAGCGGGACGACTGGCTCCCCATCGGCGGGCAGACGGTCGAGGTGTGCGAGGGCACGCTTGCAGAATACTCCGAGCGCTTCGCCCTGAGCGCGGATCGCACCACGATCTGCGCCGGGAGCGGCGAGTCGGCGCAGGTGACGGTGCGGGCGGTAGCCAGCCCGCCGCTTGAGAGCGTCGAGGTGCGGGTTAATGGGCAGGTGCAGACGGTGCCGCTCGATGGCGGTGTCGGGATGCTGACCGTGCAGGCGGACGCCCCCGGCGCAGTGATCGTTGAACCGGCGGACCCGACGCGCTTCTGCCGCGCGGGCAGGGGCACAGTTGTGATCAACGTGCTGGAGCCGCTTGAGGAAGGGGGTGAGGCAAGCGTATGACAGACAGACCGGGTGACGGGACGGCGGTGACGATCAGCCGGGCGACCAATGCGGACATCCTGCAGACGGTTGTGCAGATGCGGCTCGACATGACGGGCACGTTCGCGCGGCTCATCGAGCAGGTGGACGGGCTGGCCGACCGCATGGAGAAGCTCGAAGCGAAGGTGGACGTGCAGAACCAGATCAGCGCGGAGCAGGAGGCGCGGCACCGGGTCATGCAGCAGACCGTCGCCCGGCTGGAGGCGGATCTGCGTGACATGAGCCAGCGCCTGCGCGACGTGGAGCGCTTCAAGTGGCAGGCGAGCGCCATCGGTGCGGCGGCGGGCTTTGTCGGCGGCCTGCTGTGGGAGCTGCTGATCTCGCGGGTGCTGTGACGCGGGTTGTGGGGTAGTATCCGACCCTTTATGTAGGGGCAGGTCGTGATGCGCGATGCTCCGCATCGACCGCAGCATTAGATCTGCCCCTACCGATCATGTTATTTGTGGATCGGGGAGCAGCGACGTTCAGTCGCGGCGTTTTTTTCTGCTCCCGACGTGGGTAACAGATGCGAAGTAGGGGCGCAGCATGCTGCGCCCCTACCTTTGTTAAATGAAGCTGCCTCGGTGTGATATGGGGGAGGGTGCGGATAACGCCGCTACCACCCCACGTCCACGTGACCGGGCCAGCGGTAGGCGTGCCCGATGGCGCGCATGATCTCGCCGGTGAGGGCGTGGCTCTGCGGCCTGCCGGGGTCGGAGTTGGTCATCACGACCGCACCCGTGCCGAGCAGCGGGTAGGCCACCACCATGCACTGGAAGCCCGCCCCCCAGCCCTGGCTGAAGATGCGGCAGTCGTGCCCCGTGCCCTCAACGAACACCCCCAGCCCCGACCAGTCCGTGCAGCCGTGCGCGGTGACCATCTCCCGCGCGAGGTGGTAGGGCAGAAGTCCGCCGCTCCCCTCCAGCGAGTGCATCAGTGTGATCAGCAGCTTGGCGAGGTCGGCGGGGGTGGACCACAGCCCGGTGGCGGCCAGGCAGGGATATACCGCCCGCTCGCCCTCGATAGGCTCACCGTGCCGGTCATGCCCGACAGCCGCGCCGCTCACGCCTCCCAGGGTCGCGTCCCGCTGGTAGAGCGTGTCCTCCATGCCAAGCGGGGCGAGCACGAGCGACTTGACCAGGCTTTCGAACGACCTGCCTGTCGCGTCCTCCATCACCTGCTCGATCAGGCAGAAGCCGGCGTCGGAGTAGTTGAAATCGCACTCCGCTTCGACGGTGACGCTCACCGGGCCGGGGTAGAAGCGTGTGCGCCCGGCAAGGATATCCGCAGGGCGGGGGAAGGGTTCGCCGGGGCGCAGCGTGCCGAAGCTGCACTCCGGGTCGATAATGCCTGACTGGTGCGCGAGCAGACGCCTCAGCGTGACGGGGTTCTCACGGGTGAGGTCGTTCTGCGGGACACGCCACGTCTTCAGCCAGGTGTTTACGTCCGTGTCGAGGTCGAACACGCCGTCAGCGACGAGGCGGAGCACCGCCACCGCCGTCACCAGCTTGCTCACCGCCCCGGCGTGGAACAATGTGGCCGGCGTTACCGGGCGGCCAAGGCGTGCGTCGAGCGTGCCGTAACCCTTCGCCCAGTCGAGCGCGGCGTTTTCGATGACGGCGATACTCACGCCCGGCACACAATACGTCTGCATCCGCTCGGAGAGCGGCCTGGGGCGGGCCCGCCCGGCCTGGCTCGACCGGTGCGGCCTGAGGCCCATTTCAACCTGCTTTGTCTTTTCGCTGCGGGTGAGCGGCGTAAACATGATTGCTCCCTGTCGGCTGATTGTCGTACGTGCTTTTCCAGCCCGGTCGCTATTTTACATCTTTGTGACAGGTCTCACAAACGCCGCTCGTACATCTTGCTCATCAGGTTTCGCGCATGGTTTCTTGCCGGGCCGCCTCCTGCACCTCGGCGGGCGTCTCATGCGGCTCGGTTGCCAGCCCGCCGCCGCGCACTGTCGCGCCGATCACAATCGCCGCGCTGATCAGCACGGTGTTCTTGATAATGTACTGCCCCTCCAGCGTGAGCACGAAGGGGAACGAACTCCACACCGCCGAGGGCGCGAGCACGATGGGCGACGCCGCGCCGACCATCTGCAGGAGCATCAGCAGGATGGTAAAGCGCAGGAACCAGCCGGTGATGAACCCCAGCCCGATGACCATCTCCCACACGCCGAGGAACGGGATGAACAGGTCGGGCGGCAGGAAGGTGATGCTCTGCTCGATCAGGTTGGTGGCAGGGCTGGCGCCCTCAATCAGCTTCAGCGCGCCGAACCAGAAGAACACAATCCCGATGGAGATGCGCAGCAGGGTAATGCCGGTGCTCGCCATCCACCTGGTCAGTCGCCGGTCGATCTCTTCAAAGGTCCTGCCGAACCAGCGCCGGTAGACCTCGGTTTCTTTCTCAGAGGTTGTCATACGATCACACTCCACAAAGTCGGTGCTTACAATACACGGTCCAAACCAGCCCTGATTCTATCAGGCGGGAAATAGGGTAACTATGGAGTTGACCTGTTTGGAAATGGGCTATACACTGCATGGGCTGCCATTTGGCAGTCAGAACAACAGAGAGGTAAATCACACATGCACAAACCCAATATCCTGAGACAGCGATTTATCCTGATTGCACTTATTGTCGTGATGGCGCTGGCGCTCACCGCCTGTGGGGCGGGCAAGCAGCAGAATGTCGAGCCCCCGGCAGCCGAGCCGGTGTCTGAAGACGTGGAAACTCCCGCTGAGGAGGCGGCGGAACCTGCCGAGCCCGAGGCCGAGCCGGTTGTTGAAGAAGAAGCGCCTGCTGAAGAGGCCGCAGAACCCGCCGAGGAAGAAGCCGAGCCTGCTGCCAGCGAAACCGTCATCTTCAAGGGGCTTGACGCGGCAGAGCTGGCCAGCTACGTGGCGGACATCACCTTTGACTTTGAGGGCGTTACCGCGAGCGGTGACCCTGTCAGCATGCGCCAGGTCATGAAGATGAGCGTGCAGCAAGACCCCCTGCTCATGGCTATGACCATCGAAGGCGTCGAGGGTGAGGGCGTTGACCTTAGCGAGATGGGGATGGACGCCGGATCGATGACCTTCTTTGTGTCCGATACAACCGTCTCGATGCAGATGGGCGACATGTGCCTGGCCTTCCCGGTCGATGAGAACGACCCGGCGAGCCAGGAGATGTTCGGCGACGCGTTCATCGACCCGGAGGACCTCGTCGATCCCGGCTCGGAGACGCCTGAGCTGACCTTCGTCGGCGTGGAGGAAGTCAACGGGCAGAGGGCGCGTCACTATCGCATGACCAACGCCAACCTGGATAACTTCCAGGACGCGACCATGGACGTGTGGCTGGTGGACAGCCCGGCAGGTGAGTACGCGACGCGGATCGAGATCACCGGCAAGGTGGTCGATGAGGAATACGTCTACGGTGATGCGGTTGATGGGCAGATGTCGATGGTCATGAACATCACGAATGTCAACGAGCCGGTTGACATCACGCTGCCTGCCAACTGCCAGGAGTTCACCATCCCCGAAATGCCCTAAGGACTGACACTCCGGGCATAACCAAACGGATACGAACACAAACGAGGCTCCCTGTGCAGGGAGCCTCGTGAGTTCCTCAGGTCTGCGGTTCGCTGACCGGCTGGATGGGCAGCTCCACCCAGAAGAGTGACCCGTGCCCGACCTTGCTGCGCGCGCCGATCTTGCCGCCATGCAGCTCGACGAGGTGCTTGGCGATGGAAAGCCCCACGCCGGAGCTTTTCTCGCCGCCGGTGGGCTGCGGGCTCAGCCGTGCGAACTCCTGGAACAACAACGGCATCTCCTCCTGCGGGATGCCCGGCCCGCTGTCCGCGACCTCAAGCAACTGGCGGCGCATGACCTGCCGCGTGCGGATCCCGACGACGCTGCCTGGCGGGCTGAACTTGATCGCGTTGCTCACAAGGTTGGCGATGACCTGCGCCAGCCGGTCCGGGTCGCCGAGCGACGGGGGCAGGTCCGGGTCGAGGCTGACGCGCAGGTCGATGTTCTTCTGGCGGCCATACTGCTCGTACTGCTCCAGTACGCTCTGCACGAGGTCGTTGAGCCGCATTGGCTGAAGCGCAAGCTCGATGCTGCCGCTGCGGATGGCCTGCATATCGAGGAAGTCGTTGACGATGGAGCGCATCACGTTGAGCGAGTTCTGCATGGTGCGCATGATGCTGTCGAACTGCGGGATCTCGCAGTTGGTGCGCTGGTAATGCCGGTTGAGCAGGTCCACTGCAAGCGTGATATTGTGTACGGGCGTGCGAAGATCGTGCGCGGCGATCTGCAGGAAGCGGTCTTTGATGTCGCTGAGGCGACGCAGTTCGAGGATGTCGCGCTCGCGCTGGTCCTGCAGCCGCTTGAGATGAAGTTGCGTGCGCACGCGCGCGGCGAGCACTTCAAGCTGCGGCGGCTTGGTGACGTAGTCGTTCGCACCGAGGTCCAGCCCGCGCACAATGTCGTCCGTCTCGTCGAGCGCGGTGAGCATGATCACCGGCACCCCGGCAGTGGAAGGCTGGGCACGCAGCGTCTTGAGCACTTCCAGCCCGTTCATGCCGGGCATCATCACGTCCAGCAGAACGAGGTCGGGCGGATCGGCACGCAGGGCTTCGAGGGCTTCGAGCGGGTCGTTATACGCGACCGCATCGAACCCCTCTAGCTGCATGTGCGTGACGAGCGCATCTGTACTGAACGGGCTGTCGTCCACGACGACGATACGCAGCATCGGGTGGGCGCCGTTGTCTGGTGAGTTGGTTGGTGGATACACGTTGGCCGTTGCTCCGTCACCCCAGGTGCATTGTGTGGAAGACGAAATCTCTCCGACTCGCATGGTAGCAGGACGGCGATAGCCGAACAATACAGTACTCTCCTACCATCCCCCGCATCGCCCCGGCGTGACAGTCCTCCCGCCTTTTGGCGAGGCTCGTCGCTTGTAAGTCTCGGGGGCCTTGTCTACAATGCAGATACACGTTCGGGCAACTCCGGCATGGTTTATCATGCCTGTACCTCTGTTAACCACATCAGTGCCGAAGGATCGTCTGTTAGGTGGTCCTCATGATGCAGTTGCGAATTAGGTTATACTAGCGCGGGGTGGGAGCCTCCCGCGAGCCGCGCATTGGCACCACACAATGTCACGTTTGTGAGGAGTAAACACAACAAATGACCGTTAAGACCGAAGAACTGAATCCCTTTGCCATTGCTCAGGCGCAGCTTGACGAAGCCGCCGCGATCCTGAAGCTGGAGCCGGGCGTGCATGCGCTGTTGCGCGAGCCAATCCGCGAGATTCACGTGCTGCTGCCCGTGAAGATGGACGACGGCACGACGCAGGTCTTTAAGGGCTTCCGCGTGCAGCATAACGACTCACGCGGGCCGACGAAGGGCGGCATCCGTTTTCACCCTGATGAGACGATTGACACCGTGCGCGCGCTGGCGATGTGGATGACGTGGAAGTGCGCGGTGGTGAACATCCCGCTCGGCGGCGCGAAGGGCGGTGTCGTCTGCAACCCCAAGGACATGTCACCGACGGAGCTTGAGCGCCTCAGCCGCGCCTACATTCGCCAGGTCGGCCCGGCGCTGGGTCTGGAGAAGGACGTGCCCGCGCCCGATGTCTTCACCGACTCGCAGATCATGTCGTGGATGCTGGACGAGTTCTCCGTGCTGAAGGGCCACAACGAGTTCGGCGTGATCACCGGCAAGCCGATCGCCCTGGGCGGCTCCGCCGGGCGCACCGACTCAACGAGCCGCGGCGTGGCGATCTGCGCGAACCTGGCCGCGGAGCGCCTCGGCATGGAGCTGAAGGGCGCGACGGTCGCGATACAGGGCTATGGCAAGGTGGGCCGCTACGCGGCGGAGATCCTGCACAACGAGTACGGCTGTAAGGTTGTTGCAGTGTCCGACGTGACCGGCGGCTGGTACAACCCGGACGGGCTGGACATCCCGAACGTGAGCCGCTACGTCGATACGGAGGGCGGCGGCCTGCTGGAGGGCTACGGCAAGGTCGACCCCGACGCGAAGGCCATCACCAACGCCGAACTGCTCGCGATGGATGTCGATGTGCTCGTCCCGGCGGCGCTGGAAGGGCAGATCCGCGGGGACAACGCGCACACCATCCGCGCCAGGATGGTCGTTGAGGGCGCGAACGGCCCGACCACGCCTGAAGCTGACCACATCCTGCAGGAGCGCGGCATCCTCGTCGTGCCGGACATTCTCGCCAATGCTGGCGGCGTGACGGTCTCGTACTTCGAGATGGTGCAGAACTCCTACGGCTACTACTGGGACCTCGACACGGTGCGCGAGCGCCTCGCCCGCATCATGACCGAGGCCTTCCACGCCGTCTTTGAGATGACCGATCACTTTGAGGTTCACCCGCGGCTGGGCGCGTACCTGCTCGCGGTGAACCGGGTCGCAGAGGCGGTGCGCCTGCGCGGCTGGGCGTAAGTTCAACGTTCGGGAATTGATGTGTTGTGTGGTAGGGGCGGGGCTCAGACCCGCCCCTACGTGATCGATCCGTGCGGTTAGGGGCAGGGCTAATGATGCTGTCGGTGCGAAACATCGGGCATCACAGCCGCCCCTGCAGATTCCTGGCGCCAACCATCCCCGTTTCGAGCGGCAAACCCGGACCTGATCAGTTATATTATGTGGTAGAATTTGTCCGAAATGTTCGCTTCACGCTGGAGTTGAGAGCTAGATGAAACACTCGAACGCGCCGCTTCTGGCCATTATCGGTATCCTGATGGTGATGTTCGTCATCCCGTTTGTGCTGGCGGTGATCACGCTGATTGTCTATGGCGAGTTTGCCCTGCCCTCCGGGGCGCTGATGGAGGGGGTGCTCGCCGAGTTTGACGCCAACTTTGCGCTGATGCTGCTCGTCACGGCGCTGCCGGCGCTGTTCGTCTGGCTGATCGAGTCCAGCCGCCGGCAGGGGGACCGCCGCCGCTCGCTGACGCTGACGCTTGTTATGCTGGTGGTGCTCGTCGGCGCGGTAACTGCCGTGCCGTTCATCGCCTCGCTGCGCCCGCTGAGCGCCTTCCCGCCGGGGCAGGCGCTGCCCATCCTGGCGGTGGTGGCGCTGCCGCTCCTGGTCATCATGTTCATCGCGGCGATCCTGCTGCCGGAAGCGCGCCGCCGTGGTGACAGCGCCTAGCTCCCGGCTCATCCGCGTATGAGTACGCCCCGCCCCACCGTTCCGGCTTCGCTGCTGCCCTGGCTGCTGGTTGCCGGGATCGTGGTGGTCGGGGCGGTTGTGATCACCCTCACGCCTGCCGAGGCGACGCTGGGGCAGGTGGTGAAGGTTGTTTTCGTCCATGTCGCCTTCAGCCGCGCCGGTGCGATTGGCCTCTACATCGCGGGGCTGGCGGGGCTTGCCGTGCTCGCCCGCCCGTCGGAGCAACTCGTGTGGTGGATGCAGGCAGTGGGGTGGGCTGGTCTGATCCTGTTCGCCATTGGCTTCATCGTGAGTGGCGTGGCGCAGATGATGAGCTGGGGCGGCATCACCCTGCAGGAGCCGCGTGTGGCCGCCGGGGCGAATGTGCTGGCGGTCGCGCTCATCGCACAGATCGCCGCGCTGTGGCTGCCCTGGCCGCGCGTCGAGGCGGTGCTGCACATCCTCGTCGCGGCGTTTCAGGCGTGGGTTTCGCTCACCACTCCGAACGTGCTGCATCCGGCGGGTGCGATCACCAGTTCAACGTCGGGGGCGCTCCGCCTGAGCAGTGCCGTGCTGCTCCTGCTGGCGCTGCTCTTGGGCGCGTGGATCGTGTGGATGTTCCGCGTGTATGGGCCGCTCCGCCCGGCGACGCCGCTCGATAAGACGTAGGGTCGCGGACTATCACGCCTCTCGTGGATGAACGTCACGGTTGGCGGTATGCGGCTTGCTCGTGGTAAAAAGCGGATATAATAGACACGCGGCCCGGTTGTCGGGTGGGAGCAACGACGACAGACAGGCCCGTAATGTCTCCGTGCGCAGGGGCGTCACCCGGCTGCCCAACGCGCACGATGATCGACCTCCGCCGGTACCGACCCGGCACAAACAACCTTTTCTTCTCGGCGCTTCTACGGGAAAGGATTCTCTCGCATGCAACGCACAAGACTCTATGATACCCATGTCAAGCTCGGCGCGCGCCTCGTGCCGTTCGCTGGCTACGAGATGCCCGTGCAGTATGAAGGTCCGCTTGAGGAGCACGCAACCGTCCGGCAGGCGGCAGGGCTGTTCGACATCGACCACATGGGCCAACTCATCGTCGAGGGGCCAGACGCCCTGGACTTCCTGCAGTACATGTGCACGTCTGACATCGGCGCGCTGCGCGAGTGGGAAGCCGGCTACTCGCTGCTGTGCTACGCCGACGGCGGCGTGGTGGACGACATCTTCGTCTACCGCCTGCCGGAGTATTATTACGTCGTGGTCAACGCGGCGAACCTGAAGAAGGACGTCCAGTGGCTGAAGGCCCACACCCCCGGCTTCGACGTGACGGTGACGGACGTTTCCGAGGAGACCTATCTGCTGGCCTTCCAGGGGCCGAAGGCGCAGGAAGTGCTCCAGCGCATCACAGATGTCGACCTCAGCCAGCTTGAGTACCATTTCTCGACGCGCGGGAAGGTGGCGGGCGTCGATGCGCTGATCGGCAGCACCGGCTACACCGGCGAGTATGGCTACGAGCTGTACTTCGACGCGAACCACGCCGAGACCGTGTGGAACGCCATCCTTGAGGCGGGCAAGCCGGACGGCGTCAAGCCCATCGGCCTCGCCGCGCGTGACAGCCTGCGCTTCGAGCCCTGCCTGCCGCTGTACGGCCACGAGCTTGGGCCGGACATCACCCCGCTTGAGGCCGGGCTGGGCTTCTTCGTCAAGACGGACAAGGGTGATTTCGTCGGGCGTGATGCGCTGCTCAAGCAGCGGCTGGAGCAGCCCCCGCGCAAGCTCGTCTGCCTGGAGATGATTGACAAGGGCGTGCCCCGCGAGCACTACGAGGTTGTCGCTGACGGGCAGTCGGGCTTCGTGACGTCGGGTATGTTCGCGCCGACGGTCGGGGCCTACGTGGCGATGGCGCTGCTCCCGCGTGAGGTTGCCGAGATCGGCAGAGAAGTTGACGTGATGATCCGCGGCAAGGCGAAGAAGGCGAAGATCGTCAAGCGGCCCTTCTACACACCCGCCTACCGGCGGTAGAGGCGCAGGCGGGTGAGGCGTCTGGAGCGCAGAACCGGTACGCCTCCGGCCTGATCACTCGTCTGTGCACGGGATTTAACGGAACCCCCTCCCAACCTTGCAGCGACGCTGTCGCCGCAGTTGACCTCTCCTTGCACGGGGGAGGTGGTCGCTCGTAAAGCGAGCGCCGGAGGGGGTTCGGGCAAGTTGCCCTCGGCGGTTGTCAGCTCCTTCACACCACCTCCCAACCGGCAAGGCTTTCCCCGTTACACTTGTGTATTTACTGTGCGCTTGCGTATTTACCGGCACAACCTGTAAACTTGTGCGGTAAAGATACAATGCGGGTATCGGACGATGGCCGCTTGGGGCCGGGTGTCGGGCTATATCGGCTCGCCTGACCGTGGCGGCTCTCTCCTGCTTCAGCAGTTTAGGATTTAACCCTCGTTATGAAAATAAGCCGCATGAACCTGCGCCCGCCATATGACGCGCTGCTCATCGCCCTCTGCTACGTGGTCATTGCGGTCCTCTGGGTTGCATTCTCTGACTGGCTGCTGGTATTGCTGGTTCCCAACCCGGCGCTGGTTCGCAACTTGCAGACCTACAAGGGCGTCGGATTTGTGGTGCTCAGCGGCGGGATGATCTACCTGCTGATGCGGGTGGCAAACCGCGAGCAGCACCGCACCGAGATGCAGCTTCGCCGCCTCTCTCGCGCCGTCGAACAGAGCGCGAGTGTCGTCATCATCACCAACGATCGGGGGGAGATCGAGTACGTCAACCCGCGCTTTACGGAAGTGACCGGCTACACCTTCGACGAGGTCATCGGCCAGAACCCCCGCATCCTTAAATCCGGCGCAACGTCCCCCGAAGAGTACGAGCATCTGTGGAAGAGCATAACGAGCGGTCACGACTGGCACGGTGAGTTCTACAACCGGCGCAAGGACGGCGGCTACTACTGGGTTTCGGCGACGATCTCACCCATCCGCGACACGCAGGGGCGTATTACGCACTTCCTCGCCGTGCAGGAGGACATCACCGGGCGCAAGCATGCGCAGGAGAACATCGAGCGGCGCAACCGGGAACTCTTGCTGCTTAACCGCGTGATCTCCGCCGCGGCGTCGAGCCTGCAGGTGGAAGAGGTGCTGAGCGTGACCTGCCGCGAGTTGGCGATCACCTTCAACGTGCCGCAGGTGGTGATCGCGCTGCAGGGGCAGGACTCCGACACGCTCGACATCGTCGCGGAGTATGGCTCGCTGCACCCCGGCGCGGAGTCCGCCCTCGGCTTGACCATCCCACTGCACGGCAACCCGGCCATTGAGTGCATCATGGAATCGCACGAACCGTGCGCGTTTGAAGACGTGCAGCGCGACCCGAACATGGCCGTGATGCGTCCAATCCTGCAGCGGCGCGGTGTGGCGTCCACGCTGCTGGTGCCGCTGCTCGTGCGCAATCAACTGGTCGGCCTGATCGAACTGGACACTGCCGAACCGCGCCGCTTCGCGCCGGAAGAGAGCGCGCTCGCCAAGCACGTTGCGATTGCGGTCAGCCAGGCGCTGGACAACGCCCGCCTCTACCAGAAGGTCGCCGACCACAACGACCTGCTGATGCGGGCCATCGCCGAGCATACCGAGGAACTCCAGCGGGTGAAGGACCGGGTCGAGGCGATTCTCAACAACAGCCCGGATGCCATTCTGCTGCTCTGCTCGGATGGCCGCATTGAAACCGCCAACCCGAGCTTCTACCGGCTGTTCGGCATTGAGGAGGATGTTTACAACCAGCCGATCTCGCAGCTTGTTGATGCGGAGGACGTGCTCGCGCTGCGCCGGGCGCTGAAGGTCGCAGCAGAAGAGGCCCGCGTGATGCGCATCGAGGTCACCGCGCGGCGCGGCGACGGCAGCATGTTCGACGCAGGCATTGCGCTCTCCCCGTTCGAGGAGCGGGGGATGCGCCGCCTGGTGTGCGTGCTGCGCGACATCACCCCGCTCAAGGAAGTTGAGCGGATGAAAGATGAGTTCGTGTCGAACGTGTCGCACGAGCTCCGCACGCCGATCACCAGCCTCAAGCTGCACCATTACCTGCTCGGCGTGAACCCCGACAAGTGCAACGACTATATCTGTCTCTTATACACATCT
>DGDY01000307.1 GCA_002385675.1 Anaerolineales bacterium UBA3940 | reverse complement strand
GACGCCGTACACGCTGACCGGCAGTATCGGTGTTATCAGCCAGTTTTTCAACGCGCAGGAACTGCTCGAGGACCTCGGCGTGGAGGTGATTACGATCACGTCAGGCGAGGTCAAGGACTTCGGCAACTTCGCCCGACCCATGACCGAGGAGGAGCGGGCGTACTGGCAGGCATTGATCGACGATACGTATGAGGGCTTCCTGTCGATCGTCGCCGAGGGGCGTGGCCTGCCAGTGGACGAGGTGCGTGAGATCGCAGATGGTCGAGTCGTCCTCGGCGGTGACGCGGTTGAGCTTGGCCTGGTCGATGAGCTGGGCTATTTTGAGGATGCGGTGGCGAAAGCTGCCGAGCTAGGTGGCATTGAGGGCGAGCCGCGCATCGTTGAGTTGAAGCCTGAAACCGGGCTGTTGGAGAGCCTGTACGGGCTGGAAAGCCTGACGCGGCGCTCGGAGGTGCTTGACCTGCTCCAGCGTACCGGCGCGCCGCCCTCGCTCGAATTTCGCTACGTTGCGCCGTAGCTGGTCGCTCAATCCCCATAGGGTTGATTGCATTATAGACATAACAGGGAGCCGCGCGAGTAGGCTCCCTGTTTTTGTATTGCTCTGCTGATGGTCACCCGGATGGGGCAACCCCATTTGTTGACCTACATGATTTGATCCGGCGGGCCTGAGCCGTTCTCCCGCCCCCGGTTGCGGTGGTTATCCCTTCTGGAGGCGGGCGGGTTCCACAGCAATGCCTCGACCAGCCGGAAGAACCGCAGGAACATCGAGCGGATATGCGCGAAGATGTACCAGCCCTCGCGCAGCATCTCGCTGAACTGCGAGCGCGCGGTCGGCTGCGGCTCCCACTCGATCAGCGCCGCGCCCCATGTCAGCCCGGCCCCAAAGCCGACGAGCACGATGCGGTCGTTAGGTTTGACAAGCCCTTGCTCCACCGCCTCGGCCATCGCGATGGGGATGGAGGCCGTCGAGGTGTTGCCGTAGCGGTCGATGTTGACGAAGAAGCGTTCCATCGGCAGCCGGAGCCCGCGCGCGGCGGCCTGAATGATCCGTATGTTGGCCTGGTGCGGGATGATCAGGTCCACGTCCTCCGGTTTTAGCCCGGCGCGCTCAAGAACTTCCTCGGTGGCCTGCACCATCACGCGGGAGGCGAAGCGGTAGACCTCGCGCCCGTTCATCACGAGGCTCTGCTCGGGCGGCGGCCCGTGCCAGCTCGTGCGCACGCCGGAGCGCGCATACAGGTGGTCGCAGCCGGAGCCGTCCGAGTGCAGCACGACCTCCAGCACGCCGCCTGCTGTGTCGCCCGCGCGCAGCACGAACGCGCCCGCCCCGTCCCCGAACAGGATGCACGTCGAGCGGTCGCTCCAGTCCACAATGCGGCTGAGCGTCTCCGTGCCGATCACGAGCGCGGTTGTTGCCGCGCCGGACTCGATGTGGGAGGCGGCCAGCGACAGCGCATAGATAAAGCCGCTGCAGGCGGCGAGCAGGTCGAACGCGCCGGCTTTGGTCGCGCCGAGCCGGTCCTGAATAATGTTCGCTGTCGCCGGGAAAAGGTTCGAGGGCGACGAAGTGGCGACGATGATCAGGTCCAGGTCACGCGGGGAGACGTTGGCGTGGCTCAGCGCCTTGCGTGCGGCACGGAAGCCGAGCGAGGCGACGGTGTCGCGGTCGTCGGCAATGCGCCGCTCGACGATACCCGTGCGCTCCCGGATCCACTCGTCGGAGGTATCCACAAGCTGCTCAAGGTCCCGGTTGGTGAGCACGCGTTCGGGCACTTCGACGCCCCAGCCGATCACATGCGCGTAGCGTCCGTTGGCTCGCTGGCGCCTGCTGGTGGCCTTCCTGCGCTTCTGCCTGACGGGAGTTTCGATGCTAGCCATCGTAACGACCTATCACAAGACTCGCGTTATGCCCACCAAAGCCGAAAGAGTTGGACATCGCGATACGAACGTCAACGGAACGGGCCTCGTTGGGTACATAGTCGAGGTCCAGCTCCGGATCAGGGTTTTCATAGTTGATCGTCGGCGGTATGCAGTTGGTCTGGATCGCCATGACGCACGCCAGCGCCTCAAGCGCGCCCGCCGCGCCCATCAGATGGCCGGTCATGCTCTTGGTTGAGCTGATCGGCAGATCGTAAGCCGCCTCGCCGAACACGTGCTTGATGGCGCGCGTCTCCGAGCGGTCATTGAGATCGGTGCTTGTGCCGTGCGCATTCAGGTAGTCCACATCCGAGGGCTGAATCCCGGCGGTTGCCAGTGCCTGCTTCATTGCGATGATCGCGCCTTCGCCGTTCTCAAGCGGGGCGGTGATGTGGTAGGCGTCGGCGGAGGCTCCGTAGCCGAGCACCTCGGCATAGATGCGCGCGCCACGCGCGCGGGCGTGCTCCTCGCTTTCGAGGATCAGGATCGTGGCGCCTTCCCCGGCCACAAAGCCGTCGCGATCGCGGTCAAACGGGCGGGAGGCACGCTCCGGCTCGTCGTTGCGCTGCGAGAGCGCCCCCATGTTGCTGAACCCGGCAATGACGAGCTTCAGGATGCCGGCTTCCGCGCCGCCGGTAATGATCACGTCTGCTGCGCCGCGCTGGATGGTCGCTGCTGCCTCGCCGATGGCGTTGGTGCTGGAGGCGCAGGCGGTGGCAATGCTCATGTTCGGGCCGCGCGCGCCCAGCTCGATGGCGATCTTGCCCGGTGCAGTGTCGGGCAGGATCATCGGCACCATGTGCGGGCTGGTCCACTGCTCGCCCTTCTCGACCGCTTTGTAGGCCTCCTCGATAAGCGTGCCGACGCCGCCGATGCCGCTGCCGATGATCGCCCCCACCCGTGCGGCGTTGCTCTCGTTGATGGTCAGCCCGCTGTCGTCCAACGCCTCCAGGGCGGCGGCGAGTGCGAACTGCGTGAAGCGGTCCATTCGGCGAGCCTCGCGCGCACCGAACAGCGCGACCGGGTCGAAGTCCTTGACCTCGGCGGCGATGCGGGTTCTCAGATCGCTTGCGTCAAAGCGGGTGATGCCGGAAACGCCCGACTGGCCGCTCACAAGCGACTGCCACGTCGCTTCGGCTGAGTTGCCGACCGGCGTCACGGCGCCGAGGCCAGTGATAACTACTCTGCGATGCCCCATATAGCTGTCTCCTATAACGCTCTCCCTGGTCGTGCTGGCGCCTGACACAGGTTAGCCGCCGCGAAACACCCCCTGCGGCGGACGGAATACGTTTTTGAGATGGCCTGCGAGACGCTATAATCTGCCGGACGCTCGGCAATGACGCTGGCTCAAGCAGACCAACGGAAAGTTTTATGATAGCTGTGATGCCCTGTGCCACCCCCCTTTGGCGTGAGGGCGGGTATGTGCCTTCCACTAAGTATAACAAGTCGGACTCCAGATCGTTACAACACGACTCTTCATGGAGTACCCAGGTACTTTCATGGCAGAGTCATGAAGAATCATCGCTCATGAGCAGGCGCCTGCCATGATCCTCGTAACAGGGGCTACCGGGTTTATCGGGCGGCGGTTGATCCGGCGGCTGGGTGAGTTGCCCGGTCTGAAGGTGCGCGTGCTGCTGCGCCCTGGCAGCGACCTCGACCGGCTGCCGCGCGGTGTCGCTGTGCACGCCATGATGGGCGACCTTAACAGCATGGACTCGCTGCTCGCGGCAATGGACGGCGTGCATACCGTCTTTCACCTCATTGGTACGGATACGCGCGGACGGCACGCCCAGCTTGAGAAGGTGGACATCGCCGGGACGAGGGCGATTGTCGAGGCGGGGCTTGCGGCGCGCATCGGCAGGCTGATCACGGTGAGCCGGCTGGGCGCGGACCGCTACTCGGCCTTTCCGACGCTGCGCGCCAAGGGCGAGATCGAGGACATTATCCGCCGTAGCGGGCTGGCGTACACTATCTTCCGCTCCGCCGTGCTGTTCGGCGAGGGCGACCGCTTCTCGTCCCACCTCGCGATGCTCATCAAGTCGTTCCCCGTCTTCTTTGTGCCCGGCGACGGCGAGCAGATTTTGCAACCGCTGTGGGTGGAAGACCTGATTACGTGCCTTACGCTCTCGCTGGAGAACCTGGACCTTGTAGACCAGATTGTTGAGGTGGGCGGGCCGGAGCTTTTGACTTACCGGCGGCTCATCATGCGCGTGATGTACGCCATCGGCGCGCACCGCCCGATCATTGGCGTGCCCTTCCAGGTGCACAGCGCCGGGGCGTGGTTCCTCGACGGGCTGTTTGCCCGCTGGCCGATCACCGAGCAGTGGGTAGAGATGCTGGCCGCGCGCCAGACCGCCGAACTGGGCACCATCGAGCGGCTGTTCCACTTCCGCCCGGCGGCGTTCGATGTCGGGTTGATCGACCAGTACATGCCAAACCGGCGCTACCGGACGGACTTCCTGAAGTACATTTTCTCCGGGAGATGGGTTTAGCGCGGTTGGCCGATATCCGTTTCCACAATTGTGAGGGCAATGCTATACTCCTGTGGTCAATCGCGTAAGGTGGAGACAGCATGTTAACGAACAAGAAAATAGCCTTCATCGGCAGCGGCATGATGGCTGAGGCGATGATCAAGGCGCTGCTGCGTGAGAAGCTCGTGCAGCCGCAGGACGTGCTCGCCGCAGGGCCGCGTGCCGAGCGGGGCAGGGAGCTTGAAAAGCGGTACGGTGTCAACTGGACGACTGACAACCGTGAGGCGGTTAAAGACCGGGATGTCGTGATCCTGTCGGTCAAGCCGCAGGCGATGGGACAGGTGCTATCCGAATTGTGCGGGCTGATCGCGCCCGATGCGCTCGTCCTGTCGATTGCTGCCGGTGTCCCCATCAATCTGATTGCCGAGCGGCTGGCACACCCGGCTGTCGTGCGTGCCATGCCGAACACGCCGGCGCAGATCGGCGCGGGGATCACGGTGTGGACGGCGACGGACCGGGTCACCGACGAGCAGATGAAGCAGACGGACACAATCCTGCGGGCGCTGGGTGAGGTGGTGCATGTGGAAGAGGAGTCCTACCTCGATATGGCGACCGCGCTCAGCGGCACCGGGCCTGCTTACGTCCTGCTCTTTATGGAAGCGATGATCGACGCGGGCGTACACCTGGGCTTTTCGCGGCGGGTTGCCGAGCAGTTGGTGCTCCAGACCATGCAGGGCACCGTGGAGTACGCGCGGCAATCGCCCCGGCACCCGGCAACACTCCGCAACGAGGTTACCTCGCCGGGAGGCACTACCGCCGAGGCGCTCTACCAGCTTGAGAAGGGCGGCCTGCGGACGGTCATTTCGCGTGCAATCTGGGCTGCATACCAGCGCTCGCTGGCGCTGGGAGCAGGGAACACCGCGCGGCTGAAGCGGGTGGACGACCCGCCGAACGGCGAAGAGCGCGGCTAGGAGCGCCACGGAAAGCGCATTTAGTTTATGGCCATTTGTGAAAAGGTGGGCAAGTTATGCTCGTTTAGGTAAAATCGACCCATGGCAGTGAACCGGCGCGTGCCTGGGCGGGATGCCGCCCTTCCTTGATCACCGAGCACCATTCTGGGACACCGCACCCCACGACACGAGCGATGAGCATGGCACCGCGCTGACGCGACCCCGTAGAGTCACCCTTCGTTTATAACAAATGGATAGTGGGAGACAAGATGGCGACAAACATCTCCAAAGACCTAGCAGAGCAGCTCAAAGCGCAGATTGAGAGCTTCCAGCCCAAAATTGCGGTCGACACGATCGGGCGTGTTCTCGAAGTTGGCGACGGCATTGCGCGCGCCTCGGGCCTGAAGGGCGTTCGCAGCCAGGAACTTGTTCAGTTTGAGAATGGCTCGCAGGGGTTGGCCTTCAACCTCGAGGACGATGAGGTGGGTATCATCATCCTCGGCGAGTATGCCGATATCAGCGAGGGCAGCCAGGTGAGGGGGCTCGGGCGTGTGGCGTCCGTGCCGGTCGGCGATGGTCTCATTGGCCGCGTGGTGGACCCCCTCGGTAGGCCGATTGACGGCAAAGGCCCGATTGACTTCGACAAGTACATGCCGATCGAGCGGCTCGCGCCGGGTGTAATCCAGCGCCGCAACGTGGACCGGCCCCTCCAGACGGGTATCAAGGCCATCGACAGCATCATCCCCATTGGGCGCGGCCAGCGTGAGTTGATCATCGGTGACCGCCAGACGGGTAAGAGCGCGATTGCCATCGATACCATCATTAACCAGGCCGGGCAGGATGTGATCTGCATCTACGTGGCCATTGGCCAGAAGCGCGCGCAGGTTGCCCGCACCGTTGCCATTCTGGAAGAGCACGGCGCGATGGACTACACCATCATCGTGTCGGCAACTGCGTCTGAATCGGCTGCGCTGCAGTACATCGCACCGTATGCCGGCTGTGCCATCGGCGAGTACTTCATGTACGACGGGCGCGACGCGCTTGTGGTGTACGACGACCTCTCGAAGCACGCCTGGGCTTACCGCCAGGTTTCGCTGCTGATGCGCCGCCCGCCGGGACGTGAGGCCTACCCGGGCGACGTGTTCTACTTGCACTCCCGCCTGCTTGAGCGTGCGGCTCAGCTCTCGGATGAGGAAGGCGGCGGCAGCCTGACTGCACTCCCCATCATCGAAACGCTGCTGGGCGACGTGTCGGCCTACATCCCGACGAACGTCATCTCGATTACGGACGGCCAGATCTACCTGGAGCCCGACCTGTTCAACGCAGGCATCCGTCCGGCGATTAACGCCGGTATCTCCGTCAGCCGCGTCGGTGGTGACGCGCAGCGCAAGGCGATGAAGACGGTTGCCGGTCGTCTCCGCCTCGACATGGCCCAGTATCGCGACCTGGCCGCGTTTGCTCAGTTCGGCTCCGACCTTGACAAGGCGACGCAGGAGCAGCTTGAGCGAGGCATGCGCCTGACCGAGATCCTCAAGCAGCCGCAGTACCAGCCGATGCCCGTGACCGACCAGATTATGATCATCTACGCGGGCACGCGCGGGTATCTCGACGATGTGCCGGTGGACCGGGTGCGGGATTTCGAGCGGGACTTCCTCCAGTACATGGCCACGCAGCGTCCGGATGTCGCGAAGGCGATCCAGGATGGCTGGGTGCTCACCGATGAGATCGAGGCCAAGCTGCAGGAAGCGATTCGCGACTTCAAGGCGGGCTGGTCCTAGACAGCAGGCGTAGAGATCTATGGCTACCGCAAGAGAACTGAGACGGCGCATACGCAGTATCAAGAACATCGCGAAGGTGACGGGCGCGCTGGAGGCGGTTTCCGCCTCCAAGGTGAGGCGGGCGCAGAGCCAGGCGCTCGCCAGCCGCGCTTACACCGAGGCGGCATACGACGTTCTGAGGGACCTGGCTGCCTTCCATACCGAGGGCCTCGACCACCCGCTTCTCAACGAGCGGCCCGAGAGGCGCCGGATCATGATCATCCTGTTCACCAGTGACCGCGGGCTGGCCGGCCCGTATAACGTGAATGTCACCCGCCACGCGATCCGGTTCGCTGAAGAGTCGGGCGTCGAGGTGCGGTACATCACCGTAGGGCGCAAGGGGCGCGACATTCTCCTGCGGCGTGGCGACTACGTCGAGGCCGAGTTTACCGGTCTGCCGGGCACACCGTCGGTGATGGACGTGGCTCCGGTCAACCAGGCCGCCGTCAACGACTTCCTCACCGGCGAGGTGGACGAGGTCAACCTCGTATACACAAAGTTCGTCAACACGCTCCAGCAGGTACCAGTTGTCGAGCGCCTGCTGCCGCTCCGGCCCCGGCCCGAGGATGTTGAGCAGGTTCAGGAGGAGATCGGCGATCTGCGCCCGGTCTTCAGCTTCGAGCCGAACGCGGAAGCGGTTCTGGAGGAGATCCTGCCGCGCTTCACGGAGGTGCTGCTGTACCAGGCGCTGCTTGAGGCGCTGGCAAGCGAGCACTCCGCGCGGATGGTGGCGATGCGCAACGCGACTGAGAACGCGAACGCGCTTGTCGAAGAGTTGACGCTGCGCTTCAACAAGGCGCGCCAGCTTGCGATCACGAGCGAGATGCTTGACATCGTCGGCGGTGCCGAGGCGCTCAGGCAGAAATTGTAATGCGCGACTAATGAGATGAGAGATTCGAGGGGCAATATGGCACAGACAGTGGGTGCAGAAGCACAGCAGACTCAAAAAAGCCGAGATGGCTACCGCAGCCGGGGCCGCGTCGTCCAGATCCTGGGCGCCGTCGTCGACGTTGAATTCCCGCCCGGCGGCATGCCGGAAATCTATGAGGCAATTGAAGTTCCGCGTGAGGGGCAGGATCCGCTCGTGCTGGAGGTCCAGACGGACCTCGGCGGGAACCGTGTCCGGACGGTTGCCATGGAGAGCACCGACGGGCTGCCGCGCGGGGTAGAGGCGTACGCCACAGGCGCGCCGATCCGTGTGCCGGTAGGGACGGCTTCCCTGGGGCGCATCTTCGACGTGCTGGGCCGCCCGATTGACGGCAAGCCGCTCAACCCGGAAGAGGTTGACGCGTGGTATCCCATCCACCGCCCGGCGCCCCCGTTTGAGGAGCAGACGACAACCACCGAGGTGTTCGAGACCGGTATCAAGGTCATCGACCTGATCGCCCCCTTCACCCGGGGTGGTAAGACGGGCATCTTCGGCGGCGCGGGCGTCGGCAAGACGGTCATCATCATGGAGCTCATCCGGTCGATCGCCCATGAGCACGGCGGCTTCTCGGTGTTTGCCGGTGTCGGGGAGCGCACTCGTGAGGGGACGGCGCTCCGCCTGGAGATGATCGAGAGCGGCGTGATGGACAAGACCGTCATGGTGTTCGGGCAGATGAACGAGCCGCCCGGCGTGCGTCTCCGCGTGGCGCTGACCGGCCTGGCAAACGCTGAGTACTGGCGTGACCAGGGCCGCGACGTGCTGTTGTTCATCGATAACATCTTCCGCTTCTCGCTGGCAGGCGCCGAGGTGTCCGCATTGCTCGGGCGTATGCCCTCGGCGGTGGGCTACCAGCCGACGCTGGCGGCGGAGATGGGCGACCTGCAGGAGCGCATCACCTCGACCCGCACCGGCTCGATCACGTCGATGCAGGCTGTGTACGTGCCCGCCGACGACTACTCCGACCCGGCGCCGGTTGCGACCTTCACGCACCTCGACGCGACGATCGCGCTGGAGCGGTCGCTTTCGGAGCAGGGCCTTTACCCGGCAGTCGACCCGCTGGCGAGCACGAGCCGTATTCTGCAGCCGGACGTGGTCGGTGAGGAGCACTACAACACCGCGCGTGAGGTCCAGCGGGTGCTTCAGCGCTACCAGGACCTTCAGGACATCATCGCGATCCTGGGTATCGAGGAGCTGCCCGAAGAGGACAAGCTGACGGTGGCGCGCGCCCGTAAGATCCAGCGCTTCCTGACCCAGCCGTTCAGGGTGGCGGAGCAGTTCACGGGCCGTGAGGGGCGCTATGTGCCGATCTCTGAGACGGTTCGCGGCTTCCGTATGATCCTCGACGGCGAGCTGGACGACGTGCCCGAGCAGCACTTCTATATGGCGGGCGGCATCGACGAGGTTATCGAGCGCCATCGCCAGGCTCGCGCGGCGGACTAGAGACAGACATCAACCTCGCCTCAGCCTGCCTGCTGTGCATGGCAGCCGGGCTGAGGTGAGCTGACCTGCACAGCAGACGCATGTCTGCCGGGCGTTGCCCGCGCAGGAAGTCTCACCGATACAGGGATTTGGGTGTAAAATGCCAATACATTGTCAGATCATCACGCAGGAGCGCACGGTCTTTGAGGACGACGTCGATATTGTGACGGCGCCGAGCGTCGAGGGGCAGTTGGGCATCCTGCCGAACCACAGCCCGCTTATCACGACGCTGGACTATGGCGAGCTGCGCGTGCGTAAAGCCGGTGTGGAGGAGTCGTTCGCCATCGGCGGCGGCATTCTGCAGGTGGCCGGCAACAAGGTGATCGTGCTGGCGGAGTCCGCCGAGCGGGCCGACGAGATCGACCTGGCCCGTGCGGAGGAGGCTCGCCGCCGCGCCGAGCGTCTGATGGCGGAGGGGCCTCCCGCCGACCCGGCCAAGTACGCGCAGCTTGAGGCGGCACTGCGCCGCGCGGATATCCGCCTCAAGGTGGGACGGCGCTCGGCCCATCGTGGGACGGGCCCGGGTGCGATGGACTTCGGGCGAGGCCCGGAGGAAGAGTAGAACGCGAACCGCGTGAGACGTCCGGCCCCGGCTGGACGGTTGGACGCCTGCACCGGCGGAACCCATCGCCCGGACGTGCTGTGCTGCTCCGGGCGGTGGGTTGGTTGTAGACATTCGGAGGAAGTATGTTTTCAAGACGGCTCGGGATTGACCTGGGCACGGTGAACGTGACGATCGGTGAGCGGGAGCAGATCCTGCTGCACGAGCCGGATATCGTCGCCATCACCATCGAAGAAGAGAAGATCGTCGCCATCGGGCAGGAAGCGCGCGACATGTACGGGCGCACGCCGGAGACGATCGAAGTGATGCGCCCGCTCCGTGACGGTGTGATTGCCGACTACGAGGTCACGGAGGCAATGCTGCGCTACTTCCTCGACAAGGTGATGGGCGGCTTTCGGCTGTTCAAGCCGATAGTGATGGTCACCGTCCCGTATGGGGTGACGAGCGTCGAGCGCCGGGCCGTGCATGAGGCGGCTATCCAGGCCGGGGCGCGTGAGGCCCGGTTGATCCCGGCCCCGCTTGCGGCGGCGATCGGCGCCGGCCTGCCAGTGGATACGCCGACGGGCAACCTGATTGTGAACATCGGCGGCGGCACTACCGAGGCTGCCGTGGTGGCGATGAACGGCATCGTCGCGGCTTCCTCGGTGCGGGCAGGTGGCATGCAGCTTGACCAGGCCATCATCGACTACACGCGCAAGAAGTACAACCTCATCATCGGCGAGCTGACTGCCGAGCTGGCGAAGATCAACATCGGCGCTGCGACGGACATCGGCGAAGAGATGCGGATGGACATCCAGGGCCGTGACCAGGTGACGGGCCTGCCGCGCATGATCACACTGACGACCAGCGAGATCATCGAGGCGCTGCAAGAGCCGCTTGAGGTGATTGCGAGTTCGGTGAAGAAGGTACTGGAGCGCACGCCGCCGGAGTTGGCATCGGATATCATCGACCGGGGGATGGTCCTCACCGGTGGTACGGCGCTGCTGCGCGGCATCGATGTCTATCTGACGCAGGAAACGCACGTCCCCGCGTTCCTCGCCGACGATCCGGTCGGTGCGGCGGCGCTCGGCGCAACGCGCGGGCTGGAGCGCATCGAGGCGCTGCAGCGCGCCACGCCGAACATCTAGGCGCTACGTACAACGCCGAAAAAGCAAACACAGCACCGGCCAACTTGGCAGGTGCTGTTTTGATTCCGGTCGAAGGGATCCCGACCGAGGTTGTCGGGATGCGAGCACTAGTCGCGGTCGTTGAGGTAGTACGACATACGCTGCAGGTGGAGCACCGGGTCGATGTACTGCACACGCACGTGCTTCGGCACGCTGAGCGTGACCGGCGCATAGCTCAGAATCGCGCCAACCCCCGCCTCGACCAGTTCGTTGGCGATTTCCTGGGCGCTGTCGGCGGGCGTGGTGATCATCGCGATGCGGATGCCCGCCTTCTTGATGGTTTCCTTCAACTCGCTGACAGGCTGGATAACGAGGTTGTTGATCTTCTCGCCGATCTTGTTCGGATCGTTGTCAAAAAGGTGCGTAATGCAGAAGCCGCGGTGTGCAAAGCCGCCATAGTGTGCGATGGCCCGGCCCAGGTCGCCCACGCCGACGAGAGCAACTTCCCACTCGCGGTCAACGTGGAGGATGCGCTGCAGCTCGGCGATGAGAGTGGAGACAGTGTAGCCCGTCCCCTGTTTACCGAACTCGCCGAAGTGTGAGAGATCCTTGCGGATCTGCGCCGAGCTGATTCCCAGGCGTTCGCCTAGTTCCTGAGAGGATGTAATCTCGCGACCTTCCTGTTGAAGGCGTATGAGCGCGCGCAGATAAATTGGCAAACGCCCGACGACAATATCAGGAATTTCGGAATCCGAACGACGCATATGTGCTTTGCTCCTCCTGACTGTGTCTAGTCAAATGGGTCGGCGCGGGGCGAGATACGAGAAAAGAGATGCGATTCATCATACCATATCCATTCGTGACAAGCAACACATACCAGACAGAATCAGTCTCATTTGTGCATAGATAATGCCTTAACGAGGCGGTTCGCACGGCTTCATTGACGCTTCCGGGCAAGCCCGGTATCATCTTGTTACAAACTTTCAGTCCATTCGGAAAGTATCAACATGGATAAAACTCTCGAAGCAGTACATGAGAGCATGATCAACGGGCTTGGGCAGCTAACCGACTTCTTCGGTTTTAGCCCGGTCATGGGGCATCTGTACGGTGCGCTGCTCATGAGCCCGGAGCCGCTCTCACTCGACGAGCTTGAAGAGATCGTCGGCAGGTCGAAGGCCAGCGTCAGCATGAATATGCGTGCGCTGGAACGCTGGGGTATGGTGCGTGAAGTATGGGTAAAGGGCGACCGGCGCAAGTACTATGAGGCCGAGAGCGACCTGTGGACCGTCGTGCGCACGATTGTTGAGAGCCGCGAGCGGCGTGAAGTCGGGGTTGCGCTCGCTGTGCTCGATGAGAACACCCGCAAGCTCGAGGAGGCAAAGGCCCGCCTGAACGAAGAAGAGCGCAAGCTCGCCGAGTACTATCTCGCGCGTGTTAAGGACGTACAGGCCTTCTTTGAATTCGCCGCGATTGCGATGGAACTGTTCCTCCAGCGTGGCGGCCCGCCCCGGTTGGAAGAGATCGTCGCTGCTTATGACTCAACCGGGCGGGAAGCCGAGGAGTAGGGCGGAATGCTCCCGGCAACATGGTATACACCGGAGTCTTTTAGCCGACTTAGTTGACAGTTTTTACCCGTGTTTTTATAATCAATTCAAAAAATTATAAAAGTAACAAATGGTTGAAATTAACAACCAGATGCCCCGACGGGGAGAGCCTATTCATGAATATTGATGAAGCCGTGCTTGCGGTCGACCAGATGATGCTAGACGTCGTACACAGCGAGGTAACGGTACTTGAGGAGGCCAGCCGACACATCATCTCGGCGGGCGGCAAGCGGGTGCGCCCGCGGGTACTGTTCAACGCGTATTTGGCGGCAGGGGGCAAGGACCTGAAAGCTGCGATCCCCGTTGCGACGGCAATTGAACTTGTCCATACGGCAACCCTGGTCCACGACGATATTAACGATCATGGCGTTGTGCGGCGGGGGCGCGTCACGATCAACGAGAAGTGGGGCCGGACGTTCGCGCTGCTCACCGGCGACTTTCTGTTCACGAAGGTGTACGAGCTTATGGCCCCATACGGGGACCTCAACATCACCTTCTCCGAGGCGACGACGGCGCTGGTCGAGGGTGAGACGCTCCAGGCGGCTGCCGCGAAGGACAATACACTAACCCGCGAGATTTACCAGAAGATTGTCGCCAAGAAGACTGCCTCGCTGTTCCGCGGCGCGGCCATGCTCGGTGCGCAGCTTGCGGGCGCCGACCGCCGGACGATTGACACACTGGGCGAGTATGGCTTCTACCTCGGGCTGATCTTCCAGATTATTGACGACCTGCTGGACCTGACCGGCGACCCCCGGTTGATGGGCAAGGCTGCCGGTGTGGATATCCCGCAGGGCAAGGGTGTCGCTGCGGCCATCGCGAGGAAGTCCGCTAATGGCAAGCGCGACGAGGCGCTTGGCGTGGTGACCGTCGAGGATGACCCGTTCCTTCCGCTCAAGGAACGGCTGGTGGCGGGCGGAGCTGTTGAGGAAGGGCGGCAGATGGCGCAGGCGCTTGCTGTGCAGGCGCACGCCACGCTCGACCGGCTGCCGCAAAGCGAGGCTGTTGACGCCCTGCGTACCCTCATTACACAGGTGATGGAACGCGACCATTAGCCGCTTGGCACTTTGTCCGCATTAGAGCGCCGCGTTAGAGTCATCTAGCGAGGCGCTCTCTTGTTTGGTATGCTTGGCAAGCTATGTTTTTGGACGAAGCAAAGATCTATGTCAAGGGCGGCGATGGCGGCGCGGGTGCAGTCGCCTTCCGCCGCGAGAAGTATGTTCCACGAGGCGGCCCGGCAGGCGGCGATGGCGGCAAGGGCGGCGACGTCGTCTTTGTCGTGAACCCGCGCCTCAACACCCTGTCGAAGTTCCAACGGCAGGTCCACTTTCGCGCGGCGAACGGACAGCCCGGCGGAAACTTCAACCGGTTCGGGGCGGCGGGGCAAGATCTGGAAATCGAGGTGCCGCCCGGCACCATCGTGCGTGACGCCGAAAGCGGCGAGCTTCTTGCCGACCTGACGCAGGAGGGCCAGCGCTTTGTCGTTGCGCGGGGCGGTCGCGGTGGGCGGGGGAACGCCCGTTTCAAGTCATCCACGAACCAGGCTCCGCGCATGGCAGAAAAAGGCGAGCCCGGCGACGAGCGCTGGGTGACGCTCGAACTCAAGCTCCTTGCCGACGTTGGGCTGGTTGGCGTGCCCAATGCGGGCAAGTCCACGCTTATCTCCGTGATCAGCGCCGCCAGGCCGAAGATCGCTCCGTATCCCTTCACCACGCTGGAGCCGAGCCTGGGCGTTGCGACCGTCGGCGACCGCGAGATCGTGTTTGCCGACATCCCCGGCCTCGTGGAGGGCGCGCACGCGGGGGTAGGGCTGGGGCACAGCTTCCTGCGGCACGTCCAGCGCACGCGTCTGCTCGTCCACCTGCTGGACGGCGCGGGTGAAAACCCGATCGGCGACTTCGTACAGATCAACACCGAACTGGCCCTGTTTGACCCCAATCTGGCCGAGAAGCCGCAGATCGTCGTGCTGAACAAGATGGACCTGCCCGACGCTCAGGCCCGCTGGCCGGAGGTGGAGCGTGCGGTCTCTCAGCATGGCTACCCGGTGATGGCGATCTCCGCTGTGACGCATCAGGGCGTGCAGGAATTGCTTAACCGGGTCGCGCAGATGATGGCGGAACTCCCCGAGACGAGGCCGACGGAGGAAGTGCCCGTATTCCGGCCTGATGAAGAGGAGGTCCCCTTCCGCATCTTCAAGGTGGAGGAAGGCGTATACCGGGTGACCGGTGAGCGCATCGAGCGGGCGGTGGCGATGACGTACTGGGAGTACGAGGAAGCCGTGATGCGCTTTCAACGAATCCTGCGCGCGCTCGGCATCACCGAGGCGCTTGAGAAGGCCGGAATTGAGGAGGGGGACACCGTTATCATCGGGGACATGGAGCTGGAGTGGGCTGAGTAATGCGGCTGGGTGTGCTCGGCGGAACGTTCGACCCACCTCACTACGGGCATCTCATCCTCGCCGAACAGGCACGCGAACAGCTCTCCCTCGCCCGCGTGCTGTGGGTGCCTGCTGCCGACCCTCCGCACAAGCAGGGGCGGCGCATCTCGCCCGTTAATGCCCGTCTGGAGATGGTCTCCCTCGCGATTGCCGAGAACCCCGCCTTCGAGCTTTGCGAGATTGACGTGAACCGCCCCGGTCCACACTACACGGCGGACATGCTCGCCCTGCTGAATGCCCAGTACCCGCAGCACTCCCTCGTATTTCTTATTGGCGGGGATTCGCTGCGCGATATCATTACCTGGCATGATCCGGCGCGGATTATCGAGCAGGCACGGCTGGGGGTGATGGACCGCCCTGGTGCGGCATATGACCTCCACAGCCTGGAAGCGCTGATCCCGGGGCTGAGCGCGGCGTTGCTGCCGTTCGACGCCCCGCTGATCGACATCTCCGGCTCCGACATCCGCGCCCGCGTGGCAGCCGGGCGGTCGATCCGCTACATGCTGCCGCCGCACGTCGAAATGTACATCTACCAGCATGCCCTGTACCAGGACTAGGCAAGGAACGCCTATGCACGCACGACCTTCAATCATCCGGATTGCCCTGCTGCTCGCACTGCTGACGCTGCTGGCGGTCGGATGTAGTTCAGGGCCGACCGCCGAAGCTGTTGAGCCGACCGAGGAAGCCCCGCCAACCGAGATTCCTGTTGAGCCGACGCCAACCCGCACCCCCGTCCCTGCCGAGGCGGTCAATGTGACGCCGGTCCCGCCCGCCGTCGAGGAGTCGGCTCTTGTTGGTATCCGCAGGCGCGGCGAGCTGCGTGTGGGTGTGCTGTTCAACTACCTGCCGCTGGCCGGGCTGGCGGAGAACGGAGAAGTGCAGGGCTACGAGGCGGCACTTGCGCGTCACATCGCCGAGCGCTGGGGGGTTGACATCACGTTTGTGCAGGTCACCCGGCAGACCGGCCTGCCCATGCTTTTCGACGGGGAGGTCGATATGCTTGCCGCGGCCATGCCGCACCGCCGGGAGCTTGAGCAATACGTCGAGTTTACCAACACCACATTCAGCGGCGGCTATGCCGTGCTGGTCCGTGCCGACACTGCCGAGCAGGGGCTGGGCATTCTGGGGAACGGCGCTGTTGCTGCTGTCGGGGAAGACGCGGTAGAGGTGCTTGAGCAGCAGGCGGAGAGGCTGGGATTCCAGCCGGCGGTACAGCGGTACGACAGCCTCACGGCTGCCGTGCAGGCGCTGGCAGATATTCAGGTGAACTCGGTTGTGGCGCGGCGTGAGCAGCTCATGCTGCCTGACCAGTCGTCCGATGGGTTTGCGCTGCTGGAGGAGCTTCTGTTGCAGGAGCCATACGCGTTCGTGGTGCGGCGAGGCGATGTCGCGCTGCGCGACCTGCTGAACCTGACGATTCAGGACATTATCGCTGCTGGCGAGCTTGGCAACATCTTCTCGACGTCGTTCTACGGACTGCCGGCGGATGTGCTCCCTGAGTGGGTGGGCGAGCCGTCCTTCACGTTTGAGAACTTCCCTGCTGAACTGCCGCAGGGGCCATCCGTCTTTGAGCGCATCCAGCGGGGCGAGCCGTTACGCGTCGCCGGGCTGGAGCTTGCCGAGGAATACGGGCGGTTTGACAGCCAGGCCATCTACGATGGCTACAGCCGCGCGGTTGTTAACGAGATGGCGCGCCGGTGGGGTGTTTCCGTCGAGGAGCTGCCGCAGACTGCCGGGCAGGCCGGGCTGGATCGGCTGCTGGCTGGCGAGGCGGATCTGGTCGTCGGGCTGCGCTCCGACCTGGGGCTGGTGGGGCAGGTTGCGCTGAGCGATGCGTACTACACGCGCGGGCTGCGCCTGATCCACCTGGAGGATGTGAACGTGCTGAGCGTTCTCGACCTGGAGGTGAAGCCCTCTGTCGCCACGACCCCGGTTGACGAGAGCCAGGCCATCATCGAGGACAATAACTATGCGCCGCGTGTCACGGTGATGGAGTCCTTCGAGGAGGCGTATGAGGGGCTGCTGTCGCGAGCCTACTACGCCGTCGTGGGGGATGAATACGCCCTGATGCTGATGGCGCAGGAAGACGACACGATTGAGGTAGACGAGCGTCTGTATCGCCCACAGGAGTTTGTGATGGGGCTGCCCCGCCACGACCCGGACTTCCTCTCGCTGGTGAACTTTACGCTGCAGGACATGTACCAGGATGGCACGCTGGACGAGTTGCGGCGGCAGTACTTCGGCCCCTACCAGCCGCCGGACACCGAGCTAGAGCCGCTTCAGATGGAAGTCTGGCCGGGCGACGGGAGCTATCTGGGGATAGGGCAGTACTCGCCGTAGGCGCGGCTTCCCTCTCCCGGCGATCAGATGTCACTTCAGGGAGAGACTGAGGGTTTTGTGAAGATGCCCGGCCAACCGTTCCCCAGCGCGGCTGGCCGGGCACATTATGTGAGCTAGCCTTCCTTCTGACCCGGCTCTGCAGTGCGCGGCAGCGCCTGCTTGAGCTGCTTGACGCTTACCTTGTTCGTGCGACCGCAGTGCGGGCAGGGGGTGGTGTAGTGCTTGGCCCCCGGCTCAAGCGTGTCGTAGGCGGCCTGAGCCGCTTCCGGTGTCAGTGACCACGACCAATGGCAGTTATAGCAGGTCATCTTCAACATCGTTACCCTTCCTTCCCTAATCCTAGTAATAGTCGGCTGGCTCGGCTTGCAGATCCACTCGTGCGCGCTTGCGCTCCTCTGCGAGCGAGGCCAGCACAATACCCGTCAGGATCAACGCGCCCCCGAAGACCTGGAGAGGCGTCGGCCATTCTTTGAGCACAATCATAGCCAGGATGGTCGAGCCGATGGGCTCGCCCAGGATCGTTACGCCGACGAACGTCGCCGAGACGTGGCGCACAGCGTAGTTCGCCGCCGTGTGCCCGATAAGCTGCGGGATCAGCCCGAGCGCGACAAGCCAAACAAACGCAACCGGGGGGTAGCCCGCAAGCGGAAGCCCGCCCACGAGCGCCCACACGGTCAGCAGGGCTGCCGCCGCACTGTATACAATCCACAGGTACGGGACGAGCGGCAGCCGCTCGCGCACGCTGCGCCCGATGATCAGGTAGCCCGCCATCAGGAAGGCGCCGGACAGCGCCAGCGCATTGCCGAATATGGTCGAGCGCTGCCCGCCGGACCAATCCGCCAGCCCGATGATCGCCCCGCCGACGATCGCCAGCGCCATCCCGCCCCACAGCAGCCTCGGCGTGCGCTCCTTAAGAATCAGCGGCGAGGCCAGCCCGGCCCACAGCGGCGTTGTCGTGACGAGCACGACGGAGCTTACGACGGACGTGTGTGCCAGCGATGTGATCCACACGGCGAAGTGCATGCCGAGCAGCATCCCCGCCAGAACCAGCACACCGAGGTCCCGCCCGGTGAGCTTGCCGTATGTGCGCCATGCCTGCTGCGAGACCGCCGGCAGTGTGATGGCGGCAGTAGCGATAGCCATGCGGTAGGCGGCAATCGCGATGGACGGCACACCCTCACCCTGCGCCAGGCGGATGAAGATAGTAGCCGAGGACATGGCAAGCACGCCGATGCCCAGGATGATGCCGAGTAGCTTGGGAGATGGCTTCAAGGTGCGGGTGACCCTTCATCGACAGTGTTACACGACGGGATTATGACGCGCCGAGCCGCGTTCTACCAGCCTTGACTGCGAGATTCCGCGTCGCTACAATCACTTTAGTTCATGGGTGGGACTGCTTTCGGCGCACTGGGTCCTCAGACCGCAGCGGGCCGAAACCTCAACGTCTTCCGCTTAGAGTGACAGTTCTTAACAGCTCTCAGTTCAGTGGTCAATGCTGTCTGCCACTCGACGCAAAGACCATCTACCCAAATGCGTTTCTGATTCGCTACTCGAAGGAGGAACTGTAATGGCTTACGAACTTCCACCGCTGCCGTATGCTTACGACGCGCTGGAGCCGCATATCGATGAGCAGACGATGCGGATCCACCATGACAAGCATCACCAGGCTTATGTGAACAACGTGAACAAGGCGCTTGAGGGCTACGCGGACCTGCAGGCGAAGAGCATCGAGGAGTTGATGCGCGACCTCGACTCGGTGCCGGAGGAGATCCGGACGGCGGTCCGCAACAACGGTGGCGGCCACGCGAATCACTCGCTGTTCTGGACCATCATGAGCCCGAACGGGGGTGGGGAGCCGAGCGGCGCGCTCGCCGAGGCCATCAACCAGGCGTTCGGCTCGTTCGATGAGTTCAAGCAGCAGTTCAGCAGCAAGGCAGCCGGTCATTTCGGGAGCGGCTGGGGCTGGCTGGTCGTTGATCAGAACGGCAACCTTGCCATCACGACCACGGCTAACCAGGACACGCCGCTTTCGCAGGGGCAGACGCCGATTCTCGGCATCGACGTTTGGGAGCACGCCTATTATCTGAAGTACCAGAACCTCCGGGCTGACTATATCTCTGCCTGGTGGAATGTGGTAAACTGGGATGAGGTCGCCAAGCGCTTCGAGGCGGCGTCTTCTAAGTAACCGGGGTATAATAGCGGCAACCCCTTGACCTCTATGCTGAGAGGAGTAAGCCTCAAATGACTCACATTATCACCAGTCTCTGCCTGCGCGACGGCGCTTGCGTGGAAGTGTGTCCGGTCGAGTGCATCGTGCCCGGCCAGCCGCAGGATGAGTGGCCGTGGTACTACATCGACCCCGACACCTGCATCGACTGCGGTGCCTGCGTTCCCGAATGCCCGTACGACGCTATCTATATCGAAGAAGAAGTGCCGACTGCGCTTGAGCTAGCCCCGGGCCAGAAGCGTGTGCCCTGGGATACCAAGCAGGAAGTCGTAGCTGAGGGTGGCGAGGTCGTCGACCTGACCCCCGACATCCAGCAGAACTACGAATTCTTCCGCTCCGGCCCCGGCTACGACGCTCTAGGCTAGGCGGGTAAGCTAGTTTGGTTGTGAGTCAGAGAGGGGCAGCCCGTTGTGTGCTGCTCCTCTTTATTAGTCACGTATACGAACAGGAGGATCGGATAGATGTCTCAATTTCGGATCGAGAAGGACTCGCTGGGTGAGCTGCGGGTCCCGGCAGATGCGCTCTACGCCGCGCAGACGCAGCGTGCGGTCGAGAACTTCCCGATCTCAGGACTGAAGCAGTACCGCGCGTTCATCTGGTCGATGGCGGTTATTAAGCGGGCGGCTGCCGAGGTCAATCTCGATCTTGGCCTGTTTGCCGACAAGGAGGTAAACGGGCAGATTATCAGCGGTGAGGCCATTGCACGGGCGATCATGGAAGCCGCCGAGGAAGTCATGGCGGGGAAGTGGGATGATCAGTTCGTGGTGGACCCCATCCAAGCCGGGGCAGGGACCTCACATAACATGAACACCAACGAGGTCATTGCCAACCGGGCCAACCAGATACTCGGATTTGCGCTAGACGACCCGAACAAGCCCGTTCACCCCAACGATCACGTCAACATGGCCCAGTCCACCAACGACACCATCCCGACGGCTATTCGCCTGGGGTGCCTGTGGCGGCTGGACGAACTGCTCGACACGCTCGACGCGCTGAGCGAGTCGCTGTGGGCGAAGGCGCGCGAGTTCGATGACATCGTGAAGTCCGGGCGGACGCACCTGCAGGATGCCGTGCCCGTGCGGCTGGGGCAGGAGTTTGGCGCGTACGCCCGCGCCGTTGAGCGCAACGCCGACAAGATCGCCGATGCAGCCAACGGGCTGCGCCGCCTCGGCATCGGCGGTACAGCGACGGGCACCGGCCTGAACGCGCACCCCGAGTATCATCCCCGGATGATCGCCAAGCTCGAAGAATTGACCGGGCTGGAACTCGAAACGTCCGATAACCTGTTCGAGTCGATGCAGTCTCAGCAGGACCTCGTGCACTTCAGCGCGGCGATCCGCACGATGGCGACAGACATCACGCGGATTGCGAACGACCTGCGGCTGCTGTCGTCAGGCCCGACGAGCGGGCTGGCTGAGATCGAGCTGCCTGCGGTACAGCCGGGCTCCAGCATTATGCCGGGCAAGGTCAACCCGTCTATCGTGGAGATGGTCAACCAGGCGATGTTCCACGTTATGGGCAATGACTTCGCGGTGATGATGGGCGGCCAGGCGGGCCAGCTTGAGCTGAACGTGATGATGCCCATGATGGGCTACAACCTGTTCCAGATGATGGACATCAGCATCAACTCGCTGCGTGTGCTGCGCGAGAAGGCCATCGAAGGGCTGCGTGCGAACAAGGAGCGTGCAGAGGGCTGGCTGGCGAAGAATGCTATCCTCGTCACGGCGCTGAACCCGGTCATCGGCTATGCCAAGGGCGCAGAGGTGGCGAAAGAGGCCCTGCGGACCGGGCGTACGATCCGCGAGGTTGTGCTGGAGAAGGGCTATCTCACCGAGGAGCAGGTGGACGAGCTTCTCGATGCCCGCAAGATGACAGAAGGCGGAATCATGAGCTAGGCGCGCTGGTGCGCCGGGCATAAAACAGGGCGACCTCTGAGGTCGCCCTGTTCTGTTTCCTGTAAGCGTCGTGAAGGCTGCCGCCCGGCTCCGATCAGCCGGGGGTGAGTTCGATAAACACGTGCGAGGCGTCTTCCGGGCCGAGTGCGTGCCGTTCCCCTTCGACCTCGAAGCGGATCATGCCGCTGGACGGTGCCACATCCACCACTTTGACCTGCGCACCGGGCCGGACCTGCAGTTTCGCCAGGTAGCGGAGCAGGACCGGGTCGTCGTCGTCCACCCGCGCGACGGTGCCGCTCTGCCCGGCAGTTAGCTCGCTGAGGGCGATACCGGTCTGCGGCTCGATCTGGCCGTCCCGCGTGGGGATAGGCGCGCCGTGCGGGTCGATCTCCGGGTTGCCGAGCGCTGCGGCGATGCGTTCGATGAAGAGCGGTGAGACGGCGTGCTCCAACCGCTCCGCCTCCTCGTGGACCTCGTCCCAACTGTAGCCCAGCGCCTCGATCAGGTACAATTCGATCAGGCGATGGTGGCGAATGATCTCCAGCGCGATCCTCTCACCCTCCGGCGTGAGGACGACCCCACGATAGGGCCGGTGCTCAAGCAGGTCAAGCTCAGCCAGCCGCTTCACGACGCCGGTCACCGAAGCAGGCTCGACGTCGAGCGCGCGGGCGAGCGTAGTGGTGCGCACGGGGGATTCCTCAAGCTGGAGGTGATAAACCGTCTTGAGGTAGTCCTCGCGCTCTTTGGAGATGGTTTTCTCAGTTCCTCTTACTGACACCCGATCCTCATTCCCGCCTATCGCGTTCACATCGCTGATATTATAGCATATTTGGAGGGCAGGGTTGGCACATGGTGTGTGATGAGCGTGTCGAGCCGCTGCGGCTGCAGGGCGAGCACTGGGCGGTCATCAGGGAGCAGGTGCAGGCGGGGGTGCCCCTCGAAGTGTGCGGGTTGCTCGGCGGGGTAGGGCGGCGCGTGCTGGAGGTCTTTCCGGTGAAGAATGTTGCGCCGAACCCGGCGGTTGGTTACGACGCCGACCCGCAGGCGCTGTTCGACGTGCTGCGCCTGCTCGACGAGCGCGGCTGGAAGTTGGTAGGCATCTATCACTCGCACCCGCCGGGCGCACGTGCCGAGCCCTCGCCGACGGATATCCGCCGTGCAGCCTATCCCGGCGCGGTCCACATGATCATTGCGCCTTCGCACGATGGAGAGACGCTAATCCGCCGCGGCTTCCTGATTTTAGAGGGTGGGCGCGTGCTGGAAGTGCCGATCCTGATCGAGGGCGAGGGGGACGCGGGCTGACGGCTACGGGATGTAGACGGCGGTCCACTCGCCGCGCCGCACCTGCTGAACCGCGAGCGCCCCGGCGCTGCAGTCACCCCACTCTGAGCAGGTGATCTGCCCGGTAACACCGGGGTAGGCGGCTGTGGTGTGCAGTGCATCTTGCAGCGCCTTCCGCCCGAACTGGAGGCTGCCATCCGGCATCACGACGGCGATCTCCTCGATGGCGTCAAGTATGAGCGAGGCGGCGTCGTAGCCGAAGGCAAACGCGGTGCTTGTCGGCGGCGTATCGAAGCGCGTCTCATACACACGTGCGAGGTCGTCCGCTCGTTCACTGTCGAGCAGGGGGGTTATGGCGTAGACACCCTCTGCCTGTGCGCCCGCCTGCTCGATAAACTCGTCGCTGGCCATGCGCCGCCCGCCGAGTAGAGCCGCCCTGGCTGCCGTGCTCATACCGCGCTCTCGGGCCAGCCTCACGCTGTCAGGCAGCAGGAGCGGCGCGTAGATCACATCAGGGTTGTGGAGGGCTGCCTGGCTGAGCGTCGTGCCGAACGACTCCGTGCCCTGTTCGATCCGCAGCACGCCAGCGATCGTGCCGCCCAGTGCGGTGAAAGCCGCGTCGAACGCGGAGAGGTGCGTACTCGTCTCCAGTGTGCCGTCGTGGATGATCACTGCGCGCCGTGCGCCGAGCTGCTCGTAGGCGAACTGAGCGGCAAGCCGCGCCTCAACGGTGTCGTCTGCTGCCAGACGGAGAAAGGCGCTGCTGTGCAGTACCGGGTCGACGAGGTCCGCTGCACCGCAGGCAGGCGACACCATGGTGAAGTGGGCGTTCTCGTAGGTAGCGACGGCGGCGTTGCAGGCGGTGGAGCACGAATAGCCCACGGCGGCGGCGATGCGCTTGTTGAGGGTGTCGTTCACCGCGCGGCCCGACGCCCGCCCGACCTCGCAGCCGCCATCCCGCTCAATGACCTCGACTTCAAAGCCGATGATCCGGCGGTTGGCTGCAATCTGCACGCCTCGAAGCTGCTCCAGCCCCTCGCCGCCGACGACCGTCTCGTCAAGCGCGGTCACGCTCAGCAGGCGGATAGGCTCGCCGCGCGGCACGGTGACGACGCCCCAGGGGTCCTCGACCTCGGCCCGCGCGGTCTGCATGGCCGCACAGCCCGTCAGCAGGACGGCAAGGACAGAGATCAGGATGAGGAGAATGTATCGAGTGCGCTGCATCAGCCCCGCCTGGCAGGTGGTGTGAAGAGAATCGGTCACGGTTTCAGTGTATCATCAGGCGGCGCTTGTAGAGGGTAGGAGAAAACCGTAACCTTCCGCACGAACGGCCCAAACAGGGCTGCCGGGTGTGGGCCTCTGCGCCGGGCGTGATATAATGCCCCACGCTAAATTGTCACTTCGCCATCTGGAGAACACCCCTGACATGAGCTTCGGAATTGTGGCTGCGTCCCTGGGCGGGCTGGCTCTCGGCGCGCTCGTCAACTGGCTTGCTACTGTGCTCCCCGCGCGCCGTGCCGCGCAGATGGACGCCGGGACACCGGCAGAAACCCCTGCGCCGGCGGGCCGCCCGGTTGCGCGGATCGTCGCCGTCGAGATTGTGCTTGGCGCACTTGCCGGGTACCTGTGGTGGCGCTTCGGCGCGTCGGTCATGTTTGGCGTGCTGCTCTTTTACGTTACCGTCTTCACGCTTATCGCTGTGATCGACATCGAGCACCGGCTGGTGCTGAACGTGGTGATGCTCCCCGCGTTTGTGGTCGCGCTGCTGGAGGTGTTTCTCAGCGGCAGGCGGGAGCCGGTAGAGGCGCTGGCGGGTTACGCCGTCGCGCAGATCGTGGTGATGGGCATCTACCTGATGGGCCACGTCTATCTGAACGCGGTCAACGCGCGGCGCGGTGAGCCGGTAACGGAGGTCGCCTTCGGCTTTGGCGACGTGACCCTCGCCACGTTCTGTGGCCTGATCATCGGCTACCCTGGCGTGATCGTCATGCTGGTGCTGATGGTGCTCTTCGGGGGGCTGTTCGCGCTGCTGTACGTGCTGGGGCGGATGCTCTTCGCGAAGGGCTACCGTGCGCACACGCCGCTGCCCTATGGCCCGTCGATCATTCTGGCGGCAATGGTGCTGCTCGTGTGGAGCAAGGAGTTGGCACGGCTGCTCGGCGGGGGGTAGGGGGATAAAACAAGGGGCGGAGTATGCTCCGCCCCTACATATTTGTGGCGGTTACATGGTGGATTGGCGGTCATCCGCCATGAATCCTACATGATAATCCCGGAGCCGAGCACCCTGTCACCGTCGTAGAACACCGCGCCCTGGCCTGCTGTCACGTCGGGCAGCGGCTCGTCGAGGATCACCTCGGCGCGATCCGGGCCGAGCGGGCGCACCAGGGCTGCGGCGGGCCTTGCCTTGTAGCGGATCTTCACCTCGGCGCGCGTGGCCCCGGCAGGGGGCATACCGGCAATCCAGTTCATGTCGCGCACGGTGAGATGATCCCGGCCAAGTTCCTCACGCGTGCCAACAACGAGTGTGTTGGTTTCCGCGTGCTTCTCCAGCACGTAGAGCGGCTCGGCGTAGGAGATGCCCAGCCCCTTGCGCTGGCCGATCGTGTAGTTGGGCAGCCCATCATGCTGGCCGAGCACCTCGCCAGTGGTGCGGACGATCGGCCCCGGCTGCATCGCGTCGGCGGCGTAGTGCCGCAGAAAGCGGCGGTAATCGCCATCCGCCACGAAGCACAAATCCTGGCTGTCGTGCTTGGAAGCGACCGGCAGGCCGAACTTCTCGGCGAGCGCCCGGACCTCCTGCTTGGTGTAGCCGCCGACCGGGAACATCGCGCGGGCAAGCTGGCTCTGGTTCAGCACGCTGAGCACATAGCTCTGATCCTTGTGCGGATCGGCGCCCTTGCGCAGTTCGTACGTGCCGTCGGCGGCCCGTGTGACACGTGCGTAATGCCCCGTCGCGAGGTAGTCTGCCCCGCGTGCGAGCGCCTCGTTCAGCAGGAAGCCGAAGCGGATGTGCCGGTTGCAGTTCAGGCACGGGTTGGGCGTGATGCCCCGGCTGTAATCCTCGATGAAGCGGTCAACGATCTGCTGCTTGAAGGTGTCGCGCGCGTCGATCAGCTCAAACTTGATGCCGAGCTTGCGGGCGACGAAATGGGCGTCGAGCATCTGGTCACGCGTGCAGCAGCGGTTGTCACGCCGGCCTTCGACGGTAAAAAAGCCCGGCTCCGACCACAGCCGCATCATGATCCCCTCGACCTCGTAGCCCTGCTCAAGGAGCAGTGCCGCGCTGACCGAACTGTCAACGCCGCCGCTCATCGCGACGACGACCTTTGGCTTCTTCTCCGACATCCGTTTTCCCTGCACAAAAACAATACCGTTATCATCAAAATCGAGATCGGGGCGATTTTATCGCATCCGGGAGCGGGCTGCCACCGGGCCGCGCGCACGCAGGTGAGCCTCAGCGTGAGAGTGCGTGACGTTCGTCATTCCTCATTTGTTTCACGTTATACTAAGATGTGTGCGGCTTCCTGCGCTATTGCGCCCCATGCGTGGTGCCAAGACAGCGCCCGCTGTACCGCAGGGAGCTGCTGTTCTCCTTACCGGTAGGAGCCTACGTCGCGCGATCCTGCGTCGTAGTTGCTGCTCAGGTAGATACTGCTTGTTTCCGTGACCCAGTTGGAAAGGATAACTGACCTATGGCGATAATCATTGACGTGCGCGGTCGTGAAATCCTCGACTCACGCGGCAACCCGACCGTCGAGGTGGACGTGGTGCTGGAAGACGGCGCATTTGGGCGTGCGAGCGTCCCCTCCGGCGCGTCGACGGGTGCGCATGAGGCGCTTGAGCTGCGCGATCAGGACAAGGCCCGCTACGGCGGCAAGGGTGTCCAGCAGGCTGTCGAGAACGTGAACGGGCCGATTGCCGAGGGCATCATCGGCATGGATGCCACGGATCAGATCGGTATCGACACCTTTATGACCAGGGAGCTTGACGGCACGCCGACGAAGGAGAAGCTCGGCGCAAATGCCATTCTGGGCGTGTCGCTGGCTGTGGCGAAGGCGGCGGCGAACAGCCTGGGCATCCCGCTGTACCGCTACCTGGGCGGCGTGCACGGGCACGTGCTGCCCGTCCCCATGATGAACATTCTGAACGGCGGCAAGCACGCGGCGAACAGCACCGACCTGCAGGAGTTCATGATCATGCCGGTGGGCGCACAAAGCTTCGCCGAGGCGCTGCGCTGGGGCGCTGAAATCTATCACTCGCTGAAGAACGTGCTCAAGAAGCAGGGGCACGGCACGAACGTCGGCGACGAGGGCGGCTTTGCGCCCAGCCTGCCGAGCAACGAGGCCGCGGTCGAGGTGATCCTTGAGGCCATCCAGCAGGCGGGCTACACCCCTGGCGAGCAGGTCATGATGGCGATTGACGCGGCGGCGACCGAGCTTTACCGGGATGGGCGGTACCACCTTGCGCGTGAGAACCGCTCGCTCTCCGGCGAGGAGATGGTGGCCTTCTATGCCGACTGGGTCGAGAAATACCCGATCATCTCGATCGAGGACGGGCTGGCCGAGGACGACTGGGAGTCGTGGCAGCTCATGACCGAGCAACTTGGCGATCGCCTGCAGATCGTTGGCGACGACCTGCTGGTGACGAATGTCGAGCGGGTGCAGCGGGCACTCGAACTGAGGGCCTGCAACTCGCTGCTGACGAAGGTCAACCAGATCGGCTCGCTGACTGAGGCCATCGCCGCCGTTGAGCTTTCCAAGCAGAACAACTGGACCGCGGTCATCTCTCACCGCAGCGGTGAGACGGAGGACTCGACGATTGCCGACCTCGCGGTGGCGCTCAACGCCGGGCAGATCAAGACCGGCGCACCGGCCCGCAGCGACCGCGTGGCGAAGTACAACCAGCTTGTCCGCATCGAAGAGGACCTGGGCAACAATGCGGTCTACGCCGGCTGGAACGCGTTCTACAACCTGAAGGCTCGCAGCCGCTAAACCTGCTCGAAAACGCGAACGGGCGCCGGTTTAACGCGGCGCCCGTTTTTGTTTGCATGATGTGGACGGGGATTTACAGCGACTCAGGCGGCTCGTCGTCGCCGCTTGAGCCGAGCAGCGAGGACGGCTCCGAGGCAAAGATGTCGTCCAGCAGCGAGAACGCGTCTTCCTCACGCTGCGGCTTCACGCGGCGCGGGCGGCGGGCCGCCTCGACCTGCGAATGCTCGCAGAACGGGCAGACCTTCCACGGCAGGTCGAGCAGTTCGCCGCAGTTCTGGCAGGTCTTCTTGAGCTTGGTGTGGCAGTACGGGCACAGCCGCCACCGATCCTCGGTGGGGTGGCTGCACCCGGGGCAAACCTTCCGGTTTTCGATCTCCTGCAGAAGCGCTTCTTCTTCGAGCGCGCGTGCGTACTGCTCGGCGAGCGTCTCGCGCGGGCGCAGAATCAGATAGACGATGAAGCCGGGAATGTTGAGCACAGCGACGGTCAGCGCGGCAAGCACCTGAGCGAACACGTCTCGCGAGCGCGCGCGCATGTCGCGGAACGTCCAGATGATCAGCGCGAGCCAGAGCGCAGTCAGGATCGCGGCAAGCACGGCGACGACTGCGATAATCACGCCGGTGAGCTGTTGAAGGTCGAGAGTAAGGTTAACTGGCACGCTGGCCCTCCTGCACGTGCATCCACGTGTATCGACGTGCGGGAATTATATAGCGCCGGGGCGGGCGCGGGCAACTGTTGGCGGGCGGGTGGGCCTGCTGGCGGCAGAAATTACGCACTAATCCGACCCTCTGCGTGATAGCGCCAGCATCATCACCGCGCCGGATTTTTGGCAGATCATAAGCTGTGCTATAACAGAGCCGTATGTACTCATGCCAAGAAGCGGATTCGCGGGAGAGTGTCGAGTATGCCTGAGGTGGGGGACCAGCATCAGATCATCCTGCTGCCGGAGGAAAACTACTGGGACTGGGTTGGCGTGGTGCGCGACTATGCCGTGCGCTATCGCGCCTCAGTGACGCCAACCCCGGAGAAAGCCGTTCGCTTTCACCGGCCCAACCAGGTCATCACCCTTGTCGACGCGCCCGGTGCATTTGCTGATTACGCCCCGATTGTGGACTGGCTGCGGCAGGCTGCGCCCGAAGTCGCACTGGACGTGATCCGCGCGGGCACGCCGGAGGAGTTGAAGAGCGTGCTTGACGAGCGCATCCGGCAGGGGCAGCGCTTCGGGGCGCAGACGGTGGACGGACACCGGGCAGATGCTCTGCCGCTGCGCCTGCGTTGGCCTACTGACCACCCGGTGATCACCCAGGCATTCGGCGCAACGCCCGAGGTCTACCGCCGCTGGGGGCTGCCGGGGCACGACGGGCTGGACTTCCGCGCGCCGATGAACAGCCGTGTCTACGCCTGTGCGGATGGCGAGGTGTACATGGTGCACGATGGCACAGGCGGGCATCCCTACGGGATTCACGTGCGGGTGCGCCATGCGGGCGGTTACAAGACGGTGTACGCGCACCTCAACCGCGCGACCGTCCACACGGGGCAATTCGTCAAAGCGGGGGATGAGATCGGGCTGGCGGGTAGTACGGGGAACTCGGCGCGCAGCCACCTGCACCTCGTGCTGAAGAAGGACGGCGCAACTCAGGCCGGGCTGACGGACTACCCCGGCGACATCATCGACCCGACGCCGTTCCTCGACGAGCGCCCGAAATATCAACCGGCGCACTGGCGGCCCGACTGGTGGCCCTACGAGCAGCCCCTGCTCGGGTTGCACGCGCGCATCGGCGGGCCGATGGAGGAGGCGGACTGGGCGGTTGTGCGCGAGGTCGGTGCCCAGGCGCTCAAATTCGACTGCACGGCGGCCAGCGGCGACATCGACCGCGCCCGCACCATCAACCCGGACATGTTCGTGCTGGTGCAGATCTCAACCCGTTTTGATCTGCGGCCCCTCAGCGCACGGACGTTTGTGGCACGCGTGCGCGAGAACGTGCGGCGGTTTTACGAGCAGGGCGTACGCTTCTTCGAGGTGCATGACGAGCCGAACCTGACCGTTCAGGGGTACGGAACAAGCTGGCGCAGCGGCGAGGAGTTTGGCGACTGGTTCCTCGACGTGGTCGGGCGGCTAAGGGCAGAGTTCCCTGAGGCGCGCTTTGGCTGGCCGGGGCTGTCCGCCGGGCCGACGACGTCGGGCATCCGTGTCGATCACCGCGCCTTCCTGGAGAGCGCGGGCGGTGCGGTGCAGCAGGCCGACTGGATTGGCTGCCACTGCCACTGGCATGGCGCGGACGACCTGCTTAGCGAGGAGGGCGGGCTGCTGTACCGGCTGTACCGCGACGAATGGCCCGGCAAGCTGCTGCTTATCACGGAGTTCAGCAACCCGTCGCCGTACGTCAGTGCGCAGGCGAAGGGCGAGCAGGTGGCGGAGTTCCTGAACCTGATCGAGCAGAGCGGTGACGTGGGGGCAGCCTTCGGCTTTGTGGTGTCGGCGGCGCAGAACTATCCGTACGAGCAATGGCGAACCGAGGATGGGGCGCTGACGCCGATTGCCAGGGCGGTCGCCGCGCGGCGGGCACAGGCCGAGCGAGTCTCCGGGTAGGGCCGCCTAGCGCCCGGCGAGAAGCTCTATCTCCGACACATAGACGCGGTAGGCATGCCCTGAGGCGTAGAAGCGCACCTGCTGGATAATAGCGGGCTTCTGCTCGGCGGGCAGGACGGTAAGCAGGTTGCCGGAGCGGAAGGTGTACCAGCTTTGCAGGCTGATACGCTCGTGCTCCGCGCGGCAGCTATCGCAGGTGAGCGGGTAGTCGAGCGACGGGTCGTGGTAGGCGTAGAAGCCCTGAATGTACTCGCGCTCGACGCCCTGCTCGTCGATGTACGTCATGCGCATCATCATCGGGCACTCGCTGCCAAGCTGGCCGCACGTCGAAAGCGACTGCTCGTCCACGTAGAACGTCCCCCGCAGTTCGAGGTAGCTGTAATCGCGCACGTCCTGATTAACCGTCTGCACCAGGCCCGTCTCGCCGTGGTCGAGCGTCAAGTTGGGCCAGCGCTCCTGCGAGCGGTCGAAAACGACGACGTCCCGCCCGCCAAAACGCAGGTTGAGCGCGGCTCCGGCTGGCAGCACGCTGTCATCGTAGAAGGTCCAGCCCTCCGTAAATGGCGACAGGAAATCTCCGTTCACCAGCAGGTTGCTCTCAGCAGGGACAATCGCGGGCAGTTCGCTGCTCCGGGTGACCTGCGTGCGGTGGTTTTCGGGGACTTCCACGATGCTGTGGCTGCTCGGCGCATAGACATACGCAAGCCCACGCTTGGTGGTGACGCGTGTACGCTCGTCCGTCGTGTCGATCACGTAATGTCCGACGTCGCTGATGGTCGTCGTGCTATGCGGTGTGGTGAGCGTTACTTCCACGTCCCGCCGCGTGTTATCGAGGATGTGCACCTCAACCCGCCCGGAGTCTGACTCCAGGTTAATGCGGTAGGGGGCATTATTCAGGCGAAAGCGTGGAGCCGTGGCATTGTGCAGCGTGACGGTGCTGTCGTGCAGCAGGACGATATAGGCAACCGGCTGCCCGGTGCGCAGATCGGTGAAGCGCAGGGCGGCCTGCGACGTGTCGGTACTGACCTCAAACGGGAGGCTTTGCTCCAGGCGTCGATCGCTGACCGCAATAGGCTCTTCCGAGTTGGGGAGCATCATGCTGATTGTGCCGCGCGCCGCCATGAGGTCTACGCCGATGTTAATCTCCGAGTCGAAGAGGTACCACTGCACGA
>DGDY01000145.1:5939-12496 GCA_002385675.1 Anaerolineales bacterium UBA3940 | reverse complement strand
GAAGAGCGCCTGGTCGAGCTGTCTGCCCAGCTTGCCGAGACGCGCTTCGTGCTCGACCGCTTTATGGACGGCTATTGGCGCGAGTTGCTCGCCCTGCACACGCAGCTTGTCGAGATTCGCCGCCAGATCGCCGACGCCCGCTATATGCTCGGCGACAAGTCCGCCCGCAGCGCCGGGGAGACGGAAACCGCGCTGAGCCGCCTGCTGCGCTCCGGCATGCCGACCGTCGAGCAACAGGCGGAGCGGGTCGTCTACGGCAGGGGCACGGTGTCGCCGGTCGAGATGTGGCAGCAGGCGGAGCTTCCACCCGTGCCGCCCGATGTGCGCCGTCTCTACGCCGAGATTGTCGTCGAACGGCACCCGGGGCTGGCGCAGACGGACAGCGCGCGCGAGCGGAACCGCGCTATCATGCGCCGGGTTGACCTGGCCTACGCCCGCCGCGACCGCGCCTCGCTGGAAGCCGTTGCGGCGGCACAGCCGAAGCCACAGCGCAGCCTGCCTGTCGTTGTGGACGAGCAGGCCGTAGAGCAGGCCGCCGTGCGGGTCCAGCAGCTTGAGCGCCTCACACATGCGCTCGAAGGGCAGCTTTTTGAACTGCGATACGGCGATGTATCGAAGCTGCTGGCCCTGGCGTACGACGCCTACCTGAACGGCGAGGATCTGCTGGGCGCGCTGGGCCAGTCGCTGCGAAACGAGCTGAAAGACGCCCGTCATGACCTGGCCGAGTTGCACCGGCAACTCTGGCCGCCTGAAAAAGGGGCGTTTCAACCAAATTTGAAGAAGACGTTGCCAGGAGATGGCGAACGGGATGAGAAGAGGGGGTGATCGTATGGCGCTGCACCTCGCCGCGCCTCGATCCATTCGACGTGCAGGCCGCTTCACCACGATCAATTAACGCCACCTGTCTGAAAACTTGCACGAATGGATCGGAGACAACATGTTTGAACCGGTATCGCCAAAAGTAGACGTTCAAAAAGTTGAAAAGGATCAGCTCGAATTCTGGAAGGAGCACAACATCTTCCAGCGGACGATGACCGAGCGCGAGGGGCGTAAGTCTTACGTGTTCTACGAGGGCCCGCCCACCGCGAACGGTCGTCCCGGCACGCATCATGTGCTGGCTCGCGCGTTCAAGGATATGTTCCCCCGCTACAAGACGATGCGCGGCTACTACGTGCTGCGCAAGGGCGGCTGGGACACGCACGGCCTTCCCGTTGAGATCGAGGTCGAGAAGGAGCTGGGCCTCAACCACAAGCGCGAGATCGAGGAGTACGGCATCGACCGCTTTAACGCCAAGTGCAAGGAGAGCGTCTTCCGCTACATCCACGAGTGGGAAGAACTCACCGAGCGCATCGCCTACTGGGTGGACCTCGACAACGCGTACATCACCTTTACAAACGACTACATCGAGTCGGTCTGGTGGATCCTGAGCCAGTTCTGGAAGAAGGGCCTGCTGTACAAGGGCTTTAAGGTTGTGCCTTACTGCCCACGCTGCGGCACGCCGCTTTCCAGCCACGAGGTGAACCTCGGCTACAAGGACGACACACCCGACCCTTCGGTGTTTGTGCGCTTCCCGGTCAAGGATCAGGACGGCTCCACGCCGACCTACTTTCTCGTCTGGACGACGACGCCGTGGACGCTGCCCGGCAACGTCGCCCTCGCCGTCGGCAAGGACGTGGATTATGTGCGCGTCGAGGGCCGGAACGAGCGGGGCGAAACGGAGCACCTGATCCTCGCCGAGAGCCTGCTGGAGTACGCGCTCGGTGACCGCCGCCAGGACTACACGATCGTCGAGCGGATGAAGGGCGCCGACCTGGAGGGCATGCACTACACGCCGCTCTACACCTTCCTGCCCGTTGAGCAGGATTACGCCTACGTCGTCTCCGGTGACTTCGTCAGCACGGAGGAAGGCACGGGCATCGTGCACATCGCGCCTGCCTTCGGCGCGGACGACATGGAGGTCGGACGGCGCTACAACCTGCCGATCCTGCAAACCGTCAACCCGCAGGGCGAGTTCATCGAGCAGGTTAAGCCCTGGGCGGGCGTGTGGGTCAAGGCCGCCGACCCGCAGATCATAGAGGAGCTTGCCTCGCGCGGGCTGATGTTCCGGCACGGCGTGTATTACCACACGTACCCGTTCTGCTGGCGCTGTGACACGCCCCTGCTCTACTACGCCCGCCCGACGTGGTACATCCGCACGACGGAGAAGAAGGACCAGCTTGTCGCGCTCAACCAGCAGATCAACTGGGTCCCCGACCACATCAAGGACGGGCGCTTCGGCAACTGGCTGGAGAACAACGTAGACTGGGCGCTGGGGCGCGAACGCTACTGGGGCACGCCGCTACCGGTGTGGGTCTGCGATAACACGGACTGCGAGCACGCCGTCTGCGTGAGCGGCGTCGCTGAGCTTTCCGAACTGACCGGCGAGGACCAGTCCGGGCTGGACCTGCACCGTCCATACGTGGACCGCATCACCTGGGCCTGCCCGGAGTGCAAGACGGGCACGATGCGCCGCGTCGAGGAGCTTATCGACGTATGGTTTGACTCCGGCGCAATGCCCTATGCGCAGTGGGGCTACCCGTACGAGAACGAGGAGCAGTTCAAGCAGCAGTACCCGGCGGACTTCATCTGCGAGGCGGTGGACCAGACGCGCGGGTGGTTCTACTCGCTGCACGCCATCAGCACGCTGCTGTTTGACAGCGTTGCCTTCAAGAACGTCATCTGCCTGGGGCTGATACTCGACGAGCAGGGCCGCAAGATGTCCAAGAGCCGCCCGGAAACGTTCGTCGAGCCGTGGGACGTGATCAACAGGTACGGCGCGGACGCCTTCCGCTGGTACATGTACACGGCGGGCGCGCCCGGCGAGCCCAAGCGCTTCTCGATCGATCTGGTCGGGCAGGCGTTCCGCACCTTCTGGCTGACGCTGTGGAACACGTACAGCTTCTTCGTGACGTATGCCAACATCGACGGGTTCGACCCGACGAAGGCCGACGTGCCTGTCGAGAAGCGCAGCCGCCTCGACCGCTGGGTGCTCTCGGAGCTTAACGCGCTCGTCCGAGAGGTGACCGAGGCCTACGAGGCGTACGATGTGCCCGGCGCAACGCGGCCCATCGAGCAGTTTGTGGACAACCTGAGCAACTGGTATCTGCGCCGCTCCCGCCGCCGCTTCTGGAAGAGCGAGAGCGACGACGACAAGCAGGCCGCCTACCTGACCCTGTACGAATGCCTCGTCACGGTGGCCAAGCTGCTCGCGCCGTCGATGCCGTTCCTGAGCGAGGCGCTGTACCGCAACCTCGTCAAGTCGGTTGACAGCAGCGCACCGGACAGCGTTCACCTGGCCGAGTGGCCGGAGGTGGACGAGGCGCGGATCGATGAGACCCTGATGGACGAGATGCGTGTGGTGATGCGCCTCGTCAGCCTGGGGCACGCGGCCCGCAACAGCCAGCAGATCAAGGTGCGCCAGCCGCTCGCCAGCATCGCCTTTGCCGTGCCTGCGGGCCGCGCGGACGTGGTGAACCACTACGCCGACCTGATAGCCGATGAGCTTAACGTCAAGCAGGTCAGCCTGCTGGACGGCGCGGGCGATGTCGTGAAGTACGAACTGAACCCGCTGCCGCAGCGCCTCGGTCCGCGCTTCGGGCCGGACTTCCCGAAGATCCAGCGCACGCTGCGCCAGGTGGACGCCCGGCCCTACGCCGAAAAGCTGCTCGCCGGGGAGGACATCAGCGTGCAGGTGAACGGGCAGGAGGCCAGCCTCACGCCGGAGGAAGTCGAGGTGCGGATGAGCCCGGCGGAGGGTTATGCCATCGCGGAGGAGGCCGGCTACCTCGCCGCGCTCGACGTGGTGCTCACGCCGGACCTCGTCGCCGAGGGGCTTGCGCGCGAGTTCATCCGCCGCGTGCAGACGCTGCGCCGCGACGCCGACTACAACGTAGCCGACCGTATCGTGATCCGCTACGACGCCAGCGAGAAGCTCGCGCAGGCCGTCGAGCAATTCGCGGCGGAGATCATGCAGGAGACACTCGCCCTCAACCTCGACCGCGTCGAGCATCCCTTCGGAGATGCCAGCGATCGCTACGAGTTTGACGGCGAAACACTGGAGCTTGCCGTCGAGCGCGCGTAAGCGCACAGACAGGCCAGGGGCCGCACCTCCGGGTGCGGCCCTTTTTGTTGGGGGTGAGGGCTCGCGAGCAACCAGATTTACCGTTGGTAGGGGCAGGTCTGAGACCTGCCCCTACCAGGGGAGGATACGACACTTTTGACGAGCTGGCTACGATGGCCCGACGCCGAACCCCCTCCTGACTCGCAGCCTGCGGCTGCGGCCCGTCATGCAGTTGGCACAGCCAACTGCCAGTGAGAAATCGCAGAGCGATTTCTCAACCTCCCCCTTGCAAGGGGGAGGTCAACCGGGCGTCGATGCAAGCGGCGCCCGGTTGGGTGGGGGTTCCAGCAGCAGCCACCAGCCAAGAAGCTATGACGGCGAAATGGCCGGGCTGACTTATGTGTCTACACTAAAAGTGTCGTATCCCCAGCCCTAACAGGGGAAAATGGGGTTGCGAAGCAGCCTCAAGCCGGGCCTGAAGCGCACCCCACATACTCATCTCCCATTTGGTGCTCGTGCCACCTGCCTGTACAATGAAGAGTACCCTTTTACAAGGAGAATAGTGTCATGACTCTGAACAATGATTACTTCAAGGCACGGCTGGAGGAGCTGCGCGAGGAACTGCTCGCGGAGCTGGCCGTCGCGGGGCCACACCCGGAGAGCGGGCACGGCTACAGCACGCACCCCGCCGACCACGGCACCGACGCCTTCGAGCAGACGGCGGGCATTGCCGTGCGCCGCAACGCCGAACGCCTGCTCTACGAGGTCGAGCGCGCGCTGACCCGCATCGAAGAAAACCGCTACGGCATCTGCCGTGACTGCGGCCAGTTGATCGACCGGGCGCGGCTGAAGGTCATCCCCTACGCCCGGTACTGTCTTGACTGCGCCAACAAGCACAGCAAGGGTTAGGCTCTGTGAGCAGTACCTCTCCCAACGTCGTCCGGTTAACCGCCGAGCAGGGCGGCGTTCGTCTGGACAAGTTCGTGGCATCCGCCCGCGCCGACCTGTCCCGCATGGAGGTGCAGCGGCTGATCAAGGCGGGCGAGGTGCGCGTCAATGGCCGCACAGAGAAAGCCTCTTACCGGCTCGAAGCCGGTGACGAGGTCGAATTGGTGCTGCCTGAGCCGGAGACGCCCACCATCCAGCCCGAAGCCGTCGAGCTGGACGTGCTGTACGAGGACGACGACCTTGTGGCGGTGAACAAACCGGCGGGGATGGTGACCCACCCGGCCTACGGCAACTGGAGCGGCACGCTCGTCAACGCAGCGCTGTATCACTGGCCGCAGATGCGTGACGCCGGGCCGGATTTGGAACGGTCGGGCGTCGTGCACCGGCTCGACAAGGACACCTCCGGCGTGATCGTGCTCGCCAAGACCCCGCAGGCGCTGCGCCATCTCCAGCGGCAGTTCAAGCGGCGGACGGTGTACAAGCTCTACACCGCGCTCGTGGAGGGCGTGCCCGCGAGCAACGCCGGGATCATCGAGGCGCCGATTGGCCGCGACCCGAGCCGCCGCAAACGCATGGCGGTCGTGAAGGGCGGGCGGCCCGCCATCACCCGCTACGACCTCATTGAAGACCTCGAAACCAACGCGCTGCTGGCCGTCGAGCCGCGCACCGGGCGCACGCACCAGATCCGCGTGCATCTGGCGTGGCTGGGGCACCCCATCGTCGGCGACCGGCTCTACGGTTACCGCAAGCAGCGCATCGGCCTGAAGCGGCTGTTCCTGCACGCGTCGGAACTGCACGTCGACTCGCCGAGCACGGGCGAGCGGCTGGAGTTCCGCGCCCCGCTGCCCGCCGGGCTGGAGGACATCCTCGCCAAGCTGCGGCGCAACCTGCCCTCTGCGTGGTGATTCTTCTGTAGCGTGGTCCTCAACCGGATCAATAAAAATCAAAAGGCTAGCGCCCGTCGGAGGATATGGCGGCATTCACCGTGCGCACCAGCAGATCGGCGCGGAACGGCTTGACGAGCACCCCGAAGACGTTATCGTACCTGAGCGTGAATCGCTGCCGGTCGGCGGCAGCGCCGGAGACGACGATCACCGGCAGGCGTGACAGCCGGGGATCATGCGAGAGGGTGTCCAGCAGGGAGAGCGCCGCCTCCTCGTACGGGTAGACGTTGAGCACAAGGGCGCTGGGCGGCGTTTGCCGGACCAGCTCCAGCGCTTCCGCAGGGGTTGCGGCGAGAGTGGTCTCGTAGCCACGCGCTTCGAGGTTTACCCGCACATATCGACGATTATTTGGATCAGGCTCTACAACAAGAAGAGTAGGCATCCCCACGGTCCTCCTGTACAGAATAGGACCAACACTACAAAGAGGATTTTTTAATTGCAGCATGCCGAGGATCGTGAGGAGGCAGTTGGTTACAGCGTAGTGTCGCACACATTTCGGGCGGAGTCAACGGTACGAATGGACCAAGCAGATTTACCTATGCTCTGAATAGAAAACGCCCGGCGGG
>DGDY01000145.1:0-5627 GCA_002385675.1 Anaerolineales bacterium UBA3940 | reverse complement strand
CGCCCGGCGGGTTAGGCCGGGCGTCGTGGTATCCCCCATCAGAGAGAGGGACTTGCCAAGTTGGGGCGGACCCCTAGGTTAGTGCTCCGCTCCCATCAGGGGTGACTGACCACAACTCACAAGTCACCTCCTTTCTGCTAAGCTCGATTAAACGTTGAAGATCGCGATCTTAAACGGAGTATAAGGGCTTGAGGAGAGGGTGTCAAGACGAGTTAGCTGCGGAATAATGGGCGCACAAACCCCTGGCAAAAGTCGGGGAACGCGGGGAGCCTCACGCCCGGTTCGTGCGACCTTCCGGGTCCTTCTTGCAGTCGATAAGCTGGAGGATCTCCGAGGCGGCTTCCTCTATCGACTTAACGCTCATATCCACGACCGGCCAGCCGGCCTGCGCAATGATCTGCCGTGCGTAGCGAAGCTCCTCGTACACGCTCGTCGGGTCGTCGTAGCTGCCGGTCATCCGCAGGGCGCTCTGCCGGGCGCCGCGCAGCGCCAGCAGCCGCTCGGGGCGGATGCTCAGCGCGACGACACACCCGCGCGGCAGTTCGTACAGGATGGGCGGCAGCGGCACACCCGGCACGATCGGCACGTTGCCGACGAGCCAGCCGCGATGGGCAAAGTAGATGCTGAGCGGGGTCTTCGAGGTGCGCGACACGCCCACCAGCACCAGGTCGGCGCGGTCGAGTTCGTGCGCGGCGCGCCCATCGTCGTGCTGAACGGCGAACTCCAGCGCCGTGATGCGCCGGAAGTACTCCTGCCCGATGCTGCGGGTGATGCCGGGCTGGTTGGCAGGGTCCACCCCCAGCCACTCCGAGAAGTGCATCAGAACCGGCCCGATAACGTCCACGCAGGGGACGCCGTGCGCGCGGCTCTCGGCGAGCAGCGTTTCGCGAAACTCCGGAATGGCGAAGGAGTGTACGATCAGCCCGCCTGTTTCGGCGGCCTCCCTGACGATCTCACATATCCGCTCGACGGTACGCGTGCCCTGCCGCCACTCCAGCTCGATCAGCGTGTCTTTGAACTGGGCGAGCGCCGCCCGCGTGACGCGGTAAGCGGTCTCGCCGGTCGCATCGGAGACGATATAGACCACGTGCGCGTTCTCGCTGTGCGGCATGGTTCCTCCATTCCGACGCTGCAATCAGCCGGGCAGCATATCTATTCTGAGCGTAGCCGAGACACGCGGCGCTGGCAAGCGGCCCCTCACCCCCTCTCCCGGTCGCTCCCTTCGGTCGCTGGGAGAGAGGAGAGCTACCACTCCCGCGTGCTCCGCGTTGTTCCGCCTTTCCGCGATTCAATCATTCGTGTTATTCGTGACATTCGTGGACTAACCTTTTAATCCGTGCCATCTGTGCCATCTGTGGACTCTAATCCCCCTCGCCGCGCCTTTTAAATCCCGGTATGATAGGTGCACTATGTCGGAGTACACCTACACCCCCAGGGCGAAAGGCACGTCGGCGCAGCAGCAGGCCGAGTGGCGCGAGCGCTACGGCACCGACCCCGACCTCGACAAGACGCAGGAGCACATCCTCGCGGTCGTTGAGGCTATCGAGGCGGCGGACGAGTGGAACAACGACGTGTACAACAAGCTCGTGCGGCGGCTGGCACGCGCCGGGCATCCTATCCTGCCCAAAGCGCAGATCCGGCGCGGCTACCGGGCGCTCATCGAGCGGGGCGTGGTCGAGGAAAACCCGGTCGTACTGCGCCGCTTGCGCATGAAGCCCACGCGCACGCTGAGCGGCGTCGCCCCAGTGACGGTGCTCACCAAGCCCTTCCCCTGCCCCGGCAAGTGCATCTTCTGCCCGGACGACGTGCGCATGCCGAAGTCGTACCTGAGCAACGAGCCGGGCGCGATGCGTGCGCTCATGCTGGAGTTCGACCCGTATGTGCAGGTGCGCGAGCGCATCGAGGCCATGCGCCGCGTCGGGCACACTGTCGACAAGATCGAACTGCTGATCCTCGGCGGGACGTGGTCGGCATACCCGCGCAGCTATCAGGTGTGGTTCGTGCGGCGCTGCTTCGATGCGATGAACCACGCCGGGCAGGACGGCGACGGATATGCCGGGCAGCATTCCGAGGCGGAGGAGTGGGCGCTGCTTGAGGCGGCCCAGCGCGCGAACGAACACGCCCCGCACCGGAACGTCGGGCTGGTGATCGAGACGCGCCCGGACCGCATCACCCTGGCGGAGGTGCGGCGGCTGCGGCGGCTCGGCGTGACGCGGGTGCAGCTTGGCGTGCAGTCGCTCGACGACCGGTTGCTGGCGCTCAACAAGCGCGGCCACACCGTCGAGGACGTGCGGCGGGCGGTGCGCCTGCTGCGCGGTGCAGGCTTCAAAATCGCCCTGCACTGGATGCCCAACCTGCTCGGCGCGACGCTCGCAACCGACCTCGCCGACTTCGAGCGGTTCTGGTCCGACCCGGCGCTGCGCCCCGACGAGATGAAGCTGTACCCGACCGGGCTGCTGCGCGACACCGAGCTTTACGAGCACTATCTGCGCGGCGAGTACCGCCCCTACACCGAGGCCGAGCTTGAAGACCTGCTCGCGGCGTGCAAGCGCATCGTGCCGCCGTACTGCCGCCTCAACCGCGTCATGCGGGATATCCCCGCGCCGGACATCGCCGACGGGGTGACGACATCCAACCTGCGGCAGATCGTCCAGCAGCGGTTGCGTGAGGCGGGCACACCCTGCCGCTGCATCCGCTGCCGCGAGGTGCGCCGCGAGCCCGTCGAGCCGGGGGCGCTGCGCTATGAGACACTGACCTATGACACCGACCACAGCCGCGAGTTGTTCCTGAGCGCGGTCACGCCCGGCGACCGTCTGGCGGGGTTCCTGCGGCTGTCGCTGCCCACCACGCCTGCGCCGGTCGAGGAGATCGACGGGCAGGCCATCATCCGGCAGGTGCAGGTGTACGGGCCAACCGTCCCGCTGGACGCCGACGGCAACGGGCGGGCGCAGCATCAGGGCATCGGCAGCACGCTGATCAGGCACGCCTTCGACGCGGCGCGGGCAGCGGGCTTCGAGCGCATCGCGGTGATCGCCGCCGTGGGGACGCGGGCGTACTACCGCCGCTTCGGGTTCGAGCTGGGCGAGCTGTACATGAGCGCGCCGCTGAACCGGGAGGCGGGGGCATGACGCCGCTCTCCGCCGAACGCATCCGCGCGGCGCTGCACGAGGTCGATGCCGGGCCGTTCGGCGCGGACCTGCACTTCTACGCGTCGACCGGCAGCACAAACGACGTCCTGAAAGAACTGGCGGCAGACGACGCCCCCGAGGGCACGCTCGTCGTGGCGGACGAGCAGACGGCGGGGCGCGGGCGGATGGGTCGCCGCTGGGAAGCGCCGCCGGGGTCGAGCCTGCTGTTCAGCGTGCTGTTCCGCCCCGACCTGCCCGCGAGCGACATCTACCGGCTGGTGATGGCCTGCGGGCTGGCGGCGGCGGAGGCGTGCGAGGCGGCGACCGGCTACCGGGTCGATGTCAAGTGGCCGAACGACCTGCAGATCGGCGGGAAGAAGCTGGCGGGCATCCTGCCGGAGAGCGCCATCATGGGCGAGCGGGCGGCCTGGGTGATCGTCGGGCTGGGGCTGAACGTCAGCCAGGTGTTCGCGCCTGGCGACCCGCTCCGCGAGACGGCGACCAGTCTGCGCGCCGCAACCGGGCAGGACGTGGACCGCGCCGCGCTGCTGGCGGCGATCATGGCGCGGCTGAACGCGTGGAACCGGGCGCTGGCCGGGGAGGCGCTGCTCGGCGCGTGGCGGGCGCGCTGCGTGACGCTGGGGCAGCGCGTGCGCGTCGAGACGCCCGGCGGGGTGGTCGAGGGCACAGCGGAGGACATCACGCCGCAGGGGGCGCTGTGGCTGCGAGATGATGCCGGTCAGCGCCACCGGATCGCCGCCGGGGAGGCGACTCTCAGAACGCCATAAGAAGCAAGATCAACAGGCAAAAAGATTTGACGACGCCGGGGGCATACGGTACAATTTTCGTCGTTGAGCCGCCCCCTTCGTCTAGCGGCCTAGGACGCGGCCCTCTCAAGGCCGAAACACGGGTTCGAGTCCCGTAGGGGGCATGCAAAACCGCCGATGCGCTGCATCGGCGGTTTTTGATTCAGCGTAGCTCCCCCCTCCCCCAACTTGCCCTCCCGCCCCGAACCGCTATAGTTTCAAACAGGCACACCCTGAAACTCACGGAGCACTCCATGGCAGCATACGATTCCATCCCGTTCGACCGGGCCGTCGACTACTACGACCAGACGCGCGGCTTCCCGCCCGGCGTCGAGCGCGATGTCGCCCTGCTGCTGGCCCGCCTCGGCGCGCTCGACGGCTCCAGCCGCGTGCTCGAGGTCGGCGTGGGGACGGGCCGCATCGCGCTGCCGCTCGCCGCGCATGCCGGCGCCATCTACGGGCTGGACCTCTCCCGCCCCATGATGGAGCGGCTGCGCAGCAAGCAGCAGGATGAGCGTGTGTTTCTCGTGCAAGGTGACGCGTGCCGCCTCCCCTACCCCGCCGCGACCTTCCACGCCACCATCGCCGTGCACGTCTTCCATTTGATCCGCGACTGGCGCACCGTCGTGAACGAGATCGCGCGGGTCCTGCGCCCGGATGGACGGCTTATATCCGCCTGGGGCGGCGCGAGGTACGGCGACCTGTGGCGCGAGGTGCGCGAGCGCGTGGGCGTCGAGCACCGCGTCGGCATCCGGGATCGGGAGGAGCTTGAGGCCCACCTGCTCGCCACAGGCTGGCGCAAGCTGGGCCAGGACGAGTACACCTATCCGCAGCAGTTCATACCGCGACGGCTCATCACGTACATCACCGGGCGCACGCACTCGTGGACGTGGCACGCTACCGACGAGCAGATCGCCGAGGCGGCAGAACTCCTCACCGGCCTGCTGCGCGAGCGCTACGGCGACCTCGACCAGCCCGTTACGGTTCAGAGCACGTACGGCGCGGCAGCCTTCGCACCCCCGCGCTGATGCCTGCTGTCCCGCTGCCCTGTCTTCATTACCGGTCAGGAGAAACCCCTTGATGCAGTCTCTATTTGATAAGCTGCTGAAGCCCGCACAGAAACCGTCCTTCGACGCGAAGGTGTCCCGGACCCTCCAGCACCTCGTGGACTTCATCAACAGGGAGGCCGAAACGCAGGTCCGGCAGGTGCTGGACCTGTGGCGGCAGCCGGTCGGCGTGCGCGTGCAGGAGGCCGAGGCGATTGCCGAGCTGCGCGTGCGAGAGATCACGCCGAACCGGGCCGTGCTCGCCTTCGAGCAGAACGCATCGAAGTTCCGGCCCGGCGATCAGCTCCGCCTGAACCTCGGCAACCCGTTCGAGGCGCCGTCTGTAGGCTGCGTTCTGGAGGAGGAACAGGATCATACGCTGGTGCTGACCCCCGGCTTCCGCCAGACCTTCGCCGGGCTGCCCGCCAGTGCCGAGTGGGTGCTGGACCGCGACAAGGTGGATGTGCGCCGCGTCCAGCTTGAGACGCTCGAAGAGCTGGAGCGCTCCGAGCACCGCCAGCGCATCTTCGACACGTTCGGCGGGCGGCTCGACCCCGGCATCGACCCGCAGCTTTTCCGGCAGGCGGAGGCGCACGCCGCGCAGCTCGGCATGAACCCCAGCCAGGTCGAGGCGTTCGCCAGTGCCT
>DGDY01000133.1 GCA_002385675.1 Anaerolineales bacterium UBA3940 | reverse complement strand
CCCCACCTGCGCGCTACGCGCTGTCCTCCCCTTGCAAGGGGGAGGATGTTCTGCGGCCCTATGGCTGCAGGACAGGAGGAGGTCGCCGAGCCGCGTAAGTTCGTGGAGGTTTCGCAACGCGAAACCTCCCAGGCAAAACGCCAGAGGCGTTTTGCACTCGCGGCGGGTTATTCCCCTACCCCACATCCAGCCCGTAGACGCGGCTCTTGGGCCAGCCTGCCGCCTGTGCCACCGCCTTCGCCGCGGCGCTGCGCGACTCCCCGGCGGCCAGCCGTTCGGCGAGCGCCGCCCGCACCTCGTCCTCCGTCCACTCGCGCGGCTCGACGGTTGCCGCCCCACCGATCACCAGCGTGATCTCGCCGCGCGGCGGGTTCTCGGTGTAGTAGCGGATCGCGCCCTGCACGTCCCCGCGCCAGATTTCCTCGTGCAGCTTGGTCAGTTCCCGCGTGACGACCACCTGCCGCGCCCCGAGCACGGCCTGTACATCGGCCAGTGTGTCGAGCAGCCGGTGCGGCGCCTCGTAAAGCACCAGTGTATGCGGCACATCGCGCACAGCGGCGAGTGCCTCACGCCGCGCCTGGCTCTTGCGCGGCAAGAATCCCAGATAGGTGAAGCTGTCCGTCGGCAGGCCGGACGCGACAAGCGCGCTGATCACCGCGCTGGGGCCGGGCAGCGGCACCACCTTCATGCCTGCCTCCAGCACCGCGCCGATCAGCTCATAGCCGGGGTCAGAGAGGCCCGGCGTGCCCGCGTCGGAGACAAGTGCCACATCACCTACCGCCAGCGCATCGAGGATGCGGTCGAGCTTGGTGAGCTTGTTGTGCTCGTGGTAGCTCGTCTGCGGCGTCTCGATCCCGTAATGGGCCAGCAGCCGCCCGGTCGTGCGCGTGTCCTCCGCCGCAATGAGCGACACCTTGCGCAGCACGCGCAGCGCCCGCAGCGTAATGTCCTCCAGGTTCCCGATGGGAGTCGGGACGATGTACAGCGTGCCCGCCATAGCGCCCTCCGTGGGGATCGAAGAGGGCGCATTCCTGCGCCCTCGCAAGCAGTCCGATTCAATTGATACCAGCCGGTGCGGGTTTAATCAAGCGGCTGTGTCGCGATGAAGTTCACCGTGATCAGGTTCTCGTCGCACGAGTCCGTCGTCTCGATGGTGACGGCCTCGGAGATGCGGAAGCCGGTATCGCTCCACAACTGCACGGTGAAGGTTGCCTCGACCGGCGCGTCGTTAAGCTGCACCTTATAGCCGCCCGGCCCGATCTCCGGTGCGCTACCGCTCAGCACCAGGCTCTCGAAGAACTCGTCTCCCTCGACCACAATCGGCACGCCCGCCACCGGCTGGCCGTTCATGTCCACAACACTGCCCGCCACGCCCAGGTACTCGCACTTCTCCGGCCCGGTGTAGGCACTCGCCTCGATCTCGCCGTCAAGCACAAAGGGGTACTCGGAAAGCCCGCCGGACGAGCCGCCGGATGCGCCGCTGCCCGAGCTGCCTGCCGCCTGCGAGGGCGGCGTCATCGTCGCGACCATCGTGATCGTCGGGGTCGGCTCAAGCGGCGCCGCGGCGATAGGGCGTGTCGGCGTGGGTGCTGGCGTGTCCGTCGCCTCCGGGGTTGCCGTCGGCTGCTCGGTCGGGTCGGCGGTGGGCGGCGCAGCGACCACGGGCGCGCTCGTCGCCTCCGGCTCGCCTGCCGGGGCGGCCTCCTGCGCGGCGACGACCGGCTCCGCCGGGCGCGGCGGGAACGGGTTGATGGGCAGCATCGGGTTGCGGATCAGCGCGACGACCAGCACGATCACCCCAACTGTGGCCAGCAGAAAGATCGCCGTCACCAGATTGTAGATGAAGTTGGAGCGGCGTCGCCGCGCCCGCTTCGGCATAGGAACCTCCAGCGTGGCATGCGGATCGTAGCCATAAGCATGGGGGTCGTAGTAGACGTCTGTCAAGGCTAACTATCCTCACTCACGTCTCGAGCTTACTGCACCTGCTCAAAGTCCACCAGGGCGAGGTTGGTTTCGCACGTCGTCCCCGTCTGGACGGTGACGTTATCGGAGAGTGGCTCGCCCCCTGCCGTCTCCAGGCGCACCAGGAACGTCCCCGGCTTGGGGTGGTTGTCCAGGTAGACTTCCCAGCCGCTCCGGCCATAAGCCTGGTAATCCCCGGCACGGACGCGCTGGTCCACACCGCCGCCGGTGACATGCACGTACAGCCCCGGCTGCGGCTGCCCGTTCAGGTCGAACACCTGCCCCGCGATGCCGAGCCAGTCGCAGCCCGCCGAGTTGGCGAAGTTGTCGCGATAGGTCACGCCGCGGGCCACGTAGTCAAACGGAGCGCGTGTGTTCGTCGCCGTGGCGACCGGCGTGTTCGTCGGCACCTGCGTGGGCGTCTCGGTCGGTGTCGGGGTGGCGGTCGGCGTATCAGTGGGGACCGGCGTCAGCGTCGGCAGGTCAGTTGGTGTGATGGTCGGCGTCGGGGTGATGGTAGGCGTCGACGTTGACGTCGGGGTCGGCGTGATGGTCCACGTCGCGTTGGGCGTCGGCGGTACCACGGTCGGCGTCGCGGAAAGCTCGCCGGCGGGCGGCTGCGTCGCCTCCCCACCCGCGCGGACGCTCCCGAAAGCCACGCCCAGGTACAGGGCGAGCAGGCAGACAACGATCGTCAGCGCGAGAATGACGGCAGTGATAAGGTTGTAGGTGCGTGTGCGCTTTCTGGCCGAGCCAGATGCCTTGGCGGCCATACTGGAACACTCCTTGTCGTTGGAGATGTGATCCGGCAATGAGCGGCCCGATCGCCGCCCATTCCGGAGACTGACTCAGCAGGTCTTGCTGATAGAAATTCAGCGACAATGTAGCGCACACCCGGCCCGGTGTGTAGTGTGGAAAACCCCCATAATCCGGCGCGGATGTATGGGGATGGTGGTGCGGGGATAAGTCAACCCCTCCCACTGTGGGGAGGGGTTGGGGTTCATAAGCCTCGCTAGCCCGATGGCGAGAGGAACTGCTGGATATCGGCGTTGGCGCGGAGCTGCGCCCGCCACTGGTCGATGGCCTGCTGGCGAAGCCGCTGCTGCGTCTCCGGGTCCACCTCGCGCGCCGGGTCGAACTCAAGGGTCTGCACGACGTGGTAGCCCCAGGCGCTGGCGATCACGCCGCTCGTCTGCCCCGGCTCCATCGAGAAGGCCGCCTCCTCAACCTCAGGCACGAGCAGCCCGCCCCGAGGGAACCAGCCCAGATCGCCGCCCCGGTCGCGGGTGGTCGCATCGGTTGAGACCTCTGCGGCGATGGCGGCGAAATCCTCGCCCGCCTGGATACGCTGCAGGACCGTCTCCGCCTCGGACTGGCTGTTCACAAGGATATGCCGCGCGTGGACGTGCTCGGCGGTGGTCGGCACGGCCTCCAGCACAGTGGGCAGAAACTCGTTCCAGATGAGGGCGATGTGGATCTTCTCGCGGAACTCCTCACGCGTGAGGCCATTGGCCGCGAGCCAGTTCTCAACGTACTCCTCGCCGTACTCGGCGATCATGCCGTTGATCTCGGCGTCGATCTGGTCCTCCGGCACAACGATCCCCTGTGAGGCGGCAAGCTGGCGAACCAGCACGTCTTCAATCATCTGGTTCAGCACCTGCTGCCGGTAGCTGCCCTGGTCGGAAACCTCGTAGCCGAGCGCAGCCCGTCCGGCTTCAAAACGGGCCAGTTCGCGGTTGAAAGCCTCGGCGGAGATCGGCTCGCCGTTAACAATCGCAACGGCGTTCTGACCTGCGCCGCTCTCGCCTTCAGGCTGCTGACCGCCAGGCTGGGAGGCCGGTGCGCCGGGGTCACTGGAAGATGCAGGGGTAGCCGCGCCGCCCCGGCAGCCAGCTAGCAGAAGGCTGGCCGCGAGCAGCACTGCGACAAGAACCTTAAATGATGATGACAGTCTCACGCGCCTCACCTGTTCAATTGTGCCTGTGTGTCTGCAACAGGGCTCAGTCTACTCCCAACGGGGGTGTTTGGCAAGGTGACGGCTGTCCCACCCGGCAAGCAGGTGCGCCGGGAGACGGGCGCAGCCGGGGCTCAGCTTGGCTCGGCGGGCCGGTACGGGTAGACGTAGTCACCCTCGCGCACGCGGTCGTACACCTGCACCGCAATGACCTCGTCGGGCATGGCCTCGGCGATCGGCTGGTGGTCGATCTGCATGCTCTGGATCGGCTGCACGAAGTTCGTCTTATTGCCGTAAAAGAGCACCCAGTCGCCCAGCGCCAGCCGGTCGGTGAGCTGAATGACGGCGACACCCAGCCGGTTGTAGTAGTGCGTGACCCGGCCAATGCACTGAATCTCGAAAGCCATTTCGCACGCTCCTGTTCCACCAACCTCTTCTTTTCACTATATGAGGCGTACGGATCGGCTGTCAAGAAAGTGCCCCCGGCCCGGAGCCGGGAACGCAACGAGCGGAGCATGATGCTCCGCTCGCCGGTCGTGCAGGTGTGGGTCGGATGTCGCTTAGTCGTCGCCATGAGCGCCTGCCGGTGCCGAGATCGGCGCGGGCTTCTCCACCTTGCGCAGGTAGATGAACCAGTACACCGCGCCGACGAGCAGCGCCCCGCCAATAATGTTGCCGATCGTCACCGGCAGCAGGTTCCGCACGAAGAAGTTGCCCCAGGTGAGCATCGGGTAGTCGGCGGGCGTCGTGCCGATGCTGGCCCAGAACTCCGGCCCGGCGGTGCTCTTGATCAGCAGGCCCATCGGGATGAAGTACATGTTCGCGATGCTGTGCTCGAACCCGGCAGCGACAAAGGCGCTGATCGGCGGGATAATCGCGAGGATCTTGTCGGTCGTGGAGCGAGCAGAGAACGTCAGCCAGACGGCGAGGCACACCAGCGCATTACACAGGATGCCCAGGGCGATCGCCTGCCCGAAGCCAAGCTGCACCTTCGCGTTGGCAATCGACAGCGCATTCAGGCCAATCGCGCCGCCGCCCGCCATGTACTGCCGCGCCGCAAGAACGAGCAGCGCCGTGATCACCGAGCCGATGAAGTTGCCGATGTATACAATCACCCAGTTGCGCAACAGCTTGGCGGTCGTAACCTTGCCGCTGGCCCAGGCCATGACGATCAGGTTGTTGCCGGTGAACAACTCCGCGCCAGCCACGACAACCAGGATCAGGCCCAGCGAGAAGACCAGCCCGCCGAGCACCTTACCGACGCCGAACGGCAGCGCCGCTCCGCCCGGTGTGATGGCCGTGGCGGTTGTCGAAAAGACAGCGCCCAGGGCAATGAACGCACCTGCCAGCACCGACAGCAAGAACATCGTCCAGAAATCCAGCCCGGCCTTTTTGACGCCAACTGTCTCAGCCCGCTCGGCCATCTCAGCGGGCATGAGAGCGTCGATGCGGATAGAATTCTCTGCCATATCCTGCAAGTCTCCTTAACATGGGAAGTCGTTTACAGCGTAGCGGCAGCCCGTGCGGGTGATAAGTGGAGGACATCACTCTGATTTGTGATATATGTCACAAGCAGTTTGCCGCCGGGCGGCAAATGGCGGGCTATCTTGCAGGTGGTATAATCGGCGCGTCGATAACCATTTTGGGAGATATAGAGAGTGCCGGTCTTATCATTGCAAGCGTTGCGACATCATATTCCCGGTCGGATGATAGCGGCGAGTCTGGTGGTGCTTCTTGCCGCTGCCCTGGCGCTCAGCGGATGCCAGAGCGGCTCACTGGAAGCGGCTGCCGGGCCGAACAACACCGTGCCCGCCGAGCAGGCGACCTCACCCGCCCCGCCGACGGACACACCCGAGCCTTCCGCCACGCCGACCGATCCGCCCACGCCCACCCCTACCGTCGAGGTAGAGCCCACCGCCGAGCCGACCGTAACGCCGTTCGATCCGTTGAGCCTTGCGACGCCCGTCCCGACGCGCGCCGTCTCGCTGAACCCCGGCAGCTACCCCGCCCCATCAGGCGAGTCCTCGATGGAGATCCCGCCGCCGGCGCAGCCTATTGTCAGCCCGCCCGGCGTGACGAACATTCTGCTGCTTGGCAACGACCAGCGCCCTGACGACCGCGGCATGCTGACCGACACGATTATCATCGCCTCGATCAACGTGCAGGAGGGGACGGTCAACCTGCTCTCGCTGCCGCGTGACCTGTTCGTGTACGTGCCCGGCTGGAAGATGAGCAAGATCAACACGGTCTGGGCGCACGGCGAGTCGACCGGGTACCCCGGCGGCGGCTTCGGCCTGATGCAGGAAACGCTGCTGTACAACCTCGGCATTTACGTCGGCCACTATGCGATGGTGAACCTGAGCGGCTTTCAGGACATCGTCAACATACTCGGCACGATCGAAGTGCCGGTAGACTGCGCGATGCAGGGCTACGTGCTGCGCGAGCCGCGCAAGCGTGTCGAGGACTTCGCCACCTATGCCGAGTGGGAGGCCTACACCGCGCCCGACTCCGGCAACTGGGAGCTGTACACCCTGCCGGTCGGCGTGCACGAGCTAGACGGCTATATGACGCTGTGGTATGCGCGCTGGCGCAGCGGCCTGGACGACTTCGACCGCTCCTACCGCCAGCACCAGATTCTGCGGGCCATTGTGCGTAAGGCAAAGGAAGACGGCCTGCTGAACCTGACGCGCATCCCCGAACTGTGGCGCCAGTACAACGACCTCGTCCAGACGAGCATGGGCCTGGGCGATATGCTCCAGCTTGCGCCCATCGCCGCCGACATGGAGGACATCCAGATCACAAGCTACGTCGTCACGCGCAACTACCTGATCTCGTATGACGACCCGGCGACGCCGCAGCACGACTTCCACCAGCTGCCCAACCCGGAGACGCTGCCGCAGTTCCTCACCTGGGCGCTGAACCCGCCCGCGAAGAACTACGTGATCAGCAACAGCGCGACGGTCGTCGTGCGCAACGGCACGTCAGTCGACCGGCTGGATGAGGTCGCGGCGGAGCGGCTGCTGTACCTCGGCTACAACGCGACGGCAGCCGGCCCGGCAGAGGACGGCCTGCACGATGAGACGGTCATCATTGACCACACCGGGCGGGAAAAGACCAGCCAGCTCACCCGGCTGGCCTCCGAGATGCGCGTGATGAACGCACGCATCATCGACGACCCCGACCCGAACCGCGAGTACGACTACGAAGTGATCCTCGGCAACAACTACACGAGCTGCACGCGCCGCCCCGAGCAGGCCCCGCAGCCCACGCTCGCGCCGCCCGCCACGCCGACCCCCGCCGCAGAGGCAGATACGGAAGGCTAGCGGATTTTTCCTCAGATGCTGACAGGGGCAGGCTTTAGGCCTGCCCCTGCTCCAATTGCCGTTATTTTCCGCCTCTGTTAGAATCCATCGCATGACCGTCGAGAATGTAGGCCCCGTTACGATGACGATACGCTCGGCGATGCCGAGCGATTACGAGCTGTGCATGGCGCTCGACCACTCCGTCAGCACCGAGCACGTGTGGCAGATGGTGGTCGAGGAGAGGGACGACTCCCAGCAGATCACGTTCCGCCCCGCCCGGCTGCCCCGCTCCACGAAGGTGCTGTACCCGCGCAGCGGCGAGTCGCTGCTGCAGTCGTGGCGGCTGCACTCGGCCTTCCTCGTCGCCGAGTGGGAGCACATGGTCGTCGGCTATGCAAACATCCGCGAGGAAACCTCGCAGGAAACGGCGTGGATTGCCGATCTTGCCGTGAACAGCTCGCACCGTCTGCGGGGCATCGGTTCGGCGCTGCTGAATGCCGCCCGTCGCTGGGCCATCGACCGCAATCTGCGCCGCTTGATCGTCGAAACGCAGACGAAGAATTACCCCTCCATCCGCTTCCTGCAGAAGCGAGGGCTGACATTCTGCGGCTACAATGACCTTTACTATCCCAATCAGGACATCGCCATCTTCTTTGGCCAGACGCTCCGTTGAGAAACCGGTAAGCCGCAGCCATGATCGACCTCATCATCGACGCCGGGCCTCTTATTAACCAGAGCCTCAGTGCGGCTATCGCGACGATTGCCGCCTCGTTCTTCCTGTACAGCATCGTCAAAGACATCGGCAACCGCGTGGCGCGAGCCTTCAGCATGCTGCTGTGCTTCGTGCTGGTGACGTACACGGCAGATCTCGGGCTGAGCTACGCGGACACAACCGAAGCGGCAGACGCGTGGCTGCGCTTCCAGTGGGTTGGCATCGCCTTTGCGCCTGCCGGCTACTTCCACCTGTCACACGCCATCCTCACTATGACGGGCGTCCCCTCGCGCGGGCGGCGCTCGGCGCTGGTGCGCGTCCTGTACGTCGTCGCCGCCATCTTCCTGATCCTCGTCATCTTCACCGACACTATCGTGCATGACCTGGTGATGGAGCCTGCGCCGCACTTCCGGCCCGGGCCGGGGTTTGGCGTGTTCGTGGTGTACTTCGCCGGCTCGGTGATCACCAGCTACTGGTTCGTGCTGCGGGCGCGGCGGCGCACGCTCATCCCGCTGAC
>DGDY01000161.1:37700-38021 GCA_002385675.1 Anaerolineales bacterium UBA3940 | reverse complement strand
CGCGGCGCAGTTCCACCCCTCCCCGGCAGCGGGGTGGGGTTTCCCCTCCGTTCCTAGTACAATTCCCCATGTTCGTAACTTAACCTTTCTCCTACCCTTTTCTCACCCGACTTGCGGTTTGGGGTAAATCATTCCATAATCAGCCAAACTAACAGTGTGGAAACGCCAGGGCCATTCCATGCCGGAGATCAGCCTTCGCGCTTACGTCGACTACATTCAGGACCGCCTCGAACGTGACGCCTTCTCGGAAGTCGTCGCCCAGTGCCGCCATGTCCTGGAGATCTATCCCAAATACATCGAGGTCTACAAGCTGCTCGCCCG
>DGDY01000161.1:36932-37366 GCA_002385675.1 Anaerolineales bacterium UBA3940 | reverse complement strand
CCCAGCAACGTCGACCTGCAGGAGGAGATCAAGCGGCTGTACGCGGAGCGCGATGGGAGCGCCCCGCGCAAGGTACAGCTTACCGCCGGGGCGCTCGCCCGGCTGTACATGAACGGCAAGCTGTACCCGCAGGCCATCCTTGAGCTTCGCAAAGCCCTCTCTCGCGACCCGGACCGCCCCGACCTCCAGCTTCTCCTCGCCGACGCGCTGTGGCATAATCATCAGCAGGTCGAAGCGGGGGAGCTTGCCGCCAGCGTGCTCAAGCGCCTGCCCAACAGCATCGACGCGAACCGTATTCTGGCCCAGTTGTGGCTGCACGCCGGTCAGCCCGCTGAGGCCGAGCCTTTTCTCGACCGTCTCGCCGAACTGGACCCGTACCTCGCCTACAGCATCCGTCATGACGGCGAGAGCGCGCCTGCCGATGCCTTCGAGCT
>DGDY01000161.1:0-36754 GCA_002385675.1 Anaerolineales bacterium UBA3940 | reverse complement strand
GCGAGTCCAGCATACCGGACTGGCTCAGCGGGGCATACTCCTCCAGTCTGAAAGCCGACAGGCCCGACCGTGAGGCCGGTTCCGAGCCGCCCGCAGCCCCGGAGCCAGCGTCGGACCTTGACCGGCTGCTCGGAGCCAGGCCCGCCGAGCCTGCCGCGCCCGCCTCAAAGAGCGAGAGCGGCGAACCGGACTGGCTCGCCGAAGTGCTGGGCTCGCCGGGGGAAGCGAAGTCGAGCACGGGCAGCGGCACGCCGGATTGGCTTGAGGACATTCTCGGCACGACGCCCGCGACGCCCGCCTCGCCCGCTCCGGCTGAGCCTTCTGCCGAGAAACCCGACAAGCCCGAGGCCGACGCCCCCGACTGGCTCAAGGAGATTCTTGGGGAGGACGAGGAGCCGGCACAGTCGCCTGCGCCGGAGGCCCGCGCTGAGGCCGCCAAACCCGAGACGCCCGAGGCGAAGGATTCGCCGCCCGACGAGGATGAGGATGAAGATGAGACGCCCGACTGGCTGGCGGAACCACTCGGCGAGCCTGCGCCCGCGCCCGATGAGGAGCGCGCCACGCCGGACTGGCTCAGCGAGATCCTCGCCGGGGACGAGCCTGCACCGCCGGGCAAGAAAGCTCCCGAGACCGTGCCGGTTGTCTCAACCGACTGGCTGGACGAGATTATCACCGGGGGTGCCGCCAAGAGCGGCACGCCGGATGAGGCGGCAGCCGCGGGCTTCTTCGCCGTGGATGAGAGCGACGCCCCGCCCGATTGGCTCGGGAAGCTGGAGGACGAGGGCGACGAAACCGGCGAGCTGGTCGACTTCGGTGAGCTTGAGCCGTGGGACGCCATCGATGGGCTGCCCGACGACGAACCGGATGACGACCTGCCCGAGCTTGATCTACCCGATCTGCCCGATGCAGACATGCCCGTAAGCGAACTCCTCGGGGAAGCGGCGGACGACGCCGCCGAGAAAGGCCCGCTCTACACCCGCCGTCTGGGTGTGGCCGCGACCGCTTCCCCGAGTTCAGCAGGCGGCGACGCGCCGGCAGAGGCAGACGAACTGCCCGACTGGCTGGCGTCGCCCGCTCTGAAAACAGGCGACCTGAAGCCTGACACTGACGACACTAAGCAAGCAGCGCCGTCCGGCGACCTGCAGCCAGCAGAGGATGCAGCCGCCAGTGGCCCGGCTGCAGTACGGGAGGAACAGCAAGTGACCCCACCAACTGAAGAACCCACAGGCGACGAGTCTTCTCAGGAACTGCCCGATTGGCTGGTCGAGGGCGATCTGGACAACAGCGACGACGCGATCGCCTGGCTGGAGGAGCTTGCCGCCAAGTACGACCCGGACTTCCAGAGCGACGCAGAAGACAAGCCCGGCGAGTCTGAGGGTGGCGATAAGGCGGAGGGCGACCTGCCCGACTGGCTGCGCGACGAAAAGGAAGAAGACAAGCAGCCCGCCGCCGAAGCGCCGAAGGCCGCCGAGGACTTCCCCGACTGGCTGACCGGCGCGCCCGCCCCCGCGGCCCGCGCCGCAGAGGCGTCAGCCGGGGACGACGATGATGATCTGCCCGACTGGTTGCGCGACGACAAGCCGGAGGCCGAGGCGAAGCCCGCCGCCCGCGCGGATGAGCCGCTCGACTGGCTGATGGGCGAGACGTCGCGCCAGACTGAGGCCGAGCGCCCGGCTGACGAGAAGGGCGAAGACGCGCTGCCCGACTGGCTCCGCGAGGAGCCAGCCGCTGCAGCCGCCGCGACGCCTGCCCCGGCTGCCCCTGAACCCGCCTCCAAACCGGAGGCCGAGAAAGCCGAGGAAGTCGAGCTGCCGGACTGGCTGAAGAACATGCGCCGTTCCGAGGCCGAGGAAGAAGACGACCTCGACTGGCTGTATGAAGCCACGGGTGCGAAGGACGAAGAGGAAGAAGAGAAGGAAGAGAAGGAAGAGAAGGAAGAGGAAGAGGCAGCGCCCGCTATGGCCGCTCCTGTCGCCAAGTCCTTCCCCGACTGGCTGGCCAGTGCGGATGAGGCGGAGGAAAAGGAAGAGTTCCCCCTGCCGCCGCGTGCCAAGCTCCCCACCGCGCCCGGCGAGGACAAGACCGAGGAAGCCTTCGAGTGGATGGACAAGCAGATAGAGGCGCAGGGCGTCAGCCCGGATGAACCGCTCGAAGAGGCGCTCACCGAGGACGTGCCGCCTACGCGTGCCCCGCTCGCAGAGAGCGAGGATAAGGAGGCCGAGCCGGTCTCCGAGGACGAGATGCCCGAGTGGCTGAAGCAGGCCGAGGCCCGCGAGGAAGTGGCGCTCACCGCCAGGGCGGCTGAGGACGAACTGCTTGAGGCCGCCGGTATTGAGGCAGCCGACGACGACCTCGCCTGGCTGGACTCGGCGCTGGAGGCCGAGGAGATCCTCTTCACCGACGAGGACTTCGAGTCCGTGTTCGGCGAAGCAGACGAGGAAGAGGTGGAGGCCCCTGCGCTGGCCGCTCCACCGGCCCCTGAACCGGTCGAAAAGGCTGAAGAAGAAGAAGAAGAAGAAACGCCGGAGCCCGAGCCCGCCATCGCCCCGGCAGCCGGAATGCCGGACTGGCTCACCGCTCCTGAGAAGAAGGAGGAGCCGGAAGCCAAGCCTGCCGAAGAGCCGGAGCCTGCCACACCCGTCATCGAGGGCGACGCCTACGAACGGCTGCGTCTGGCCCGCGAGAAGCTGCAGGGCCGCTTCGAGGAGGCTGTGCCGTACTACGAGAGCCTCGTCGCCAGCGGTGAGATGCTGGAACAAACGATCAGCGACATCACCTACTACCTGCGCAGCACCAACCGGCCCGACCCGCGCGCTCGCCGCATTCTGGGCGACGCCTACCGCGAGCAGGGCCAGCTCGATAAGGCCCTTGAGGCATACCGCGCCGCGCTCGACGAGCTCTAACCGTTGCGAGACTCAACGCCGGGCGGGCCGTTACTGGCCCGCCCGTTTGATTCTCCCTGTGGCCTGCCTCACAGGCTGCGTTATACTCTTAGCGATGCGGCGTCGACGCGCCGCGTCATGCTGAATCACAGCCTTTTCGACAACACTCCTCAGCATTTCAGGAGGCACAGACTTGGAACGCACCCTGGTTCTTATCAAGCCCGACGGCGTGCAGCGCGGTCTCATCGGCGAGATCATCTCCCGCTTTGAGCGGCGCGGCCTGCGCCTCGTCGCCATGAAGTTCATGCAGATTTCGCGCGAGCTGGCCGAGCGCCACTACGCCGAGCACGAGGGCAAGCCCTTCTACCCCGGCCTGCTCGACTACATCACCTCCGGCCCGGTCGTCGCCATGGTATGGGAAGGCCCCAACGCGATCTCGGTCGTCCGCGCGACGATGGGCGCAACCAGGCCCTTCGAGGCTGCCCCCGGCACCATCCGCGCCGACTTTGCGCTGGAAACCGGGCGGAACATCGTGCATGGCTCTGCCAACGCCGAGGACGCCGCCCGCGAGGTGGACCTGTTCTTCGAGCCGGGCGAAATCATCGACTGGACTCGCGACGTGGATCGCTGGGTTCTGGAGTAGGCCAAACCGCGCCAACGAAAAGGGGCGACCCCAGATGGGCCGCCCCTTGTGTTTTCTCTTGCCTGCAGACACAGCCGGAACCGGGCAGGTGCTTGCCCTGCCTGGCGGGCGTCTCAAATGTGGACCAGCCGGACGCAGTTACTGCATCTTTAGCAGAACATTCGCATCCTGCGCCGTCCAGAACTCTTCCAGATTATAGTAGGCCCGGACCTCGGGAGCGAAGGCGTGAACCACGATGTCCACGTAGTCGATCAGGACCCAGCCGGTTTCGGCGTTACCTTCCACCGACCGCGGCTTGATGTCGTAGTCCTTTCGCAGTTCCTCGGTCACGCCATCCACGATGGCCTTGAGCTGGCGCTCACTCCCGCCACTGCAGATGACAAAGTAGTCGGCAATGATCGTCCGCCCGCGCAGATCGAGCAAAACGATGTTCTCGCCCTTCTTATCGGCAATCAGGTCGACAATCTCGCGAGCCAGTTCGCCAGTCTCAATAGTGGTCTGCTTTGTCTGCTCCGTCATTGTCCCTCATTCTACTCGGATCAAGTTACGGTCATTCTAGCACGGCGGCTCGCTCAGGTCCAGCCCGTGGAGATGCGGGGCGAGGACGAGGCACCGGAGGGGGTTTGGCCTCCTACCCCTCCACCCCGTCCAGCTTCTCACGGATGTGCCGCCAGTGGGAGCCGGGCCAGTATACGCGGCGGCACTGCCCGCACACGGAAAACTCGTTCTGCGTGCGGGCCACGTAGGGCGGCACCCGGTCGCGCACGGCTGACGGCTCGACCGGGACGAGCGGCACGTTGCACACCGCACAGCGCGGCGTGACCGGCTCCGGCGGCAGGCCCACCTCCGCCACCACCTGCTCGATCTGCTCGTCGAGCGCCTGGCTGCGGATCAGCACCGCGTTGATGGCCCGCCGCGCCGCCAGCCCCCGGTCCCGGGTGAGAACCAGCCGCCCTTCGGCGCGGGCGACCCGCACCACGACGATATCTGGCGTATCGACGAGGTACGCCGCGTCGTAGCCCATCAGCCGCAGCCAGCGGGCCAGCCGCCCCAGCATCGCATCAAGCACGAGCGGCGGCGCGATGCGGTTCTCGCCGGTCACCCCGCCCCCAGCAGCGGGGCCCGGTAAACCTCGGTATAGACCGCCCCGCCGGGCTTCAACTCGCTGCGCATCAGGCTGACGGCCTCGACCCGCCAGCTTGCCAGTTCGCCAATCTCGCTGCGCTCAACCAGATCGCCGATCAGGTCAAGTTCGCTGCGCGACGCCCCCCGCTCCACTCGCCCAAGCGTCAGGTGCGGCTCGAACGGGCGATCCTCACTTGGATAGCCCAGCGGCGAGACGGTTTCCTCCACGCTGCGCCTGAGGGCTTTCAGCCGCCGGATCTCCCCCTCCACCCCGATCCACACGACACGGGGGCGGCGCGTGTTCGGGAAGGCGCCCAGGCCAAACGCCGTCAGGCTGAACGGGCCGTGCCCCCGCACCGCCTCTTCAAGCGCCAGTTGAATCTCGGCGATGCTACCGCGTGGCACGTCGCCCAGGAACTTGAGCGTCACGTGGATGCCCTCGGGCCGCACCCAGCGCACCACGTGATCAGGCACTTCCCGCTGCAACTCGGCCTGCACGCGCTCCAGCGCCCGCCGCGCGTCGGGCGGGACCTCCACCGCGATGAACAGTCGCCAGCTATCGATCATGTCGTACCTTTCTCGCTACTGCTGTGATTCCTGCGCTCAGTATAGCACGGCGAGGGCGGCGGGTTGATCTCCCTCCGTCATCAAGTCGGCTGTTGAAATTCCGTATTTTTGAGCCTGCGCACTTCCCCCACTTGAACGCGCCCGGCGCGTCCATTACAATGGTGCCGACTATGATCTGGGATGAGGGTAGCACCATGACTGACCACCCCGACGACCTTCTGAACCAGGCCATTGCCGCCGCGCGGAGCGGCCAGAAGGAAACGGCCCGCCATCTGCTCGTGCAGGTGCTCCAGGCCGACCCGCAGAGCGAGACGGCCTGGCTGTGGATGAGCGCCGCCGTCGAGACTCGCGCCGAGCGAATCCACTGCCTCCAGCAGATCCTGCGCATCAACCCGGCCAACGAGACGGCCATCAAGGGGCTGCGCGCGCTCGGTGCGCCGGAAGTTGCCGCGCCCAGCCCCGACCTGCCCGATGCCGGGCCGCCTGCGGAAGCGCCCCCCGCCGAGCCGGAGCCTCCGGCAGGCGGCGTGCCCCTCCCCAGCGCCGATGCCGTCGCCCGCGCCCAGCAGGAGGCGGAAAAGATCGTCGCAGCCTACCTTGCCGATTGGGAGAAGTCCAGCTCGATCCGCTGGGAGCGCCGGGGCTGATCCGGCGGGTCTTCCCTAAATTTCCAAGATCGACTACCATACGCGTAGTGTTGGGAGAGCCGAGGAGTCGACGTCCGATGCTGCGTGTATTCCGCTGCGCCAGTCCCGCCGTGCTCGTTTGTATGCTGGTATTAACCGCCTGCCTGCCTGAAGCCAGGACGTCCGGCGAGGACGTCATCATCGACGCGCCGCTCCTGTCCCCCACGAACCCCGAAAGTGTGCCCGCCCCCGGTAACTATCGCGTGGACTACGACACAGGCGAGATGCGCTGCGCCGGGCAGACCACGCCTGAAGAACTGGACTACGCCCCACCGGATTACGTCTCGCTGGAGGTCATCGGCGAAGGCGAAACGCTCACTGTGCAGGGATGGGGCGAGCCGGACGGGCCTGCTATCTCGTTTGCGCTCGTCGATGCAGGCACGCACGGCACCCGGTACTTCGGCGTGCAAGAGATCGCCGGTATACGCAACCTGTACACGCTGCTGCACATCATCCGCGAGGACGGTTCGCGCGATCTGACAGGCGACATGACCTCCGAGGGGGATTGCGAGGTCTACCGGCGGTTCACCCTGGTAACGCTGGCAGACGACGAGATACCTGCCCCGTAACAAAAAAGCCTCGCCGGGAAGCGAGGCTTTTTATCCGTCACGGATGGGCGGCATGCTCAACCAGCCCCCTATTCCGGGTAGTCAACATACAACTGGTGGGCGATGTAGTCGCCATCCTCCAGCATGATGCGGAACTCGTAGAAGCCGGGCTCCTCAAAGGGCATGTCGACCTTGAACGTCTTATCCGTGATCCAGTTGTCACGCGGGATGACAAAGGTAAACGGATACTGGCCCATGCGCTCGGACGGCGGGCCCATCCACCACGCCTCGAAGACGCCGTGGTAAGTGCCATCACAGCCGTTGAAGCGAGCGTAAAGCGTCAGCGGATGCACTACGGGGAACTCTTCAAACGTGAGCCGGTGGCGGATGCCGATAATGTTGGTGACATCCCGCGTGTCCGGGCTGCACTCGACCTTTTCGCACACGGTGAACATGTCGATGTAGGGCTGTTGGACCTCGGCCATGAGACCTCCTAATGGATTCTGGAGTGGGTTGGTGTGGCCCCAGGTATATGATGTACGCGAACCCCGGCATCAGGGCCGGGGTTGGTCGCAATAATACCCCTGTGGGGCGATAGGCACAAGTTATTTTTGTCATGTATCAGGTAGGAAATGTCCTATCTTTCCGCCCTAACCTCTCACAAAGGTGAGGCCGCGTAGCGCTCAGCCGCCGCCCGTTCCACAGTATAATGAGGCGATGTCACGTAATGAGAAAGGAACACACGACCATGGCACCACTACTGCAGCTAGCCCTGGATTTCATTGAGGTGGGGCCTGCGCTGGAGATCGCCCGGATAGTAAGCCCCGAGGTGGATATCGTTGAGGTGGGCACGCCGCTCGTCAAGGCGGAGGGGATGCGGGGCGTGCGCGCCATCCGCGAAGCCTGCCCCGACAACCTGCTCCTGGCCGATATGAAAACGCCGGATGTCGGCGCGCTGGAGGCGCAGATGGCCTTCGACGCGGGCGCGGACTGGATGACGGTCATCTGGGCAGCGCCGCGTGTCACCATTGAGGAGGCGCTCGCAGAGGCACAGCGCCGTCCGGGGCATGAAGTGCTCGTTGAGATGACCGGGCTGGAGGACATCGACCGGCAGGCCTCGCTCTGGCGCGAAATCGGTGTGGAGCGAGTCGTCTATCACAAGGGCTGGGATGAGGGCAATGTGGGTGGCCGCCGCTGGACGGCTGCAGACCTCGCCGCCGTGCAGACCCTGGCCGAACAGGGCTTCAAGGTGTCGGTGGCGGGCGCGATTGACCTCGACTCGATTGACATGTTCGTCAACATCCCGATCTCGGTCTTTGTGGTGGGCCGCGCCATCCACGGGGCGAGCGACCCGGTAGAAGCGGCGCGCCAGTTCAAGGAGACGATCCGGCAGTACTGGGCCTAGCGCCCGGCGGGGCGCCTGCCCCTGAGTAGATAAACGAGCAGGGCCGGGCTGTAAAGCCCGGCCCTGCTCTCCAAGAAGAACACGACGCGGCAGCGCCGTTAGGTCGCCCGGCGCACCAGATTCACGATGGCCAGCAGGATCAACGCCCCTAGAAACGCGACGAGGATCTGGATCAGGATGCCGCCACTGACCGAAACCCCGAGGGCGGAAAGTAGAATCCCGCCAAGCACGGCACCCACAATACCCACGATGATGTTCCCCACCAACCCGAAGCCTGTGCCTCGTGTTACTTCGCCAGCCAGCCAGCCGGCTATCAGACCAACGACCAACCACACTAAAATCGACATTGCGTTCATTACTGTTAACTCCCCCTTGGGTACTGCCCTGCTGATAACGTTATATTAAGAGCATATCCGCCAGCACCTAAAAAAGTCCCCAATAAGAACTTAATTTTTTCTATCAAATTGGGATGATCGATGCATAGAATCGAAAAGAGGCCCCGCCAGCTGGCGGGGCCTCTTCCGGTTTCAAGCGGTGTTAGAGCTTTTGAACCCGAACCGCCTGAGGACCTTTGGGCGTCTGCTCAATGCTAAACTCGACCTTTTCCCCCTCTTCCAAGGACTTGTAGCCCGCTGCGCCCTGAATCTCGGAGTAGTGCACGAAGACATCCTTCGAGCCATCCTCCGGGGCGATAAAGCCATAGCCCTTGGTGTTGTTGAACCATTGCACCGTTCCACGAATACGATCAGACATTGTGGGTACGTTCTCCTTACCCTACACAGGTCATTAACGTAGAGCAGGAAGGCCTCTCAGTGGTTCGCGCAAACGCACGATCTCGAACAAAAAAGCCCGGCTGCGATGCCAGGCTTTTGTTTCTCTCACGAAAGTCTTGGTCCTGCATCCTACGATTTTCATTATAGTGAGGGTTGGGCGAGATGGCAAGTGGTACTAAAGGCACGGGAGTGCTGCGCTGGAACCCCACCCAACCTCCCCCTGCAAGGGGAGAGGTGTGGCCCGAAGGGGCGCGGTGAGGTTCAGGATCCGCGACTGAACGTCGCGGCGGTTTCAACCCGCCATACGCGGCGAGGTTCGTTTTTGTGCTTCTTTTCTCACCCCGCCCCGTTCGAAGAAAGTCCTGCGCCGTGCTAAAATGGGCACGTTACCGCCACATCGAAATCGTCAGGAGCAGGGCTTTGACTTCAGCTATTGTAGACGGGTTGAACGAGGGCCAGCGTGCCGCCGTGACCGCGCCGCCGGGCCCGGTGCTGGTGCTGGCCGGGCCGGGTAGCGGTAAGACGCGCGTGCTCACCCACCGGATCGCGTACCTGGTGAACGAGCTGCACGTCCCGCCCTGGCGCATCATGGCGATGACCTTCACCAACAAGGCCGCCCGTGAGATGATGCACCGCGTCGAAGGACTGCTCGGCGGACGCGTCAAGGGGCTGACGATGGGCACCTTCCACTCGATCTGCGCCCGCATCCTGCGGCGCGAGGCCGAGCGGGTGGGCCTCACGCGGGATTATGTGATCTTCGATACGGCGGACCAGCGCGCGCTGATGAAGGTGGTCATCACCGAGGACTTGAACCTCGACGACAAGCGCTACCCGCCGGAGCGCGTGCTGGGGCGCATCTCCAACGCCAAGAACGAGTTGATCCGCCCGGACGGCTACCGCCCCTCCGACTACTTCGACGAGATCGTGAAGCGGGCGTACCAGTACTACGAGGCGCGGCTCATCGCCAATAACGCCGTCGATTTTGACGACCTGCTCATGCACACCGCGCTGCTGTTCCGCGAGCATCACGACGTGCTCGCCCGCTACCAGAACAGCGTGGACCATGTGCTCGTGGACGAGTTTCAGGACACGAACGCCGCGCAGTATGAACTGCTCCGCCTCCTCACCGCCAGGAGCAAAAACATCTTCTGCGTGGGCGACGAGGACCAGTCGATCTATCGCTGGCGCGGCGCAGACTACCGCAACATCAACCGGCTGCGGCGGGACTTCCCCGAATTGCAGACCGTCCTGCTGGAGCAAAACTATCGCTCCACGCAGGTCATTCTCGACGCGGCGCAGGCCGTCATCGACCGCAACACGCATCGCACCCCGAAGCGGCTGTTCACCGACCGGGAAGGCGGCCCGAAGATCGTGCTGTACGAGGCCCACAACGAACAGTACGAGGCGGAGTTCGTCGTCGAGCAGATCGCGCTGCTGGTCAAGGCCGGGGAAGCCGAGCCGGGCCAGTGTGCGGTGATGTACCGCACCAACGCCCAATCGCGCGCGCTGGAGGACGCCTTCATCCGGCACAACCTGCCCTACCGGCTTGTCGGTGCAACCCGCTTCTACGGGCGGCGCGAGATCAAGGACGTGCTGGCCTACCTGCGGATCATCCATAACCCGGACGACTCGCTCAGCCTGATGCGGGTGATCAACACGCCGCCGCGCGGCATCGGCGATAAGACAATCGCCTCGCTCCAGGCGTGGGCAGAAAGCAACGGCATCAGCCTGTTCGAGGCGCTCACGCAACTCTCAAGCGACCCATCCGCCGGGCCGCTTGACGGGCGGGCGCGGCGCGCGCTCGGCTCGTTCGCGGAGATGCTCAACGGCTGGCGGGCGATCAGCCGCAACATGGCTGTCGGCGATCTGCTCAAGCTGGTGCTTGACGAGACGGGCTACCTCGGCTGGCTGGACGACGGCAGCGAGCAGGGCCGCGAGCGGGTCGAGAACGTGATGGAGCTGGTGAACGTCGCGGCGGAGGCGGAGGACCTGCCCCTGCAGGAGTTTCTGGAGGAAGTCGCGCTCGTCTCCGATGTGGACACGCTCACCGAGGACGTGAACGCCCCCAGCCTGATGACGCTGCACGCCGCCAAGGGGCTGGAGTTCGACGTGGTGTTCCTCGTCGGGCTGGAGGAGGGTGTACTGCCGCACCAGCGCTCGATTGAAGACCCAGACGCCGAGCAGATGGCGGAGGAGCGCCGCCTTATGTACGTCGGCATGACGCGTGCCCGCAAGTACCTGTACCTTGTGTACTGCTTCCGCCGCACCGTCTGGGGCGAGAGTTCGGTCAACATGCGCTCGCGCTTCATCGACGACATCCCGCCGGAGCTTCTCGTGCCGCCGCACGCTGCCTTCCCCGGCATGCCGGACATCGGCGGGCCGCCGCGCCGCATGGGTGGCCCTCCGCGTGTACGCTCGTCCGCGCAGATGGAGATTGACCTGGGCGAGAGTGCGATCCGCACCGGCATGCGGGTCCTTCACCCCAAGTTCGGTGAGGGCATCGTCGTTGCGAGCCGCATGAGCGGCGACGATCAGGAAGTCAGCGTGATGTTTGACGAGGCCGGTCTGAAGCGGCTGATGGTCAGCTTTGCGAACTTAACGGTGCTTGACGGGTAGCGCACAGCCTTGATATGGTGAATACTTAAACTGCGTGGTCTTGTTGTTCGGGTATCCCCATACGCTTAACGAGTTGTGGTTGTATTAATACAGGATTGGTAATGGTACAAACGCATAGCAGCAGTTCGGACGACTTCTCGATGCACAGTTCGCCGGAATTCCTTGCCCGTGAGTTGGCCGCCATCGTTGAATCATCAGAGGATGCCATTCTCAGCAAAACGCTCGATGGCATCATAACCAGTTGGAATGCTGGCGCCGAGCAGATGTACGGGTATACCGCCGAGGAGGTCGTCGGGAAGCATGTATCGATGCTGGTTCCGCCTGAACTCCCCGACGAGATCCCCAGCATCATGGCCCGGCTTCGCAAGGGCGAGCGCATCGAGCTTTACGAGACAACCCGTATGCGCAAGAACGGCGAGCGCTTTGTCGTCTCGCTGCGCGTCTCGCCCATCCGCGACGAAACCGGGCGCGTTGTCGGCGCATCCGCCATTGCCCGGGACATCACACACCTGAAGCAGATCGAGCAGGAGCGCGAGCGCCTGCTGCGCGAGGAGCAGGCCGCCCGGCAGCGTGCCGAGGCCATCCGCGCGCGGCTGGAACTCCTCGCCGGTGTGGGGCTGGCTCTCTCCCACTCGCTGGACTACGAAACCAGCGTCCAGAACCTGACGCGGCTGCTCGTACCGCGCTTCGCCGACCAGTGTATTGTTGATCTCCTGAATGAGGACAGGGTCGAGCGCGTCGCGGTCGCCGCCACCTCCCCCGAACACGAGGCCGCGCTGCGGCAGCTTGTCGAGCGCTACCCACCCGACCCCAAGGGGCTGGCCTCCAGGCACGCCATCGAAGCCCGTGCGACGCTCTTCGTGAGCGAAATGACGGATGACTTCCTGCGAAGCGTCGCGGTCGACGACGAGCACTTTGAGCTTATACGCTCGGCGGGGGTGACTTCGCTGATCGTCGTGCCGCTCATCGCCCGGCAGCAGCCCATCGGCTCTCTGTCCCTCGCCATGTCCGACTCGGGGCGGGTCTTCACGCAGGACGACGTGCTCGTCGCCGAGTCGCTGGCGCGTCGAGCCGGGCTGGCACTTGAAAACGTGCGCCTCTACCAGGAAGCCCAGGTTGAGATCGAGCGGCGGCGAGACGCCGAACAGCAACTCCGGCTCATCACCGACGCGATGCCCGCGCTCATCTCGTACATCACCAAGGACTGCCGCTACCGCTTCACCAACAAGGAGTACGAGGAGTGGTTCGGCCTGCCCAGCAGCGAGATGCCCGGCAAGCATGTGCGGGAGGTCATCGGCGAGAAGGCGTACGAAACGCTGAAGGAATATTTTGAGCGCGTGCTCGCCGGGGAAACCATCGACCACGAGACGCTGGTCGATTTTCAGCACACGGGTATGCGCTACATTCACGGGCAGTACATCCCGGATGTGGGGCCGGACGGCAAGGTGCGCGGCTTCTTCGCGCTCGTCCGTGACGTGTCCGAGCGCCGCCGCTCCGAGCAGCAGCTTGGTGAGGCGCTGGCCCGCATGACGGACCTCTACCGGGTCAGCCGGCAGATCGGCACGGTGAAGAGTGCCAGCGCCGTGCTCGAAGCCCTGGTTTCCAGCCGGGCGCTTGGCGACGCCAACCGGGCAACGATCGGTGTGTTCAGCGAACCCTGGGGCGATCAGCCGCCGAAGATGCTGCAGATCGTCGCCGACTGGCGGCGCGACCCGTCCGCGCCCGACGACACCGGCAAGTACTACCGGGTCGAGGGGAGCGAGTTGGCGACACTATGGTCGCCGGACAAGCCGCTCGTCCTGCCAGACATCCAGGTTGACCCGCGTGCGGCGGAGCTTGAGGCGCAGGCCGGTCGCCTCGGCTTCCGCAGCGGCGTGTTCTTCCCGCTCACAGCCAGCGGCCAGTGGTTTGGCATTTTCGGCATTTTCTTCGACAGGCCGCAGCCGCTCGGTGAGGAGGACGTCCGGCACATGCAGGGGCTTGTCGATCAGGCGGCGAGCGCCATTTATAACATCGGCCTGCTGCGCTCGGAAGCAGCAGCGCGCCGGGAGGCCGAGCGGGCCAACGAGCTGAAGATGCAATTTCTGGCGATGATCTCGCACGAACTGCGCACGCCGCTCACCTCGATCCAGGGCTTTGCCAGCACGCTGCTTGCTGACGATGTCACGTGGGACCCGTCCGAGCAGCGCGAGTTCATCCAGATCATCAACCAGGAATCCGAGCGGCTGACGGATCTCGTCGAGCAGCTTCTCGACCTGTCGCGGCTGGAGGCCGGGATGCTCCGCATCGAGCCGGAGCGGGTCAAACTCGACGAGCTTGTCTCCTCCTCGTCCGCCTCGCTCCAGGTGATCACCGCCGAGCACGACCTCGTCCTGGACATTCCCGCCGACCTGCCCGAAGTGTATGTGGACGGCAAGCGCATCATGCAGGTGCTGAACAACCTCGTGACAAATGCCGCCCGCTACTCGCCGAAGGGCACGTGCATCGAGGTTAGGGCCGTGCAGGAGGGCAGCAGCATCCGCGTGACCGTGCGCGACCAGGGGCCGGGCATCCCGGCGGAGGAGCGTGAGGCGGTGTTCGAGGCCTTCCGGCAGGCAACGAACCGTCCCGGCAACGAAGACAAGGGCGCGGGGCTGGGGCTGGCGATTGCACGCGGGCTGATCATGGCGCACGGCGGGCGCATCTGGGTTGAAGACACGGGCGAGCAGGGCACCACGATGGCCTTCACGCTGCCGATCTCGCACGGCCAGGGCGAGGAGGGATAGTCAGACCGGCCCCACCCCCTGCCCCGTGTGATGGCTTTCACAGTCTGGACATTTCCCCTGGACAGCCTGTACTATGAGAGTAACGTCAGGCTGACGGGGGACAAACCGATGAAGCTACGGGACATCCTGCGCAGGAAGGGGACCAACGTCCTGACGATCCGTCACAACGCATCGCTTCAGGACGCAGTCGAGTCGCTCGCGGCAAACAACATCGGTGTGCTGCTGGTCATGGATGACACCGACCGGCCCATGGGAATCATATCCGAACGCGACATTGTACAGCAGCTTGCACGCACCGACGGCTCGCTTGCCGGGCTCCGAGTAAGCGACGCCATGACTCGCGAGCTGGTCATCGGCGTGCCCGACGATACGGTCGATTACGCCATGCAGGTCATGACGCAGCAGCGCATCCGCCACCTGCCGGTCATGGACGGCGACACGCTTGCCGGGCTGGTGTCGATCGGCGACCTCGTCAAGGCACACATCAACCAGACCGAGACCGAGATCCGCTACCTGCACAGCTATATTCAGGGCACGCGAACCTGACGCGTGCCCTCCCACCGGAGTCGCCTCCGCCCTGCCGCACCTGCCTACGCGGCAGTTTTCGCCTGTCTGTTCCTCGGAGCACGCCCTGCTCCACCGCCCACCATGATTAATATTAACCAAGAATATCTGTTAAAATATCCCTCAACACGCGACAACTGCTGTGAAACAAAGTACAATCACGGCGAGCACGATCAGTGCGAAGCTAGAACAACCATCGTGCGCCGGGCCGCATGACTGACTGCGACCAGTCGGCGTGCGAAGCGAACCAGCGGAGGCTTCTCCCATGATTACCTTTACGGACGCGGCACGCGACAAGATTCTCGAAACCCTGCGAGCTAAAGGGCAGGACGGGTTCGCCGTTCGCATCCGCATCACCGGGCGCGATACGGACGAGTTCATCTACGAGTTTCGCTCGGTCGAGATGGCAACCAGGCGCGAGGACGATCTGGTGCTGGATATGGGCGGGTTTAACCTGCTCGTCGACCCGGAGAGCGCCGAGCACCTGCAAGGCTCGGTGATCGACCTGTCGCGCACTGGCTTCAAGATCGATAACCCCAACCCGGTCTGGACGGATGACCTGGCTCGCCGGGTGGCAGAGGTCATCAGCACGCAGATCAACCCAGCAGTGGCGGCACACAGCGGGCGCATCACGCTCGTGGACGTGCGCGACAACAAGGCCTACATCCGCATGCAGGGCGGTTGTCAGGGCTGCGGGCTGGCCGGGGTCACCCTCACGCAGGGCGTCGAGCGGCAGATACGCGGGCAGGTACCTGAGATCGAGGCCGTCATCGATGTCACGCGGCACGAGGAGGGCGAGCGGCCCTTCTACCAGCGCGGCCAGGCGGGCGCGTCACCCGTCGCTCGCTGAGTGCCCCGATCGGGGCCCGAATCGGGCTCAACCGGGAAAGGGCACAGCCAGATTCGTGACGAACGTCATCAGTTGAGCACCCCGGGGCGATCTATAATCTTGCCAATCCGTTAGAACGAACCAGAAGGTAGAGCTATTCTGATGCTGACAATTACCGAACAGGCACAGGCGAAATTCCTCGAGGTCATCGAGGCCCAGGGCCGTGACGATCTGGCTGTGTACCTGCGCATCATGGGGCGCGCCATCGACGACTTCGCCTACGACATGAAGCTCATCGTCAACAACGGCAACACAGGCGACGACCTCATTGTGAAAGAGGGTGATCTCGTTGTGCGGGTGGATGCCGACAGCGTGGCCGAGCTTGACGGCGCCACCATCGATTTTGATCTGGATCGCGGCGGCTTCCTCATCGACAACCCCAACCCGGTCTGGGAGGATGAGATCGGGGTGAAGGTCGCGAAGATCATCATGGAGCAGATCAACCCCGGGATCGCCGGGCATGGCGGCGCGATCCTGCCGGTCAACGTGCGTGACGGCGTCGTATATGTGCGGATGCTGGGCGGTTGCCAGGGCTGCGGCATGGCCTCGGTCACGCTGACAGAGGGCGTCGAGCAGGCGATTAAGGCCGCAGTGCCGGAAATCCGCGAGATCGTCGATGTGACCCATCACGCTGCCGGGCAGAACCCCTACTACCCGCGCTAACCACGCTTCTGCCACTGGCTTGGTACGGCAGCCGTCCGTAAGCGGACGGCTGCCTTTTATATGCCCCTCAGACCAGATCCTCAGGGCAAAATTTAGCTATTTTATAGCAAGCGTTTAGCCGGTGTTTATGCCGCCTGTGCTATAGTTAAAACTGTGAGAGTTGTATCGTTACTTATCGCAGGTTGGAGGAAAGAAAGAAATGGATTTTACTGGGCTGGTAATCGCAATTTTGATCGGTCTGGTCATCGGCTGGGTGGCCGGTGAACTGTGGCGGGGCTTCGGTTTCGGCACGATCGGCAACATTATCGTCGGCGCTCTCGGCGCTGTGGTCGGCAGTCTGCTGTTCGGGGCGCTCGGCATCAGCAGCGGCGGCATTCTGGGAACCATCCTGATGGGCGTTATTGGTGCGCTGGTGCTGCTGTTCATCGTCGGGCTGGTTTCAGGCGAGACTCGCTACGACTAACGCTCTGCTCTGTCAATAAGAGCAGCCCCACTCTGTTGAGAGTGGGGCTGTTTGCATATTTCTGTGGAAACTTGAGCCGGTGTGCTCTACTCCGGCACCTCCGACACGTTGAGGAACTCCACCTTCGGCGGCTCGGACTTCTGGCTGGGGGTAAGCGGCAGGTACGCCGTCACGACAGTGCCCTCGCCCAACTGCGAGTCCACCTTCAACCGCCCACCGATGGCGCGGGCGCGCAGCTCCATATTGGAAAGCCCGTGCCCCAGCCGGTCAACCGTCTTTTCCCGGTCAAAGCCACGACCGTTGTCCCGCACGCCGACGACGATCTCATTGCCCTCCAGCGCAACGACCACATCGAGGTGCGTTGCGGCAGCGTGCTTGGCGGCGTTAGCCAGCGCCTCCTGCACGATATGGAAGGCGGCTGTCGCGGTCTTCTCGTTCAGGAGGCCATCGATGTTCTGGTCATAGCTCACATCGATGCTGGCAAGCGTGTTCGCCTGGAACTCGCGGGCCAGCCTGCCGAGCGCGGCGTGCAGATCTGTACCGTTGAAGCGCTCGGGTCGCAGGTCGAGAATGTAGTTGCGAATGTCCCGGATGATCGTATTCAGACCCTTGATTGCCTCGCCGAGACGCTCACGAGCGGCGGCCTGCTGGCCTTCCGCCAGCAGGTAATCGGTATGCTCCAGCGTTAGCCCCACGGCGTAGATCGACTGGATAATACCATCGTGCAGGTCCATGCCGATGCGGTCGCGCTCCTCCAGAATGGCGAGGCGCTGCACCTGCCTGTAGAGCCGGGCATTCTCGATGGCGACGGCGGCATATCCCGCCAGCGCCACAATAACCTTCTCGTCCTCCTCGCTGAACTCGTCCGCGCCGATTTTCTCCGTCAGGTACAGGTTGCCAAGCAGCTTCGTCCGCAGCCGGATCGGCACGCCGAGAAAGCTCCTCATGCGCGGATGGTGCTTGACGAAGCCGACGGAGCGCGGGTCTGCATTCAGGTCCTTGAGGCGGATCGGCTCCGCGTCCGGCTTCAACAGCGCACCAAGCAGCCCTTTCCCCATGGGCAGGCTACCCAGGCGGCGCTGTTCCTCCGGGCTCATGCCGGAGGTAATGAACTGTACCAGATGCGTGCCAGTTGGGTCGGGGATGCCAAGCGCCGCGTAGCGAGCGTTCACCAGCTCGCGCGCCAGCGTGACGATGCGATTGAGGACAACCGGCAGTGACAGCTCGGATGTGATGGTCAGAGCCGCCTCGTGGATCGCGTCAAGCGTTCCCGGAGAGAGCTGTCCAAATGGTGTACCGGGCATTGTTTTGATTACTTCCCAGCCAATCCTCACCAAAACTGCGCGGTGGGAACTATTTGTACGTGCAGGTCATATTTTACCACAATTATGACGATCTTCACCTGTTTCGTGCCGAACCTCACATGACGTGGGTAGCGCTCTGCGAAATGAGCAGCCCGCCGCGCGCCCATACCGGCAGCTTAGACATTCGCGGCGGCGGGCGCTAAGCTGGAAGGTGAGGGGTCGGGCGGCATACCGCCGGGCCAGCACACCGGGGATGAAATGGACAGGGAGACAGATGTCTGAGAACGGGATGGGACAGGTCGCTGTCATGACGGGGCGCCGACCACGGCGCACCAGATCGCGCGGGTAGCGGGAGCGATGGCCCGGTACAACCGGCAGCCGAAACCTCACCGCCGAGCAGAAAGCTGGCTGGAGCTGCAGGAGTGGCTGTTCAGCGACTCGTGGCAGCCCGGCCTGAAGCGCTTCCGCTCGCCGTTCGCCTTCCGGGGGACGAGCAACCTGCGCAGCGGGCTGCGCACCTCACTGGCGCGGCTCGGCGGAGACTTCGCCAGCATGGAGCCGCATCTGCTGCGCAACTTCAGGAAGTACGCCATGCACGACGGCGTCGACCAGCAAACGCCCTGGGACTGGCTGGCGCTGGCCAAGCACCACGGGCTGCCCACGCGCCTCCTCGACTGGACCTACTCACCATATGTTGCGCTGCACTTCGCTACGAACGATGTCGATGTCTTCAACGGAGACAGCATCGTGTGGGCGGTGAACTACCACGAGGCGCAGCACTACCTGCCTGACACGCTGCGCCGCGTGCTCGACGCCGAGGGCGCGGACGTGTTCACGGCGGACATGCTGATGCAGGTGGCAACAACGCTCGATGCCTTCGATGCGCTGGCGGATGAGCCGTTTGTCGTGTTCTTCGAGCCGCCGTCGCTCAACCCGCGCATCGTCAACCAGTATGCGCTGTTCTCGTTCATGTCGTCGGCGACGGCCCACATGGACGAGTGGCTGGCCACTCACCCGGAGCTATGCCGGGGCATCGTCATCCCCGCCGAACTCAAGTGGGAGGTGCGGGACAAGCTCGACCAGGCCAACATCAACGAGCGCATGCTGTTCCCCGGCTTGGACGGGCTGAGCCGCTGGCTGAAGCGTCAGTATACGCCGCGCAAGTAGGGCTAGCACAGCAACCCCCTCCGTCCGACCCTTTGGGTCGTCCTCCTCCCCCTTATAAGGGGAAGGAGCAAGCCGGAGACATCGTTGGCCGCCACCTGGCCCTGCCCGCCCCCGTTTGCGCCCCTGCGCGACCCACGAGTATAATCGCTCCGTAGGGCTGATGATCGCTGGGGCCTCATACCCAGTAAGCAGCGGGGCAATCTACGGATTCGCGTCACGCAGACCGCCAAGTTGAGCGCACGCCGTAATATGAGCGTAACCGACGAAATCAAACAACGACTCGATATCGTCGATGTCATCGGCGAGCATGTCTCGCTGAAGCGGTCAGGCCGCAATTATAAAGCGCTGTGTCCCTTCCATAACGAAAAAACTCCCTCCTTCGTCGTTTTCCCCGACTCTCAGCAATGGCGCTGCTTCGGCGCGTGCGGCGAGGGCGGCGACATCTTCAGCTTTGTGATGAAGTTGCAGGGCTGGGACTTCCCCGAGGCGCTGCGCGTGCTCGCCGAGCGTGCCGGTGTCGAACTCAGGCCACAAAGCCCTGATCAGGCCAAAGCCCAGGAAGAACGCGAGCGCCTGCACGAACTGCTGCAGGAGGCCGCTTCGTTCTTCCACCGGCAGCTTCTCGAAGCGCCCAACGCCCGCCACGCGCGTGACTACGTCGCCGGGCGCGGGCTTACGCCGGAGACCGTCGAGAGCTTCCTGCTGGGCTACGCTCCAAACAGTTGGGACGCCACGATGAACATGTTGCTGGAGCGTGGCTTCACGAAGGATGAGCTTGTCAAGGCGGGGATGCTCGTCGTGCGGGAGACCGGCAGCGTTTACGACCGCTTCCGCGACCGGCTCGTCATCCCCATCCGCGACGAGCGTGGCAATATCGTCGGCTTCGGCGCGCGCGGTCTCTCCAAAGACGCTGTACCCAAGTATCTCAACTCACCGCAGAGCGAGATCTTCGACAAGAGCCAGCTCCTGTTCGGGCTGTCACACGCGCGGCGGTCCATCCGCGAGAGTGAAACCGCCGTCATTGTCGAGGGTTATATGGATGTGATGCAGGCGCATCAGGCCGGCTTCACAAACGTGGTCGCCGAGATGGGCACGGCGCTGACCGAGGCGCAGCTCCGGCTGCTCTCCCGCTACGCCAGCCGGCTGATCCTCGCCCTCGACCCGGACGCCGCCGGGCAGATGGCGACCGAGCGCGGGCGCGAGGTCATCGAGCGTGTCTCGAAGGCTGCCGCCGAGCAGGTCAGCGAGGAGGGCGTGTGGGACTTCGACGCGGCGGAGCGTGAGTACCGGGCCAAGCTCACAACCGAGTTCGACGCGCGGGGCATGCTGCGCTACGAGAGCCGGATGGGCTTTGACATCCGCGTGATCGTGCTGCCGCAGGGAAAAGACCCCGACGACCTGATCCGCGAGGACCCGGCGCGCTGGCAGAAGCTCGTCGAGGGGGCGGTGCCGGTCGTCGAGCACGTGATCCAGCGCACCATCGAGGGCAAGAACCTCGACGACGCGAAGGTCAAGTCGCAGGTCGCCGCGCAGATCATCCCGCTTATCGAGGACGTTGCCGACCCAGTGGAGCGCAGCCACTACCGGCAGCGGCTCGCCCGCCTGCTGCGCATCCCGGAGACGACGCTCTTCCCGCAGCGAGCCGCCGGGCCGGCGCCCCGACACGCCGAGCGCCGCGAGCGCTCGCCGCTGCCCCCGCCGGTAGAAGCAAGCAAACCGGCGGACAGTGCGCTAGAATCTCCTACGCGGGCCCGGGAGGCGTTCTGTCTGGCGGCACTGATCCAGCGCCCCAGGCTGATCTACCGGGTGAATCGCGTCCTGGCGGAGTACCTTGCGCCGGAGAAGCTGGCGAACGTGGCGCCCGAAGTGGTGCCGTCAGGTGAGAACCAGCCCGCTCAGGCCGGGCTGGCCTGGTACATCACAGAGAATGACTTCGGGCAGCCGGAGCACCGGCAGATCTTCGCCATGTGGCAGGCGGCGCTCAACCAGGACGAAGCCGACCCGGTGGTATGGTTCCGCGAGAACCTGCGCGACCCGGTGACCCGTGAAATCGTACAGCAGTGGGAGCGCCTGTCGCTCGATGCGCTGCTCAGGAAGGTCACGCCGCCATCCGCCGAGCTTTCCGACGAGGCGATTTTTGAGGAGGTGCTGCGCGCGGTTCTGATGCTGAGGATGAAGCAGCTTAACGACCAGATACAGGAGTTGCAGTTCCTCATACAGGAAGCTGAGGGCGGCGGGGACGCCCAGACAGCAGACAAGTATGGCGCCATCATCAAGAGCCTGCTGATGGGCCACCAGCGTTTGTGGGAGGCGTTCAAACGGTATGGCACTCCGAAGGGCCGGGCGGAGGCCAGAAACAGCGATTCGCATGGCAACCGGCTAAAAGTACAGACAGCCTGAGCGCAGTACAGGAGTCGGCACTCCGCCGCTCCGATTCTGCGCGCCCGCTCGCTCCTTTGCCTGCCATAGGGCAGGTGTTGTGGGTCAGGTTGAGAAGTTTAGGCGGTGTCGCAATCTATGAGTACTGATCGTACAACCGGGTGGACAGCAGAGACGCAGGCACTGTTTGACAAGGCCCTTGCCGACCGGCAGGTGGACGAGGCAGATATCCTGGCGGTGTTTTCCGAGCCGGACAGCCCGGCAGCCCGGGAGTTCTATGCGCGTCTGCAAGAATTGGGGGTGGAAATCGTGCCGATCGACGAGATCGACGATGAGAACGAACTGATGATGGACGACGAAGACGTCGAGCCGGAGGACGACCTCGATGAGGTCGATTTCGCGGTGGACGAGGCCGACTACGACGAAAACCAGCACCCCCAGTTGATAAGCCTGTCCGACCCCGAACTGGCGAACGACCCGGTGCGCATGTACCTGAAGGAGATCGGGCAGGTTCAGCTTCTCGACTCCGACCAGGAGAGCTGGCTTTCGGCGCAGATGACCGCACATGAGCGCGTCGGCAAGATGCGGCAGAAATTGGCCGACGCCGGTCAGCCGTCCGACGCCAGGACCGTGCTGCAGGCGCTGTACGTCGAGATGCTGCAGGCATGGGATGACGTGTGCGTGCTTGCGCCCACGTTCAACGTGGACTCGCCGGAGCTGCCGCCGCTGCTCGAAGAGGCCCGCCGGCTGCGCAGTAGCTGGTGGTGGGGCGAGCCGTCCTACCTGCACAGCTACCTCGGGCTGCGCGACTGGGGACGCGACGAGGAGTGGACGCAGGTCGCACGGCGGCTGTTTACGGTGTTTGAGACGCTCTACCTGATGCCGCACCCGCTCCAGATGAAGCTGACAGCTTATACAGCCGAGCATCACGCCCTGCCCCCTGCCGAAACCTTCGCGGAGTGGCTGGGCGAGGTGGACGAGGCCAGCATCGAGGTGGAGTTCGACTCGGTGCGCGCGAGGGCCATCGAGGCGGGGGCGTCGCTCACGCGGGCCAACCTGCGTCTCGTCGTCAGTGTGGCGAAGAAGTACATGGGGCGCGGCATTAGCTTCCTCGACCTCATCCAGGAGGGGAACATCGGGCTGTTGCGCGCCGTCGAGAAGTTCGACCACACGAAGGGCTACAAGTTCAGCACCTACGCGACGTGGTGGATCCGTCAGGCCATCAGCCGGGCCATCGCCGACCAGTCCCGCACGATCCGCATCCCCGTGCACATGGTCGAGACGATCAACAAGCTGATGCGCGTGCAGCGCCGCATGATGCAGGAACTCGGGCGTGAACCGACCGTCGAGGAAATCGCGCTGGAGATGGACCTGCTCGACCCGGCAGAGGTGCGGGCCATCACCGAAGCGCAGGCCAACGGCGAGCGGCTCGACCCGACCCTCCAGCGCAAGCTGCGCCGGGCCACGGCCAAAGTCCGCCGGGTGATGCGCATCTCGCAGGACCCGATGTCGCTGGATATGCCCGTCGGGCAGGAGGATTCCAGCCTGCTGGGCGACTTCATCGAGGACGACAAGGTGCCGGGCCCGGTCGAGAAGGCCGATAAGCAGCTTCTGAAGGAGCAGGTGAAGGACCTGCTGAACGGGCTGAGTGACCGCGAGCGCGAGGTGCTGGAGATGCGCTTCGGGCTGAAGGACGGGCAGGACCACACGCTGGAGGAGGTCGGCAAGCACTTCGGCGTGACGCGCGAGCGCATCCGCCAGATCGAGGCGAAGGCGCTGCGCAAGTTGCGCCATCCGACCCGCAGCCGCCAGCTCAGGGACTATCTGAGCTAAGCAATCAACCGCGCTCGTCGCAGGGGCGGCGTGGATTTCCCCAAGAATCGCATCGAGGACGCGCTCGGTATTTTCCAGCGCGTCCTCGTTCGTGAGTTGCAGTACCCGCAGCCCGCGGGCCTCGGGGGACTCTTTCTCATCTCCCATGCGACGCGGGGGGTGGGCCCCCTATAACCCATCCCCCCGCGTGCAGTAGTGGTAGTAGTGGCAGCCCGGCTTAGGGCCGCTCGATCAGGCTCCAGCCGTAGGCTAGGACCACTGCATCTTCGAGCATACCAGAAAGCAATGTCGAAAAACTCTTCCCAAGCACGATTCTGACAAAGTACAGGACGAACGTCGCCACGGCTGTGATCAGCGCCGCGCGGATAGCACCGCGGGTGACGTCCTCCCCCTGCTCCGCGCTGAGTGCCGCCCCCACCAGCGCCCCTGACGCCATCCGCCCGGCGAGCGGCAGCGGCGAGATCCGCGCCGGGGCGAACGGCATCTTGTCAAGGACCATCTCGCCAACCGCCATCATCGACAGCAGCCCTGCCGTCGTCTCCGATGCCAGAAAGTCGAACTGCGTCCCGGCGAGCGTGGGCGGCTTGCGGCGGTTGAAGTCCTGTGCGAGCAGCGCCGGACCGGCAGCACCGCGCATCGCCGAGATGACGCTCAACCCGAACAGCTTGGGGTCTGTGCGTTGTTCTACCATGCTCTCTGCCATACCAATACCTCTCCTGTTCACTTCCCGTTACGAAGGCGACGGCATCGGGCCGGGCCCGATCATCAACTGAAGATGCGGTCAAGCTCTGCGAGCACATCCTCCGTGAGCTTGAGTTCTGCCGCGCCGAGATTGTCCTCCATCTGCCGGACCTTTGTCGCCCCGGTGATCACGCTGCTGACGCCCTCCTGCCGAAGCACCCAGGCGAGCGCAAGCTGCGCCCGCGTCACGCCCAGCTCACCGGCGACGATCGCCATCTTCCGCACCCGTGCGACGTTCTCCTCGCTGAAGAAACGCTCCTTCGACCAGGGCTCGGTTGAGAAGCGCGAGTCCTCCGGGATGCCGTCGTCGTACTTGCCGGTGAGCATCCCCATGGCAAGCGGCGAGTACGTCACCAGGCCGATACCGAGCGCCCGCGAGACGGGCAGAAGCTTCTGCTCGACGTACTCACGGTACAGCAGCGAGTACTGCGGCTGCTCGACGCGGGGCGGGTGGTAGCCGTTGGCCTCGCAGAGGCGCACCGTCTCCTCAAGCAGCGCCGGGTCCCAGTTGGACGTACCCCAGTACAGCACCTTCCCCTGATGGATGAGGTCGTCCATCGCGCGGATCGTCTCGTAGAGCGGCGTGTCGGGGTCGGCGCGGTGGCAGAAGTAGATGTCGAGGTAGTCCGTGCCCAGGTTCTTGAGCGAGCGGTGGATGCTCTCCATGATGTGCTTGCGCGACAGCCCCCGGTCGTTCGGGTCGTCGCTCATCGGGTGAAACACCTTCGACGAGATGACGAGCGTGTGGCGCGGATACTCCGCCAGCATCGCGCCCATCCAGCGCTCGGCCTGGCCGTAGCCGTACACGTCGGCCAGATCGTAGAAGTTCACACCGCCCTCGTACGCGGTGCGGATGATCTGCCGGGCCTCATCTTCCGGTATCTTGCTCTCGAAGTTGATCCAGCCGCCGAGAGCGATGGTGCTGACCTTCAGACCGCTGTCACCCAGATGTCGGTACTCCATGCTTGCGCTTCTCTCCTGGTTGTTGTCAGGGTCAATAACTGGTTTCAGGTCGGTGCGGCCCGCCACGCAGGCAGAACCGCCGATTCGATTATAGCTAAACGCGATCTGTGTTTGCCGAACAAAACCCTCACCCCAAGCTGCTTTGCAGCACGCCCTCATCCCGGTCGCGATCTTTGGCCGCTGGCCATTCGCGGCGGGTACTCTGTCCCCGACCTTGCCACACAAGGGTGAGGGCACGTTCAGAGTCCGTTAGAAAAGCCGGCCCGGGGCTTGACAAAACAGCGTCTTGATTCTATGATTAGAACAGATGTTCGAATACCGGGATTGAGCCGGGGCAGGCGCCGCCGGGAGCGGCCCTGCTCTCTGTCCATCCTAATGTGAGGGGGGTGAGGATGGGTGGATATTGCTGAGGCGCTGCCTCTGCTGGCCGAAGCGCCTGTCGCGGTCGCCCTTGCCGCCGCCGTGCTGGTGCTAGCGTGGGCGATTGCCCGCGTGCTCACCGCACTGCTGCGCGCACCGAGGGCTATCATCGACGCGATGAACGAGGCGGGCGAGAAGACGCGGAGCGCACTGAACCAGGCGATGAGCGAGCTTCGCCAGGCGTATGACGACCTTCAGGTGAAGCTGTGGGAGGAGCGCACGCGCGTCGAGCACCTGCACGCGGAGGTCTCCAGCCTGAAGCTGCGGCTGGCGCTGGCCGAGCAGGGGCGCGAGCAGGCCATTGAGGAGCGCGACGCCTGCCAGGCGCAGCTTGCCGAACTCAGGGGCGAGGTTGAGCGGCTGCGCGGCAGGACACGACAGTGTGGCGGGCGGGCTGCATAGCCCGTCCGCCCGGGGAAGCAGCAAAGGTGAGACTAGAGATACGGCATATCCAGGAACATCACGTCGAGCGCGAGCCGGGCATTCGCGTTCTTGCTGAGCGCGTCCATGGTGCGGCGGATCGCGAGCAGCGCCCGCCGGACCTCCTCCGACGTGACGTCATACGTCAGCGCGCGCAGTTCCTCCCAGCGGTCGGCGTTGACGGGGGCCACGCTGCTGCCCTCGACGGTGAGCAGCAGGTCGCGCCACCAGCTCTGCCACGTCTCCAGCAGGAGCGGCAGCGAGTCGTCGCGGGCGATGCGCTCGCTCAGGTTGAAGCGCTCGGTGCGGCCCGCCCGCAGAACGTCCAGCAACATGTCGATCATCTCACGACGCCGCGCCAGTTGGTTCTCGTCATCAACGGCGGTGATAGCCCAGCCCGGTCGCCCCGCAGCCAGCCGGGCCAGCGTGTTCGCTTCGTCGGCGGGCAGGTCATAACGCTGCATCAGCGCCGCGGCGATAGCCTGCGGGCGGACGGGGCGCAGCGGCACGACCTGGCAGCGCGAGACGATGGTCGGGCGGACGTTCTCCGCCGCGTCGGCAGTGAGGATCAGCCGCGTGCTGGCCGGTGGCTCCTCAAGCGTCTTCAGCAGGGCATCCGCCGCCTGATCCGTGGCGGTCTGCATCTCTTCGATAATCGCCACCCGGTACCGCCCCTCGATGGGGCTCACAGTCAGGTCTCGCTGCAGATCACGGATGGCCTCGATCTTGATCGAGCGGCCATCCGCCCGGATGACCTGCACATCGGGATGGACACCGCGCGCGATGAGCGTGCAGGCACGGCAGTGTCCGCACGGCACACCGAAGGGCCAGTCTGCCGACTGACAGTTCATGGCCTGCGTGAAGCGCAGCGCCAGCGTGAAGCGCCCCGTACCGGGGACGCCGGTGATGAGGTAAGCGTGCCCGGTACGCCCGGTTGCTAGGCGGCTCGCCAGCAGATCAACAGCCCATTCGTGGCCGATCAGGCCCCAGTTGTCGGTGAGAGTTTGCATGCCCGACATTGTAACACAGAAGGGAGAGCAACACCGTGATCTATGAGTGGCATCTTCATCTGAAGCACCGGAACAAGCGAGAGAAGCCGAAGGCGGCCCATCAAAAGAAGCCGCTGGGCGGGCTGTTCGCATGGCCCGGAGCGCCTTCGCCAGCATCGATGCCCTTCTTCTGCGGCCCGTATATCGCCGCCGCCCGCATCTAGGCAACCCCCGGCAGCTCCCGCTGCCGGCCCGTGCAGTTGGCTTCGCCAACTGGCCCCTCTCCGTTTGCTGCTTCGCGGGGAGGGGTGGTTTTGTTTTTAGGCAGGCTCGCCTTTTAAACCCCGCCCCCTTCCCCCTCTCTCAGGCCCGACAGGACCGACCGGGATGGGGACCCCGGTGGCAGGGGCGCAGGCCGGTTGTTACAATCCACGCGATGGACATTTATTCGCATGCCCCGATGGTATTTTTGACCGGATCAAAGAGCAATGACCCAACTACGCGCCGTACTGTTTGACCTCGACAACACCCTCATCGACTGGAGCAACCACTCGGTAGACTGGCACGAGCTACGCTGCTCGCACCTGCGCCCGGTGCTTGACCGGCTGGCAGAAGCCGGGCACAAGGTGCCGCCCGTGGAGGAGGTCGCCGAGATCTACGTGACCTGCAATGAGGAAGCGTGGGCCGCCTCCTGCGAGCCGGACTGGGTCGCCCCGCGGCAGCTTGCCGTCCTGGGGCAGACGCTGCGGCTCGTCGGCATCGAGATCGACGAGGCAGAACTGCTCGACCTGCAACGCCTGTATGCCTGGAGTGTGATCCCCGGCGTGGAGCCCTACCCCGATGCCATCAGCGTGCTGGAGACCCTGCGCGCGCACGGCGTCAGGACCGGGCTGGTGACCAACGCCTCCTCACCCATGTGGATGCGCGACCGCGAACTGGAGCATTACGGCCTGCTCGAATACCTCGACGTGCGCATCACCGCCGGGGATGCAGGCCACCTGAAGCCGCACCCGCGCGCCTTCCAGTGGGTGCTCGGCGAACTCGGCATCAGGCCCGAGGAGGCGGTGATGGTGGGCGACCAACTGCATGACGACATAGGCGGCGCGCAGCGCGTCGGTATGCGCGGCGTGTGGATCCAGCGCTACGAGGGCGATCAGTACCGCGAGTCTGACGGTGTCAAGCCGGACGCGACGATCCGGCAGTTGAGCGAGCTTTTACCCTGCCTTGATGAGTGGTTCCCCGGCTGGCGGTCATCATGATGCTGAAAGCTATCCTCTTCGATCTCGGCGGGACGCTGCTGCACTATCACGACCCGGAGTCGACCGACAACGCGCGTCCCTTCCGCCGCGTGACGCTGGCGGGCTTTGACGATCTGCTCGACGCGCTGGAGGTCACAGGCACGGCTCTGCCTCCGCGCGCCGAGATGCACGCGCGCCTCGACGAGCAGATCCGGCAGTCCTATCTGGCCGGCCTCGACGGGCTGCGCGGCGGCAGCGTCGAGGCGCCGATGCGCGCGGCACTCGCCGGGGTCGGCGTGACGCTTGACGAGGCGACGTGGGCGGAGGTGCGGCGTCACTTTTACCGCCGCATCGACGAGATCGTCAGCCCGCGCGTGGGCATGGTCGAAACGCTGGCCGCGCTGCGCGAGCGCGGCTACAAGCTCGGGCTGATCTCCAACACCTACTGGGCGGCGGACCTCCACGACCGGCATCTGGAGGAGCATGGCCTGCTCGACCTGCTGCCGCTGCGCGTGTACTCCTGCGACACGCCCTACCGCAAGCCGCACCCGGCGATCTTCCGCACGGCGCTCGATGCGCTCGGCGTCCAGCCGGAGGAAGCGGCCTACGTCGGCGACCGGCTTGATGTGGATGTGGCAGGCGCGCAGAGCGCTGGCATGGTCGGCGTGCTGATCCGCTCCCCCTACCAGCCGCAGGGCAGCGCCCCGGCAGATGTCACCCCCGACATTATCATCGACGAGTTGCCCGACCTGCCCCCGGCGCTCGCAGCTTTGGAGAAATCCCGCGCATGAGAAGCCCTGAGTCCATCGCGTTTGTGTTTCACGGGCAGGACGAGCCTTCCCTGCGTGACCGGCTGGCGAAGTTCTACGAGAAGTTCAGCAGCCCCGCGACCGCTGACCTGAACATCACGCGCATCGACGGCGAGACCATCCAGAGCGGCGACATCGAGATGGCGGCGGGCGCGCTGCCCTTCCTGGCCGACTACCGCGTGATCGTCGTTGAGAACCTGACTGCATCCGCTACCGGGCGGGAGGTCATCGACAGGCTGCCGGACGTGCTCGCCTCGCTGCCGGACACGACGCGCATCGCCTTTGTCGAAACCGGGCTGCAGAGCGGCGGCAGCCAGGCTGCCGCTCGTGGGCGCGCGCTTAAAAAGCTAATTAACGCCGTCGAGAACTACCCTCGCGGCGCGGTGCTGTCGTTTGACCTGCCGGTGGAGAAGGAGCGCCCGCAGTGGATTCAGCGCCGGGCAAAGCGCTATGGGGCGGAGATCGACTCGCGGGCGGCGCACGAACTGGCCCAGCGCATCGGCGAAGACCTGACGCTGGCCGACACCGAACTGCTGAAGCTCGCCACCTATGCAGGCGATCGCGCCATCACCGTGGAAGACGTCGCCGAGTTGACTCCATACTCGCCTGAGGCGGGCATCTTCGACATGGTGGACGCGCTCGGCAAGCGGCAGGGGCAGAGGGCACTTTCGCTGCTGGAACGCCTGCTGGAGGAAGGGCAGGAGCCACTTGGCATTTTTGGCATGATCATCCGGCAGTACCGGCTGCTCATCCAGATGAAGGAGCAGCTTGGCCGGGGCCAGACGAGCCAGTCCGCCGCCCGCGCCATCGGCATGCACCCGTACGTTGCGGAAAAGATCAGCGAGCAGGCCCGCTACTACTCGATGGAGCAACTGGAGCGGATCTACCGCAGCCTGCTGGATTTCGACCTGGAAATAAAGACCGGCCAGATAGAACCGAAGCTGGCGCTGGAGCGCCTCGTTACGTGGCTCGCCGGGTGAGGATCGATGCGATCCGTCCCCTAGAATCCCAGAGAGCCGGGTACGCCGACCCCGGCTCTCGTTTAAAAAGGAGGAGAAGAAGAGATTTTTTTCGCCCTTCGACATTGATCATAGTCTATGTCGTTTAACCAACCTAGCCGCACCCTATCCGCTTACCCTACGCAAACCCTACGCTGATATTTCGTGCAATCTCTTGCCTGTAAGTTTGTACACCCGGTTGAAAACCCACTCCATGTGTCATGTGGGCCGGTTTTCTGTTGCCTATAATGAGGCTGCCACGTTAGCTCATGGTAACCGGCCTGAAAAAACCACTCTCTTAATTGGATTATTTTTGGAACTTGTGCAACCTCCCTGCAAACTGTACGTATAGAATTATGGAATCACCCGCAGGACCAATGACGGTGATGCCATTGGGTAGTGGACGGTGACAGCGTGAGTACAGATCAGGAACTGGTTGCTCGCGTTCTAAACGGTGAGCAGCAGGCCTTCGCAGAACTCGTCGAGGCCTACCAGACTTCAGTCTTCAACCTAACGTACCGCATGCTCGGCAACCGGGATGAGGCAGAGGACGCCGCTCAGGAAGCGTTTCTGCGGGCCTACCAGCACCTGGATCGCTACGATGCGGAGCGCCCGTTCAAGACGTGGCTGCTGTCGATCGCCTCGAACTATTGCATCGACCGTATTCGCAAGCGGCGGCTGACGTGGCTCTCCATCGATGAGCCGCTGCCGCCTCACCCGGCGCTCAACAGTGACGAGCCGGGGCCTGAGCAGGCGACCATGCGCAGCGAGCGCGAAGCCGCTATGCAGGCGCTGCTCAACGATCTTGCCCCTGATTATCGGGCGGCGGTTGTGTTAAAATACTGGTATGATTTATCCTATGCAGAGATCGCCGAAGCGCTGGATACAACCGAGAGCGCGATTAAATCCCGGCTGTATCGCGCCCGGCAGATGCTCGCCGAGCAATTACGCTCCGGTCGGGCACCGGAGTTGAACGTGGCACTGGAGGGCGCGTGATGGCGCACAATCCGTATGAAATGATGATCAGCCTGTCGCTGGACGGGCTGCTCAGTCAGGAAGAAGAAGCCGAGCTGGAAAAGCACCTGCAGGTCTGCCCGGACTGTCTTGACCTGCGCGATCGCATGTGCCTGGTCGACACGCTTTTCTCGAAGCCCGCGCTGGTCGCTCCATCGATCAACTTCACGGCGAGCGTGATGCAGCGCGTTGAGGCATATGAGACGCGGCGACGCTGGCAGCCCTGGATCATCGGCGTGCTGGTTGTGGCGTCGCTCATCGCCGCACTGAACATCGCCGCCCCGGTGATCTTCTTCTCGCTGGGGCTTAACGAGGCGGTCCTTGAGTGGCCCATCGTGCAGCGGGCGCTCGTCGCCTTTATGGATGGCTTCGCAACCGTGCAGACAGGCGCACAGATCGCCTACGAGTGGCTCATCTTCGTGGTGACCGAACCGACGACGCTCGGTGTCATCGTCACCGCGCTGGTGCTGGCCTCGACATGGATCGGCATGTTGGAGGTATCAAAAGCACAGCGGCTGGCAGGCGCAAGACAGGAAGCCTAGCTCCGCAGACAAAGCAAGAACCCCCACGCCCCTCACGCCGAGGGGCGTTTTCTTTCGATTGAAACATCCTGAGGCGAACGGTAAACTGTATGGGCGTAGGAGGCGTTCTAGATTGACAGACCACAAACCCCTCATCCTGATATCCAACGACGACGGCATTAAATCGCCGGGGCTGGCGGCAGCCGCCGCTGCGCTTGCCCCGCTCGGCGAACTGCTGATCGTAGCGCCGCACGTGCAGCAGTCCGGCATGGGGCGGGCTATGCCCGGCACCAACGACGGGCGGCTGTTTGAAACCTACATCAGTCTGAACAGCCACCGCTGGCAGGCGTACGGCGCGGTGGCGTCTCCAGCGCAGGCCGTGCAGCACGGCCTGCTGGAGTTGGCAACACGCCGGCCCGCGCTGTGCGTGTCCGGCATTAATTACGGCGAGAACGTCGGCACGGCGGTCACGATCTCCGGCACGGTCGGCGCGGCGCTGGAAGCGGCAGCGCACGGCATCCCGGCGATCGCGGTCTCGCTGCAGGTCGACTTTCATCAGCACCATACCCTCGACGACACGGTGGACTTCAGCGGCGCGCAGTACTGGCTGCGCTACTTCGCGGAGCGCATGCTCGCGCTGGATATGCCAGAGGATGTGGACGTGCTGAAGATCGACGTGCCCGCCGGTGCGACGCCGGACACACCATGGCGCATCACCCGGCTGGAGCGCCAGCCGTACTTCCGCCCGCTCGCACCGGAGCGCACCGAGTTCAGCGAGGCCGGGCCGATCGGCTACGAGCTAGCCTCGATGGACAACCTCGAAGAGGGCACGGATGCGCACGCCATTGTCGAGGGAGTGGTGTCCGTGACGCCGCTCAGCCTCGATATGACCTCGCGCGTGGAGCAGGAGCTTCTACGCGAGTTGCTTGAGGACAAGGTCCACACGGCTAAGGGTTAGCCAGGGTAAGTCAGGATAAGATCATGGATGCCGCGAATAGACTTCGCGGCTTTTTGTTTATCTGTGCCTTCTGTGCCATCTGTGGACTCATTAATTCGTGTCATTCGTGGATCAACACCTCTAGCTCGCCGAGCAGCGAGTGCAGGGCGCGGAGTTCGGCGATGGTAAGCGCGGTCAGCGCAGCGCCCGCCATTGCGCCCGCGCCGGGCAGAGCGAGCCATCGCCTGCGCCGGGTACGCGCCAGTATCCCCGCCGCGCTGATCCCCAGCGCGGCCAGCGCCCCCCACCGGCGCTGCCGGGCACGTGCATCCGCCAGGCCACCCCGTAGAATGTCCGCCGCCTCCCGTGCCATCTCGCGCCGGAGCACATCATCACGCGCGGAACCCGCCACACGCGGCGGCGCAGGCTCTACCTCGAACGTCGCCAGCACGCCGTAGTGATCCGAGTAGGCGGGCAGGCCGGAGCCGCGCGGCGTGTCCCGGTGCGTGATTTCGGCGGCGGTGGGCCTCAGCGCGAGCGACGGGCCGCCCCGGTAGAAGATGTAATCGAGGCGGCGGGTGAGCGTCTGCGGGGCGTAGGGGTTGCGCGAGTCGTAGGTGATGGCGGGCACGGCGGGCCGCACGCTGGCGAACGCCTCGCCGAAGCCGCCGAGCGTCAGGAAGACCCGGTAGCCGGGCGAGCCGGGCAGCACGTTGAAGTCGGCAAGGGCGAGGGCGGGCGCGCCGGCACTGCGGTTGACGACCAGCCGCGCAAACTGCACCATCTGCGCGATGCGGTGCGGCTGGTAGCGGTCCACCCCGCCGATGTTGCTGTGCTGCGCGAGTGCGTGCGTCGTGTACACGTCGAGCGGGCCAAACGGCGCGTCGAGCCGTGCATGGGCGATGCCCTTCGGCGCGTAGAAGTCCGGTGTGAACGGGTCGCCATTGAGCAGGTAGGGCGTGAAGCCACTCTCCACCACCGGCCAGCGCGAGAGGATCATCAGCCCAGAGCCGGCCAGCGCGGGGTTGTAGGTGCGCGCGTGGATCAACCCGCCCTGCGCCGCCCCGGCGATCAGCGTGCGCCGGTCGGCAGGCAGCCATGCTTCCTGTATAGCGACCACGTCAAGGTCGGCACGGGCCAGGTACCCGGCCACCGCCCGGATGCGGGCGGCGCGGTCCCGCGCGGTGGGCAGGCCCCACACGTTCAGCGTCAGGGCACGGAAGGCGTGCATGGGAGTCCTCATATTTTTGCCGGGATTCGTAGGGGCGGGCTTACACCCCCTCTGAGGTTGCTTCGCAACCCCATCTCCCCCTACCAGGGGGCGATCAGGTGACGCGACGAGCGACGATGCCCCGACTGTAGCGAAGGCGGCGGGGAGATTCCAGCGCAATAAAGGGGGCGTACGGTTAGAGCAACCGCTCCGCCGTGTCGAGCATTTCGCTCAGCCGCGTGGCGAGCGCCGTGTAGCGGCGGGAGACGGCGTCGTTCTTCACCGCGATAGCAATCGCCTTCTTCGACCCGACCAGCACGACGAGCTTCTTCGCGCGGGTAACCGCCGTGTAGAGCAGGTTGCGCTGGAGCAGCATATAGTGCGACGTGATGATCGGCATCACCACCGCCGGGTACTCGCTGCCCTGCGAGCGGTGCACGCTGATGGCGTAGGCATGCATCAGGTCCGGCGCTTCGGTGAAGTCGTAGACGACCTGCCGGTCATCAAACTGGACGGTCATCTCCTGGTTGGTGAAGTCCATCGCGCGGATCCGCCCTACGTCGCCGTTGAAGACCTCTTTGTCGTAGTTGTTGCTGGTTTGCAGCACCTTGTCGCCCACGCGGAACACCCGCCCGCCGAGAATGCGCTCCGCCGGGCGGCCCTTCGGGTTGAGCGCCGCCTGCAACTCCTGGTTGAGCGACGATACGCCCGCTCTGCCCCGGTACATTGGCACGATGACCTGCACGTCATCGAGCGGGTCCAGCCCGAAGCGCGAGGGGATGCGATTCTTCACGACATCTACGACCATCTCCGCCACGCGGTCGGGGTCATCCCCCAGGTTGAACAGGAAGAAGTCGTTCGCCTCGTCGAGGAAGAGCGGCATCTGCCCCTGGTTGATGCGGTGCGCGTTCGAGATGATGAGGCTGCCTGCCGCCTGCCGGAAGATCGTGTCCAGCCGCGTCACGGGGACCGTGCCGGAGGCGATCATGTCGCGCAGCACGTCGCCCGCGCCGACGCTCGGAAGCTGGTCCACATCGCCGACGAGCAGCAGGTGCGAGCGCGGGTCGATGGCGCGGAAGAGCGAGTACGCGAGGAAGCCGTCCAGCATCGACACCTCGTCCACCACGACGAAATCGACCGGAAGCGGCGCGTCCTCGTCGTGCGCGAAGCCCTCGGCGGGTGAGTAGCCAAGCATCCGGTGGATGGTACGGGCGGGGTGGCCGGTCGCCTCAGCGAGCCGCTTGGCCGCGCGGCCCGTCGGCGAGGCCAGCGCGAAGGTATGCCCCTCCCGCTGCAGCACGTGGATCAGCGCCCGCAGCGTGGTCGTCTTGCCGGTGCCCGGCCCGCCCGTCAGGATGCTGACCTTGTGCGTGAGCGCGGTGTGAATGGCCTGCTGCTGCTGTGCGGTGAGCGGCGCGCCAGTAGCGGCGGCAGCATCGGCGATCAGCGCGGGCCAGTCCACCAGGCCGGAGCGGTCGAGGTACGAGCCGGGCGTCTCGATGAGCAGGCGCAGGCGGCGCGCCGCCCCGACCTCGGCGTGATAGAAGGGCGGCAGGTACACGGCCCGCACGAACGGATCCTCACCCTCCGCCGGGTTCTGAACCGGCACCCGGTCGAGAATGACCAGGCCGTTCTGCGCGGCACGCTCTACCGCCGCCTCGACATCCTCGGCAGGCACGTCGAGCAGCCCGGCAGCCGTCTCGACAAGCTCCGGCTCCGGCAGGTAGACGTGCCCATCGTTGGCGGCGTTGTTCAGCGAGTAGACAAGCCCGGCTTCGAGCCGGGCAGGGTGGTCATGCGCGAGGCCCAGGTCCTGCGCGATCTTGTCGGCGGTGATGAAGCCGATGCCGTGAATATCGCGGGCCAGCCGGTATGGGTCTTCCTCAACCTGCCGGATGGCGTCGTCGCCGTACGTCTTGTAGATCTTCACCGCCAGCGATGTGCTCACGCCGTGCGACTGCAGGAACAGCATCACCTGCTTGATTTCCTGCTGCTCCCGCCAGGCGCGGGTGATGGCCCGGACCCGGTGCCTGCCGATGCCATCCACCTCGTACAGCCGCTCCGGCTCGTGGTCGAGGATGTCGAGCGTGTCGGTACCAAAATGCGCGACGATGCGCTCGGCGAGCTTGGGGCCGATGCCCTTGATCAGCCCGGAACCGAGGTAGCGACGGATGCCCTCGACAGTGGCAGGCGTCACGCGGCGGATGTTCTCGGCGCGGAACTGGCGGCCATAGCTGGCGTGCGTCGTCCACCGGCCTTCGATCTCCAGGCTCTCACCCGGTGTGATGTCCGGCATGTTGCCGACGACCGTCACCAGCCCGTTCTCGTCAACGCCGCTCCAGAACGTCAGCGGCGAGGTGGGCAGCAGCCGGATGACGCTGTAGCCGTCCTCTTCGCTGTAATACGTGATGCGCTCGACTGTGCCTTCGAGGGTAGTCAGACCGTCCATGCCCGCAAGTGTAGCGCATTTCGATGCCTCGCCCCACCCCGGCGCAGCCCAACAGGAACAGAGCCGCGAAGTTCATTCGCGGCGTTTTTGGCAACGAGGGCTTCCACTGACTTAATCGGGGTCGATAGCTGCCACGTTCGTGGGGCGTGACATTATTCGACCCCCACCGGGCGAGCCGTACCTTCCACCTGCCGCCCCTGCACCCACGCGATGATCTGTTCCACGCCCGCCGCCGCGCACAGTGTCACCGGCACAGTCATGACGAGCGTGTAATGCGGCAGCCGGACGGTCCACAGCAGCAGCAGCGCCAGCCCGACCGCCCACCAGATGGCGATCACCGGACGAGTCTTCCACGTGCGGGGCAGCCCCACAAGGCTCAGTACCATCGGGATCGTGTCGAACGGCGTGAAGATCGCGCCGGGCACCGTGATCGGCGTGAACAGCCACCACAGCAACTCCGGTACGCCGTAGCCGAACGACTGCGCGTGCGCGGACTCGGCACGCCCGACGAGCATCGAGAGCGACGCACCCAGCCGCGCGAGCGGCGCAGGCCACAGGGCCGGGTTCGCCGCCAGGAACACCAGCACCGACGCCACGCCCCACGCCATAAGCAGCCCGATCTGGCGTGTGACGCTCGCCCCCTCCCGCCGCTCGCCGAACAGCGCCTCACGCAGCCAGTCAAGCACGACAGCCACCCCCACCAGGGCGTAGGTGTACTTTGAGGCGGCGGTCAGGCCCAGCGCCACCGCCGAGAGCGCCAGCCAGCCGTTTGC
>DGDY01000080.1:11513-13247 GCA_002385675.1 Anaerolineales bacterium UBA3940 | reverse complement strand
GAGCGTGCCTTCTACTATGACGGGCCCGCGCCGCGCAGCCGCGAAACCGCTATCCTGATGCTGGCGGACGGCTGCGAGAGCGCGACCCGCGCCAACCGGCCCACCACCGGCGAGGAGATCGAGGAGATCGTCGCGCGGATCATCCAGCAGCGGCTGGATTACAAGCAGCTTGACGACTCGAACCTGACGCTGACCGACATCAAGAAGATCCAGGAGTCGATCACGCGGACGCTGAAGGGTATGTACCATCCGCGCGTGCGCTACCCAACCGACAAACAGCCCGACGAACTGGAGGCGGGCGACAAGCGTGCCCTGCCGCCGGGCGCGACCAGCGATGTGGCCGTGCCGGGGGAAGTTTCGCCCACGGTGGCCGCCGAGCAACTCAAGAAGTCGGCGGAGATGGCCGAAGAGGCCAGCGACTTCGAGGAGATCGACATTGTGCCCACGAGCGAGAAGGGCGACTGAGACGATGGCGGAGCAGGCAGGGTACGAGATCTACGTAGTCGGCCCGGACGGGGACGACCTGCCGGAGCTGGAGGCGGACGGCATCCGGCGGGCGGCTCGCCTCGCGCTGGAGGCGGGCGGTGCGGAGCCGCCGTGCGCCATGACGGTGAGCGTCACCACTGCCGAACAGGTCCGCGCGCTGAACCGCGACTTTGCCGGGCTGGACGAGCCGACCGATGTGTTGTCGTTCGGGGCGGAGGACGAGCCTTACGCCGTTGAGCCGGGCGAGCCGCCGTACCTGGGCGACGTGATCATCGCCCGCCCGATCGCTGAGGCACAGGCGCAGGAAGCCGGGCACTCGCTGCTTACCGAACTGCAAATCCTCACCATTCACGGGAGCCTGCACCTGCTGGGCTATGATCATCAGGACGACGCCCAGCAGGCGGAAATGCGGGCCCGTGAGGCTGCCGCGCTGGAGGCGCTGCAATCGACAGAAAGATGACCTCGCCCCACGACCCTCCCAAACCCACCCGTGCTGAGAACCGCATTGCCAGCTTCCGCTATGCCTTCGCCGGGTGGGGCTTTGTGCTGCGCAACACGCCCAACGCGTGGATTCATCTCAGCATCATGCTCGCCGTGATTGCGGTCGGGCTGTGGCTGCGCCTCGACCTGCTGCGCTGGGCGCTGCTCGTGCTGGCGATGGCGCTGGTGTGGGTGTCCGAACTGATCAACACGGCCATTGAGGCGGTAGTGGACCTCGCCAGCCCGGAGCGGCATCCTCTGGCGGGCGCGGCGAAAGACGTAGCCGCCGCGGCGGTGCTCACGGCGGCAGGCTTCTCTGTGATCATCGGTTTGCTGGTGCTTGGGCCGCCACTGCTGGCGCGGCTGAGCCTGTTCTGAGGCTCAGCTCTTCGGCGCGATACCCTGAAGCATCCCCTCGTAGAGCGGGCGCAGGCGCGCCCACTCCTCATCGCCGCCCTCTTCTGACGACGCCGGGCCATGCCCGGTGAGGACCACCGCACGGTCGGGCAGGGCGACCACGCCGACGACGAGCCGCTCGTCAAAGGGCCGCCAGACCCCTTCGCTGATGGCTGCGGTATATCCGCCCGCTACTTCGACCTCGCGGTGTACGGTGAAATCGCCATCCTCGCGGAAGGTCACGAGCAGTTCCTGCAGAATCGTCGCGGCGTCTACGTTTGCCCGGTACTCGATGCCGAGGCGGGGGGCGCTCGTCTCGTCGAGCACGGTGAGTTCCGCCCGCCCGTAGCCCTCGACCTCGCGCACAATGGC
>DGDY01000080.1:0-11318 GCA_002385675.1 Anaerolineales bacterium UBA3940 | reverse complement strand
CGGGCGGGGCGGTTGGCTCAGCCGGGGCGGGTGTCAGCTCTGATGCAGACGTCGCGGGTGGCGGGGTCGGCGCGGCGGGCGTCGCCTGCTGGGCGGCGGGCAGGTTGCAGGCCGCCAGCGTCAGCGCGACCAGCAGGGCAAGGATTGTGGTGAGAGTGTGTTGGTATCTGGACATGCGGGGGATTATACCGCGAGTCGGGGTTGATTCCTGCTGTGGATCAAAAGGTGATCGGACCCACCCCTGCCAGCCGCATCGTTGATTCGCGGTGCGGCCTTAACTACACATCCGTAGGGGCGGCTCTCAGAGCCGCCCCTACCATTAGCTGCACCATTGACGCGCGTGCTGCGCCCCTACAGATAGGGTATTGCAAGTCAAGCCGACTTCCGCTTGCTTAAGCGGTATCCCCCTCCGCCACAGGGATGATGTAGTGGAAGACCGAGCCCTCGCCCGGCGTCGACTCGACCCAGATCTGCCCGCCGTGCTCGGCGATCAGCCCGCGCGTGATGTGCAGGCCAAGCCCGGTGCCCGGCGCCATCTCCTTCGCCGCCTGCGAGCGGAAGAACTTGCTGAACAGTTGGCCAAGCTCCTCCTCCGACATGCCGATGCCGGTGTCGCGTACCCAGTGGTGGATGACGGGCCGTGCCTGCCCGGTTTCCTCATCCTCCCACTCGACAAGCTGCGCGCCGACCTCGATTGCGCCGCCCTCGGGCGTGTACTTGTGCGCGTTGCTGACCAGGTTGGTGAGCACCTGCACCATCCGCGTGTAGTCCGCGTAGATGGGCGGGAGGCCCGGCTCGACGGCGAGCGTTAGCTGCTGGCCCTTCTCCTCGATCTGCCCCTGCAGGGCGCTCAGCGTGTCCTGAACGATATCCTCAACGGAGATGTTCTCCATGTCAAACCGCATGTGGCCTGTCTCGATGCGCGCCATATCCGACAGGTCGGACACGAGGCGCGTCATGCGGTCCACATTGTTGCGGATCGTCGTCAGGAACTGGACCTGCATGTCGGTGACAGGCCCGACCTGCCCGCCGCGCAGCAGGTCGGTGTAGCCCCGGATCGAGGTCATGGGGTTCTTGAGTTCATGCGCCACGAAGGATATGAACTCGGTCTTGGAGCGGTTCGCGTCGCGCACCTCCTGCACCAGCCGCGCATTCTGAATGGCGACGGCGGCGTGCTCGACGAGGCGCTGCGCAAAGTCAAAGTCGGCGGGGGTGAGCATGCCGGGCGTCTCCGCCTCCAGTACGAGCACGCCTGACGGCTGGCCCGCCAGCAGGATCGGCACGGTGATCTGTGCGGCTGCCGGGCGGGCAGTTAGCTGCACGTAGTCGGGGTCACGGTCTGTCTGTTCGACGAACTCCGGCTGCCCGCTGTGCAGTGCGCGCCCGGCAATGCCGGAGTCGAGCGGCAGGGGGCGCTCTGTGTAGGGCGCGAGCCGCGCTTCATCGTAGCCGCGGCTGGTCAGGATGTTCAGCCCGGCGCCGTCGTCGGCGAGCAGCGCAATCATACCGGCGTCCGCGCCGGTCAGACGCATGGCCCAGTCCAGCGTGGTCTGCACGACCTGGTCAAGCTCCAGCGTGCGGTTGAGTTCTCGGTCCACCCGCTGCATGTTCTGAAGCTCGTCCACGCGGCGGGCAAGCTCGGCGTCGGTCTTCTCGTAGAGGCGGGCGTTCTCAATGGCGACGGCGGCCTGTGCAGCGAACGTGGTCAGCAGCGCGGCGTCGTCCTCATCGAAGGGTGCGCCATCGCGCCGGTTGATCAGTTCCAGCGCGCCGATGCTTTCATCCTGAATGAGCAGCGGTACGGCGAGCAGCGCATGGGTGTGGAAGCGCTTGCCTCCGCCCATCCCGGTGTGCCAGCGCGGGTCCTTCACGACGTTGTTGACGATGACGGGCTGCTTGCTCTCGATGGCCTCGCTCACCACGCCAACGCCGAGCGGCAGCCGCGTGCCGACAAGCTCCTGTTCGCCGCCTGCGACGGTGCGGAACACTAGCTCGCCGGTTTCCTCGTCGAGCAGCAGCAGCGAGCCCGCCTCCACGCCGATGATGTCCACCGCGGCCCGCATGATGCGCTCCAGCAGCGTTGGCAGGTCAAGCGTCGAGGAAAGCTCCTTGGCGATGTCGTTGAGCGTTGCAAGCTGGCGGGCGCGCGCCTCGGTCTCGTTGAACAGCCGCGCCTTGTCCAGCGCGGTGGCCGCCTGGTCGGCAATGGCCCAGAAGACCTTGAGCTGGTCCTCGGCAAAGAGCACGCCCGGCTCGTAGGAGGCGACGATCATCACGCCGCCGGTGCGGCTGCCGGTATTGAGCGGCACGCCCATCCAGGCGTAGTGGCGCTCCGGGCGCGGGGTCAGCCCGCGGCGCTCGCACTCGGCGCGGTAATCGGCGGTGCGGATCGGGCGGCCCGTGCGGATGATCTCGGAGGCCAGCCCTTCGTCGTCGGGCCACTCCTCGCCCTCGCGCGTCTCGATGCGCTCGTTGTTCTCCAGGAAGAAGACATAGCGCAGCCGCCGCGCGTCCGGGTCGTGCATCAGGATGTAGAAGTTGGTCGTGTCAATGAGCTTGCTGGTCTGCGCGTAGATCAGCTCAAAGAGCACGTCGGGGTCGGTGGTGAAGTTCACCGCCTGCGCGACCTGGCTGAGCACGTCCAGCTCGCGGACGCGCCGCTCGAGGTCGGTGATGACCTGCGCGCGCTCGACGGCGAGCGACGCCTGCTCGGCGACCGCCTGCACATAGCGCAGGTCTTCCACGGTGAACGGCTCGCCGGAGCGCTTCGGCCCGATGGCGATCCATCCGGCGAGGCGGTCCTGCCCCTGGAGCGCGACGAGGACGGGCGTGCGCAGTATCGCCAGCCGGGCATGGTCCTGCACAAGCTCGGGTGGGAGCGGCTTGTTAGGCTCAAGGAAGAGCACGTCGCGTGTGGTGCTCAGCGCGTGGACCAGCCCGCTCCCCGGCTCGAAGCGCACGCCGGTGTCGGGGCGGCTGCCCTCGCCGCGCGCCTCGAAATCGCCGGTCAGCGGGTCGCGCAGGAAGACGTAAGTATGCGTGGGGATAAGCCCCTCGCGGATCTGCTGCTTGATCAGGCGCACGACCTCGCCCAGCCCGGCGGCGAGCGTAAGCTGGTGGCGGAAGTCCGTCAGCCGCGCCTGATAGTTCCCCTGTGTGCGCAGCAGGCGCGTATCGAGGGCGGCACGCAGCCGGCGGCGGAGCGGGTCAAGCCCCAGCGCGATGCCAAACGCGAGCAGGCTGACGAGCACCGGGTTGGTTGCTGAAAGCGGGGCCTCCAGCACGCCGCTCAGGACGGCGTTCAGCCCGGCAACGATCAGCGCATAGCCGAGCGAAACCGCCGCCGCCAGTACGCCGACCGTCGCCGCGTCCCGCGCGAAGCGGCTGGTGGTCAGCACGCTGTACTGGCTGACGGTGTACGCCACGCTCGCCGGGAAGAGCAGCGTAGAAACCAGCAACCACCCCGTTGGAATTGCCGCGCCGAGCGCACCCGGGATGAACAACACGACACCGGCGAGCAGCCCGGCAAACACCACACGCGCCTGCTCGCGCACGGCAGGCGAGGTGGCAGAGACGCCGCGCCAGAAGAACAGCGCACCGGCGAGCACGGCAGCCAGCACAGCGACGGCGATGGCGGCTGCCCGCCCGGCTGCAACAGGGCCGGCGGCCTGTGCGTAGAGGATGACAGCGAGCGCCGCGAGCGGCGGTACGATTCGCAGCGCCGGGCGACGGGCCAGCAGTGCGGCGGGTGCCGGGAAGATCAGCGCGAAGTACGCCAGACTGCCGCCTGCCCACGGCAGCGCGGCCAGCCAGAAACGGGCCATTAGCGGGGAGGCGTTAAAGACGGGTGTGCTGGCCAGCACCGCCGCCGCTGCGGCACCGAGCGTCAGGAAGGCCGCGCCGATCTCGTGTGTGCGGCGGGCGTAGCCCACCCAGCCACCGAGTGCCAGCATCGCCAGCGCGCTCAGATAGGCGGGCAGGAACGAGCCGACCGGCACGGGCGGCGCTGATCGGGCAGCGGCAAACGGCGCGGCGATCAGCACGACGCCCGCGAATGCCAGCGTGACGATCAGCGCGCCCTGGCTTGCCAGCCGGGAGGCGCCCTGTTCAGGCGGGCGTCGGGTCGATATGGTGCCGGGGGTTTCAGTCGGGGCGGTGGCAGTACTCATATTGGGTTCCTGTTGACGGCGCCTCTCTGCCGCGTTGAGGCAGGGTAGGCGCATAGTACTGTGGTTGAGTCATTCTATCATGGGCCGCGGGCTTGCTGCATCGGGGTGAATACCCCATATTAGATGGAGAGGGCATTGCCACGAGTGTTGACAGCGGCCCATGTCCAGTATAATATGAACCAATGGCACGGGTTAGCAGTCGAAGTGCACGAGTGCTAATGGGGAGTAGGAGATGGTGTTAGAACTTACCAAGCGGCAGGAAACGATCCTCAGCCTGATCATCCGCGAGTACGTCAACGTGCCGACGCCCGTCGGCTCGAAGGCGCTCGTCGAGCGCTATCAGCTTGACGTCAGCCCTGCCACTGTCCGCAACGACATGGCGGTGCTGGAGGAGGCAGGCCTCATCGAATCGCCGCATACCTCCGCAGGCCGTATCCCCACGCAGGAGGGCTACCGCTATTTTGTGCAGCGGCTGCTTGGCGATACCGTCCTCTCCCCGGTGGAAGAGCGAACCATCCGCCACCAGTTCCACCAGGTCAGCCTGGACCTTGAGCAATGGATGCGGTTGGCGGCGTCGGTGCTCGCGAACACCACACGCATCGCGTCACTGGTCACGTCGCCGCGCATTAAGGAAGCGAACTTCAAGCATCTGGAGTTGATCCAGACGCAGGGCCGGATGGTGCTGCTTGTCGTCGTGCTGGAGAACGGCGCGGTTCGCCAGCAGATGCTGTGTCTGGCGGAGCCTGTCAGCCAGGAGACGCTGAGCGCCGTGGCGGCGCGGCTGAACCGCCAGTTCATCGGGCGCAGTGCGGATCGTATCCGCGCGATGGCTCGCCATGCACCCACACTCGACCAGGAGATCATGAACCTCGTCGCGGACGTGCTCGACCGCACCGGGCGTTCGCACCGTATGGTCTTCACGGATGGCCTCGTCAACATCCTCGACCCGCATTACCTGGTGAACAACCTGCAAGTGACCGATGAGCGCCAGCGCGAGGACCTGACGCGCATGCTTGCCGAGGTAGACAGCATCGGCGCGCGGCAGGCGCTGCGCCTGCTGGAGGAGCAGAGCCTGCTTGAAGAGGTCCTGAGTGAGGCGCTTGCCGCCGACACGTATGGCGTGCAGGTGATGATCGCCGGGGAAGGGCGCTGGGAGGAACTGAGCCATACCAGCATGGTCCTCTCACGTTACGGGCACGGCACGGCAACCGGGACGCTCGGCGTGCTCGGCCCGACGCGCCTGCATTATGGCCGCGCCATCTCGGCGGTACGCTACGTCGCCGGGCTGATGACGGACATGCTGATCGAAATTTACGGCGAGCAGGAGCCCCAGGATTAACCCGCCCGGTGCGCCTGTATGAGCTGCGTTAGAAGTGCCGCTCAGACGGGCTAACTCGCCGCCGATCTTACGCGGGTCTAACGTAGTACGGCTAAAATTCACGCGGTAACATCAACCACATGGAATACCTCGAACGCTAACACAAAAGGTGGATCGTGACCGACAACAAACTCGACGGTAAGCGAGACCAACAGGACATGGAACAGACTGTACCGGAGCCTGAAGCCGAGCAGGAGAGCGGCGAGGCAACTGTGCAGGAGGCTGCCGCCGAGGCACAGGCGGAAACTGAGGCCGAGGCCGAAACCGAGGCAGTAGCAGAGGCAGAGGCGGAGACCGAGGCTGAGGCCGAGAGCGAAACCGACCCGGCTAATCTCCGGGCTCTGCTTGAGGAGGCAAGGGCCGAGGCTGCCGAATATCTCGATGGCTGGCAGCGTGCTCGCGCCGAGCTTGCCAACTTCCGCAAGCGCACCGAGCGCGACCGCAGCCAGTGGCAGATCATGCTGCGCGGCGAGGCCATCAACAGCCTGCTGCCGGTGCTGGACGACTTTGACCTCGCGATGGAAAACCTGCCGGACGACCTTAAAGACCATGACTGGGTGGCGGGCATCGTGCTCATCCACCGTAAATTCCAGACGACGCTGCAGGAGCAGGGCGTGCAGGAGATCCCTGCTGCCGGAGAGCCTTTCGACCCGGAGGTTCATGAAGCAGTGATGCGCCGGGCCGACCCGGAGGCCGAGCCCGGCACGGTGATCGAAGTGCTGCGCAAGGGCTACAAGCTCGAGGACCGGGTTATCCGGCCTGCTCTCGTCGTCGTCGCCGAGTGAGGCGGCATGTAACAGGATTGCAAACTACCCGGATGTTCTTTAACACACTTTGTAAAGGGGAGTAATTCAGGTATGGCAAAGATTATTGGCATTGACCTCGGGACGACGAACTCCGTCGCCGCGGTGATGGAGGGCGGTGAGCCGACCGTTATCCCCTCGGCGGAGGGCGGCCGTATCTTCCCGTCCGTCGTCGCCGTTGATAAGAACGGCCAGAGAATTGTAGGCCAGTTAGCGAAGCGCCAGGCCGTCGTCAACCCTGAAAACACCATCTACTCGATCAAGCGCTTCATTGGTCGCCGCTTTGACGACGACGTGGTGCAGCGCGGCATCAAGAGCGTGCCCTACACCGTGACCCGCGCCCCCAACGGTGACGTGCGCGTCAAGATGGGTGGCACCGAGTACTCGCCTCCGGAGATCTCCGCGATGATTCTGCAAAAGATCAAGATGGACGCGGAGGCCTACCTGGGTGAAGAGGTGACCCAGGCGGTCATTACGGTGCCTGCTTACTTCAACGACAGCCAGCGCCAGGCCACCAAGGACGCGGGCCGTATTGCCGGGCTTGAAGTGCTACGCATTATCAACGAGCCGACCGCCTCGTCGCTGGCCTACGGGCTGGATCGCAAGGAAGACCAGACCATCGCCGTGTATGACCTGGGCGGCGGTACGTTCGACATCAGCATTCTGGACGTTGGCGAGGGCGTGTTCGAGGTGCGTGCGACGAACGGCGACACGTTCCTCGGTGGGGACGACTTCGACCAGCGTATTGTGGACTGGATCGCCGACCAGTTCCTTGCCGAGCAGGGCATCGACCTGCGCAACGACCGTCCGGCGCTCCAGCGCCTGCGTGAGGCCGCTGAGAACGCCAAGAAGGAACTCTCGACCAAGCTGGAGACAGAGATCAACCTGCCGTATATCACGGCGGACGCCAGCGGGCCGAAGCACCTGCAGATGACGCTCACGCGCTCCAAGCTGGAGCAACTTGTCGATGACCTGATCCAGCGCACGCTGGAGCCGGTAGATAAGGCCCTGGCCGATGCGGGTATCAGCAAGCGCGATGTGGACGAGGTCATCCTGGTCGGTGGTATGACGCGCATGCCGGCCATCCAGCGGGCGGTGGCCGAGTACTTCGGCAAGGAGCCGCACAAGGGTGTCAATCCCGACGAGGTCGTCGCGCTCGGCGCGGCTATCCAGGCGGGTGTGCTCGGCGGCGAGGTCAAGGACGTGCTGCTGCTCGACGTGACCCCGCTGACGCTGAGCGTTGAGACGCTGGGCGGCGTGGCCACGCCGATCATCGAGCGCAACACGACCATCCCGGTGTCCAAGAGCCAGATCTTCAGCACGGCGGCGGATAACCAGTCGCAGGTGGAGATCCACGTCGTGCAGGGCGAGCGCCCGATGGCGAAGGACAACAAGTCGCTTGGCCGGTTCATCCTGGATGGTATTCCGCCCGCGCCGCGCGGCATCCCGCAGATCGAAGTCACCTTTGACATCGACGCCGATGGCATCCTGAACGTGTCGGCCAAGGACAAGGCGACCGGGCGCGAGCAGAGCATCACCATCACTGCCTCAAGCGGTCTCAGCGAGAGCGAGATCGAGCAGATGATCAAGGAAGCCGAGCGCTACGCCGAGGAAGACCGCAAGCTGCGTGATCTGCAGGAGGCCCGCAATCAGGCCGATAGCACCGTGTACTCTGCCGAGAAGCTCCTGCGGGATTACGGCGACCGCCTGCCGGAGGACGCCAAGAAGCGCACGCAGGAGAAGATCGACGAGGTGCGCAAGACGATGGATTCCAACGACGCAGCTCGCATCCGCAGCGCGACGGATGATCTGATGCGCGAGGTGCAGCAGCTTGGCGCGCAGATGTACCAGTCAGGCAGCACGACTGGTGGCGAGTCAGGCGGTGACCGGGGCGGAGAGGACGTCGTCGAGGGCGAGGTCGTCGAGGAGTAAGCCTCTGCGACCTGCGGATAGGCGGGACATTCACGGCAGGGGCGCAGGGGGACCTGTGCCCCTGTTTTGATCGAGGCGCAGCGCTCGATGTGAGGCTGGGGGATCTGCCAAGAGGTTGGTAGGGGCCGGTCTGAGACCGGCCCATGGGCGGCTGTGATGCGCGATGCTCCGCATCGACCGCATCATTGGAGCCGCCCCTACCAGCGAACCCGGGCGAGCTAAGCACCTTCCCTGTGCAGAAAGGCGCGGACCATGCGGATGATCTGGTCGCGCTGGCGGGGCTCGAACAGGAGAACCGCACCGGCAAACACCAGCGTGACAAACGCGCCCTTGAACAGCAGCGTGATGATGGTGTTGACCTCAAGCATGGCGCCGAGCCAGTATGCCAGGGGGGTGAGGACGACGACCAGCACCAGCGGCAGCCCGTACAGCTCCCACAGCGACGCGCTGACGTGCCGTGCTGCGAGCCGCTGTGAGGCGATGAGCCCCAGCAGCATCATGATGCTCGACGCTGCCGCGGCTCCCTCCGCCCCGTAGAAGTAAATGGTGGGAATGCCCAGGAGGATCAGCACCGCGGCCTGGAGCACCAGCGTCAGGCGGTACGAACCCTCCTGGCGAATGGCGATCAGCAGTTGCGAGTTGTTCTGCCACAGCGGGCGGCCCAGCATGTACAGGGCGAGCAGGCGCAGGATGAGCGGCACTGGCCCCCAGTTCGGGCCGAGCAGCACGGCGACGATCTCGTCCGCCGCGGCAAGGAACACGATGCTTGACCAGGCGACGATGCGCGTGAGCAACCAGGTCGCAAAGGCGTAAACGCGGCTCAAGTAGTCGCGGCCAATCGTCCGTGCGTTGGCGTACATCGTGAGGCCGATACCGCCTATCGTCCCGCCAAACACGTCCATCGGCATCTTGGCGGTGGCATAGGCGCGGGAATAGAAGCCGAGCCGCTGATTGCCGGCAAAGCGCCCAACGAACCAGTCGTCCCCTTCGAACATGATCTTCTGGAGCAGGGCGCTTGTCCAGAGGGTGAGCGCGAAGCCGTACACGTCGCGGGCGACGTCCGGGTCCCAGGCAAGCGAGGGGCGCCAGTTGGTGGCCAGCCATGCGCCAACGCCCACCGTGATTGACGGCAGAATGGCGTCAGCGATGAGTGCGGCCAGTGGGTAGCCCTGCCAGGCAAGGATAACGCTCGCGGCGAAGCCAAGCCCGAAGCCGAGTAGCGTCAGCCGTGTGATGGTTGACTGACGGATGTCCCGATGCAGGATGTATAGGGGCGTCGAGGTGGCGGCGTGGATGATCCGCATACCGAGGATCGCGAAGATCGCCGTCCAGGCGGCGGTGGTCGCCAGGCCGGGCCACGCAAGGTACAGTACTAATGCGATCAGGATGCCCGGCAGCGATGAGATCAACTCGATGACGAACTGGGTGTTCAGCCGGGCGGCGTGACCCTGCGGGTCTGCGATGACTACCTCGCGCAGCTCCAGCCGGAATATCTGCATGAAAGAGGTCCATGCGGTGGCAAGCGCCACGACGCCAAAAATCTCCGGGGCGACGAGGCGCGCGAGGATGGGCATCTTGATCAGCCCGATCGCCATGGAGCCATACTGGGCGATGCCGAGATGCAGCGTCCCGGAGGCGATGCGCTGGAACAGCTTGGCAGGTTGCTCGGTTGTGGATGTCACGTCCGTCTCTTATGGCCTAAATAAATAGGGAGCGATGCTCCCGCGATACGGCCAGATAGTATAGCAGCTATGAGGGTGATGCCACAGGTGGCTTTACCCGGCTCGCTTGCCGGATTGAGCATCTGGCATGGTTCGCTATAATAACTCTTTGAGTTTGCAAACAGTTGATACATCACGCAGACCGATAATGGAATTAGCGGCGTATGGCAGCTAAACGTGATTACTATGAAGTGCTCGGCGTCAGCCGGAACGCCACGCGCGAGGAGATCAAGCGGGCATTCCGGGCCAAGGCGCGCCAGTACCACCCGGATGTTAACAAGGAAGAGGGGGCGCAGGAGAAGTTCAAGGAGATCAACGAGGCCTACGAGGTTTTGAGCGACCCTCAGAAACGCGCTGCCTACGACCGCTTTGGCCATGCCGGTGTTGACCCGACGGCAGCCGCGGACCCGTTCGCCGGGTTCGGCGGCATGGCCGACATCTTCGACGAGTTCTTCGGCGGTGCATTCCGCACGACGCGCCAGTCCTCGCGGCAGGTCCCCCGCCGTGGGGCGGATCTCCAGTACCGGCTGACGGTTGACTTCGCCGAAGCGGTGTTTGGCACCGAGAAGCAGATCGAATTTGAGCAGACCACCACCTGCCCGACGTGCTCCGGCACGCGCGCCGCGCCGGGTACGTCGCCGGAGCGCTGCACCACCTGTGGCGGCACGGGCGAGGTGCGCAGCATCCGCCAGACGTTCCTCGGCCAGATGGTCAACATCACCACCTGCCCGACCTGCAACGGCTCCGGGCAGACCATCCCGCATCCGTGCCCGGAGTGCCGGGGCCGGGGCCAGGTGCGCCGCATGCGCACGCTGAAGGTCAGCATCCCTGCCGGGGTGGATCAGGGCACGCAGATCCGTATCAGCGGTGAGGGCGAACCGGGCGCGAATGGCGGCCCGCCGGGCGATCTGTACATCGCCATCTCGGTGCGCGATCACCCTCTGTTCCGCCGGCACGGGGACGACCTGCGCATCAAGCTCCAGATCAACATTGCGCAGGCTGCGCTCGGGCATACGCTCATGGTGCCTATCCTCACGCCGGAAGGCGAGGGCGAGGCAGAGCTGGTCATCCCTCCGGGAACGCAGCCGGGCGAAATTTTCACGCTCAAGGGGTTAGGAGTTCCTCGCCTCCGTCGTGACGGTACGGCTTCCGGGCGCGGCGACCTGGAGGTGTTGGTCGAGGTGAAGATCCCGCGCAAGCTCACGCCCAAGCAGCAGAAGCTGCTACAGGAGTTGGGCGAGACGCTTGACGAGGCTGTCGTGCCGCCTGCGCAGGATAAGGGCTTCTTTGACCGCGTGCTCGACTGGCTGGGTGG
>DGDY01000179.1:9263-11704 GCA_002385675.1 Anaerolineales bacterium UBA3940 | reverse complement strand
ACGGCAGCCTGCTCATCGCCGGGAGGACCGTCCGCCCGGCGGCGATCCACGTCGAGCAGAATCCTGCCGTGGCGGAGATCGAGGCGTCGATCACGGACATCGCGCCGACCGCCGCCGCCGCGCTCGGCCTGCCGCCGCCCTCCAGCGCGACCGGCCAGCCGCTCGTCGAGACATCCGCCAGCCACGTGCTGCTGCTGTACCTCGACGGCTTCGGCTACGTGCGCTACACCGAGGCACTGGAAGCGGGCCTGATTCCCAACCTGGCGCAGCTCGACCCGCCGCTGCGCGGCGTCACGACGTACCCCTCGATTACGAGCGTGTCGTCGGCGTCGGTGCTGACGGGCGCGCCACCCGGCGTCCACGGGGCGGACCGGCGCGGCATCCGCAAGACGGAGGTGGAAACCATCCTCGACGTTGCCGCCGCTGCCGGGCTGGATGTCGTCGCCGTCGAAGGCGAGTCGCTGCCCTTTGCCCTGCGCTCGGCGGAAATCACCCTCTCCGGTGACCGCGACGGGAACGGCAGCACGGACGACAACGTGCTGGCGAACGCCCTCGCCGTGCTGGAGGAGGGCATGCCGCACCTGTTCTACGTGCACTTCCACGGCATTGATGATGCGGGCCACAGGTACGGGCCGCTTGCACCTGAAGAAGAGGCCGCCATCCGGTTTGAGGACGATGCCGTCGGGCAGATCCTGGCGGCCATCCCGCCGGACACGCTGGTGATCATCTTCGCTGATCACGGTATGCACGCGGTGAACGAGGATGGCAGGCTTGGCAACCACGGCCACCTCGTCGAGCGTGATATGTACATCCCCATTTTTGTTATTGAACCGCGATAAGTGCGGAGGAGAAAACAGATGAAAAAGCGATTCGTACTGCTCAGCGTCCTGCTGCTGGCCGGTGCCCTGGTGCTGACCGGCTGCGGCAGCGGCGCACCTAAAGTCGATTGGGAACTCAGCATCACCGGTGATGTGGAAACGCCGCTCACGCTGAGCTACCAGGACCTGGCCAAGATGGACATGATCGACCTCAACGACATCCTGATGGAGAAGTCCACCGGCGAGGATGAGATCACGTCGTGGAGCGGCGTGCCGATCTCGACGCTGCTGGAGCAGGCCGGGGCCGGGGACTTCTCTTCGGTGACGGCCATCGCCGCCGATGGCTATGCGATCGAAATCTCGCGTGAGGAACTGGAAGGCGGCATCGTGGCGCTGAAGGACGACGGCGAGTGGATCGCCAAGGTCGCGCCTGACGACGGCCCGATCCGCCTGGTCACGCCGCAGACGCCCGCCAACCGCTGGGTCTTCCAGCTTGTTGAGCTTCAGATTCACTAGCACCCACGACCAATCTGGAGGGACACGTGTCTAACAAACGCATTTTCGCATTGATTGCGGCGCTGCTCGTCCTCGTGGTGGCACTGGCCGGGTGCGGCCAGGCGGCTGCGCCGGAAGCAGCCGCGGAAAATCCCCCCGCTGCCGAGGAGCAGCCAAGCGAGAGCGCGGGCGGCGCGTCTGATGCCGACCTGAGCATCACTGGGCTGGTGGGCAGCGAGCAGGCGCTCGCCAGGGCTGACCTCGAAGCGATGGACACTATCGAGGTCGTTACGACCAACAAGGACGGCGAGGAAAAGACCTACAGCGGCGTGCTGATCTCGGCGCTGCTGGATAAGGCAGCTGTGCAGGACGGCGCGACGACCATCGTGTTCATCGCCGACGACGGCTATGAGGTGGAAGCGCCTCTCGCCGACATCCAGAGCTGCACGGACTGCATCGTCGCGATTGACGGCGACATCCTGCGCAGCGTGCTCCCCGGCCAGCCGGGCAACATGCAGGTCAAGGGGCTGGTCGAGCTGCGGGTGAAGTAGCTCGCTGGCCGATCATAACGGGGAGCGGTGAGTTGTCATCGCTCCCCCTGTTTATCACCTATGATGTCTGCAACAACCCCCACTCCCGCCGATCTGCTGGCGCGGCTTCTGGCGGAACCCCCGCCTCGCGTGGCGCTCGTCACGGGCGATAGCGGCGCGGGTAAGACGACGTGGTGCCGGTCGCTCGTCGAGGCGGCCCGGCAGCGCGGTCTGCGCGTCGCGGGGCTGCTGTCCCCGCCTGTGTTCGAGCAGGGCGTCAAGACCGGCATCGACCTGCTCGACCTTACGACCGGCGAGCGCCGCCGCCTCGCCGCGCGGCGCCCCGTGCCCGACCCCGACGCGGCGGTCCGCAAGTGGCTGTTTGACGACGCCGTTGTGGACTGGGCCAATGCCGTGCTGCGCCGCGTCGAGGCGTGCGACGTGCTGCTGCTCGACGAGCTTGGCCCGCTGGAACTGCTGCACAACACGGGCTTTGTCGCCGCGCTCGACCTGCTGGAGAGCGATCGCTACCGGGCGGGCGTCGTGGTGGTGCGCCCCACGCTGCTGGCCGAGGCAGCACGGCGCTGGCCGGTGGCGG
>DGDY01000179.1:0-8959 GCA_002385675.1 Anaerolineales bacterium UBA3940 | reverse complement strand
ACTTCGATCAGGCTCTCATCCGCAAAGCGGTACAGGATGCGGCATACCATCTCCCGCGTGGAGCCGACCATGGCCGCCATCTCGTCGAGCGTCAGGCTGCGCTCGACGGATGTATCCCCGGCCTGCCCGAACTGCTTGAGGATCAGCCCCGCCAGGCGCGCCGCCACCGGCTGAAAGGCCAGCCCCTCCACAATCTCGCTGACCTGCTGCATCCGCGTGATCATCAACTGGGTCAGGCTCCACAGGGCAGGCCCGTTGCCGAGCAGCAGCGGCACCAGCACGTTGCGATGCCACAGGTACAGCCGGCTCGCCTCCGGTGCGATCATCGTGACGGGCGTGCCCGCCCCCTCCTTGAAGAACGCCAACCCCCAGAACACCTCGCCCGCCCCCAGGCTCAGCACGATGAGCTGCCGCCCCTCGCTGGACTCTTTGACGCCGTTCACCCTGCCGCGCTCGATCATCAGCAGGTAGGGCCAGACATCCCCGTACAGGCTGATGACCTCGCCCTTGCTGGTCTCCCGGCGTTGCGCTCGCCGGGCAAGTTCGGCACGCTCCCCCGCGCCGAAGTGTGAGAAGACGGGGTGCTGCTCAAGCAGCGCGTCGATGGGGTTCATGGGTTCGCTCCTGAGTGTGTGGGCCGTGCCCGAGGACGTCATGCACCTTTATTGTACTCGTATCGGCTAGATGGGCCGGGCGAGATCGCCCCTGATTTGCCTTTCCGCAAAGACACGCGGCAGGCGGCATGCTACAAGATAGTTAAACGCTTATACCCCTCATATCAGGAGGCACTTGAATGCAAGAGAAATCGACTCCGACCGCAGCCTCCACTATCAAGACCGGGCTGGCGGTCGTCATCGGTCTGTTCTTAATCGCTGGCGCGCCCTTCATCGTGCAGAACTCCCTCGACCCCGTCCTCGCCAAGTTGATGGCGGTCGTGGAGAAGCAGCCCCAGTTCCTGAGCGGGATCACGCTGTTCACGTTCTTCTTCCCGCTGTGGCGCGCGCTGTCCTTCATTGCGGGCGTAACGCTCCTCGTGATCTCCCCGGCGATCTACCGGGGGCAGGCATGGACGACGCCCGCCGCGCTGACGGCCTACGCAATGCCGTCCATCGGCGGCATGTTCATGTTCCTGCCGTTCGTGAGCTGGGTGGATGGAGCCTTCCCGCTCCCGCTGATCATCTCCGGCGTGGGGCTGGTGGGCTTCTGGGTGACGATCTGGCTGCGCGACCTCGACCGCCTTGAGCGGCTGGTGGACTTCCTCGTGCTGACGTTCGCCGGGATGCTCGCCACACACAGCTTTGTGCTGGGCGTTGGCGCGTCGCGCATGTTGATGACGCGACCGGGCAAGCCGCTTTACCAGGGCATCGAGTGGTGGGTGCTTACCATGATCGGCGATATCTGCTGGATCGGCGCGGCGGCGCTGATCGCCTCAATCCCGCTCATCGCGATGCGCAAGCGCGTCGGGTGGATGATGGCGCTCGTCGCCAGCCTGTCTATCCTCGCCATCGACGCACCCACGCAGATCATCCGCACGGCAACGAACGACTACCTGTACGGCGCGCTGCTGGCCGGGGCGCTGCTCGTGTTGCTGCTGCTGCCCGCCTTCCGGCGGCGGCTGGTGCCGGGTGGTGATCAGGGCGTGCAGGCCGAGCCGCCCACGCTAACCCAGATCCGCCCGCAGGCGGGGTGAGCCACACCGCGACAGTTGACCGGGGAGGAAAGCCTGTGACCACACGCAACAAGGTAGGGCTGGCACTCGCCGTGATCGGCGCGTTGCTGGGCCTGTTCGGGAGCTTCTTCATCTTCTCGCAGTGGTACGAACCGATGATGGCGGCAGAGGTCGCCGCCGGGCGGCCCGACGAGGAGATCATCGTCAAGTTCGTCATCCCGGTGCTGAACGACATCGGCATGATCGCCGGGGCGCTGTGGGTTGTCGCGGCCTTCGGCTATGCCAGGGAACGGCGGTGGGCCTGGCCCGTCTCAGTGGTAGCCAGCGTGCTCGCGCTGCAGGGGAGCTTCTTCCCGATGATCCCGGCGGCGAGCCGGGGGCTGCCGCCCGCCTTCGGGCTGATCTTCGTGCCAAGCCTGGTCATCTACGTGGTGCTGCTGGCGGTCGTCGGGCGCGTGCCCTGGCGGACGCTTGTCTTCAGCCTGTTCAGCGGTATCGCGTTCGTGCTGTCGTTCATGAACGGCGTTGCCAGCACCGACCGCATCATGGTGAGCGGCGCACCGCTATACGTCGCAGTGCAGCGCCTCAACTGGGTGGCGTCCGCGGGGTGGGGGCTGTTCACCGTGGCCTACATCCTGAAACCCGCCGAGTGGGTGCAGCTTGTCGGGCTGGGCGCGGGCGTGCTGGAGATGGTGGTTGGCTACCCACTGGGCATGGCGACGACCATCGCCTTCGGCCACTTCTCGATGTTCTACCCCGCGCCGATGTTGAGCACGGTGCTGGTGGTGCTGCTGGTGGCCGCCTGGGGCTGGCTGACCGCCCCCTCACAGGCGGCGCGGCAGGCCCGGGCAAGGCAGGTACAGCCGGGCTAGGGTGACCAGCCGGTCGGCAGTTCCTGCCCGATCTCGGCGGCCTCGGCGAGCAGGCCGGGCGCGTTGACAATAATGGCGTCACGCGTGGTCCGGATGCAGCCATTCTTGCGGAATACGTTCAGCGCGCGGCTGAACGCCTCCGGCACTGTGGCGATCCGTGCCGCCAGCTCGACGTTCGGGTGTACGCGTCGGTCGATGGGCGTGCGCCCGCCGTCGCTGATGTCGAGCAGCAGCTTGGCCGTCCGGGAGACAACTGTGCGGAAGGTGAGGTCCTCAACTTGCTCGACGAGGAAGCGGTTGCGCGCCGCCAGCATGCTCGCCATGCCCCGGCTGACCTGCGGATAGCGCAGCAGCAGGTCCTGCAGCGCCTCCGGGCTGAGCTGCCAGATGATGCTGTCCTCGACGGTGACCGCCGTGACGGGGTTCGGGCCGCCGTCCAGCGCGGCGACCTCGTTGAACATGATGACGGGCTTCACCACGGCGAGGATGATCTCCTGGCCCTGCGGCCCGGTCTTGTGAAGATGGACGCGCCCAGCGAGCAGCACGTACAGCCCGGCACTGGGCGCGCCCTCGTGGAACAGGGTGGTTCCGCCGGGGACGTGCCTCAACCGCCCGGCGGACACAATCGCCTCAAGGTCGTGGTGGGGCAGGCCGCGAAAATGGCGCACGCTGCCGAGGCTGCTAGCAAGTTGCTCCAGGTCAGGCACGGTGGTCTCCTTCGTCCAGGCTTTGGCCTATTTTACTCACAGTACGCGCCGGGGAACAGCCCCATACCTTAACAAAAGTCAATGCTCCGCTCGTTCGATTGTGATATTCTGCACAAAAGAAAGCCCACCATTTAGCGGAGGGAACCCCTCATGCAGAAGAACACGCTCGGAAAGATCCTCAAGATTGTTGCCATCGTCTTTATGGGGCTGACCGCCGCCATGAACCTGCTCGGCGGGGTAGGGACAGTGTGCGCGGCCTTCCTCACCGAGAACTTCGAGTCGATGGCCCCGTTGCTGCCTTACCAGTGGCTCTACCAGCCGCTGATGATCCTCACCATCCTGACTGCCATTGCGGGCGGCTGGGTGACCATCCGCCTGATCGGCGGCGGGGAGCGCGCGCGCCGCAACGCGCTGATCGTGCTGATCATCGGCAGCGTGCTCGCCACCATTCACGTCGTCGCCTCGCTGGCCATCCGGGGGGCGGCAGTACCGGCCAACATGAAGCTCTACGCCAATATCATCACGCTCGCCATCTTCCTGGCGCTGGGGCTGCCCGGCCTGAGGGAGCGGGTTGACTTCTCCCAGCGCGACCGGGGCAGCACGCGCCGCACGGCGGGCGGGCTGGCGGCCATCGTCGTCGGGATGGCACTCCTGAGCACGCCGATGTGGGCCGGGCCGTCGCACGCCCACGCGGCGGGCAACTGGGTTGACCTGCTGCGGCCTCACCTGCTGATCGGCGGGGCGGCGCTCGGGCTGGCAGGGATCGTCGCGCTGGCAAGCGCCGCGCTCGCCGGGCGCGAGACGGTCAGCACGGCAGCGCCCGAACCGGCCCGCTCGGCCCGTTGAGTTCTGACAGGAGCGATCCTCGATGCAAGCCGTTCGCAGCCGTTTCAACTATCTATTCCGCTCGACAAAGGGGCTGGTGCTCGTCGCTATCGCGCTGATCGCGCTGGTGACGGCCATCTGGGGCACGCTGTCCGGCCCGCTCGCCGAGATGGGCGTGAAGGACGTCACCGTGCGGGTGCTGGGCATGGACCTCAACCCGGCGGAGCGTGAGGGGCGGATCATCATCCTGTACCACGTGATCGCCCAGGCCGTGATCGCCATCGAGGTCTACCTGATCACCCGCATCATCCCGATGAAGCCAGGGCGGCAGGAGACGATCAACGCGACGATCACCGTCGGGTATATCACCTCGCTCATCTTCGGGCTGGCCTTCGCGTACTTCGGGCACAACTACATCTATCACGGGCTGTTCATCGCCGGGCAGACGCTGGTGTTCTTCGCCGGGGTGATGCTGCTGGAGGCGCTGTGGCCCTGGCAGAAGGCGTACCATGTGACCGACCGCGAACTCAGCCACTGGGGCAACATCGACCTGGAGCGGGTGGCCTTCTTCACGATGGCGGTCTGCACGCTGATCTCGGCGGTGTTCGGCGCAGTGGCGGGCGCGAACTTCGGCAACGAATTCACCGCCTTCCTCGCCGAGGATGTCGTGCGCAACCCGAACAAGCCGATCCTGCAGCGGGCGGTCATCGGCCACCTGCACATCATGCTGACGCTGATCGCCATCGCGATCACGCTGATCATCGGGCGCTGGTTCGACTTTCGCGGTGCGCTGCACAAGATCGCAATGCCGCTCATGATCGTCGGCACGATCATCACGTCGGTCGGCGCGTGGTCGGTGACGTGGGTCTCGTGGGCGCACACGACGATCTACGTCGGCTCGGTAGGCGTGATGCTCGCCGCGCTGATGCTCGTGATCTTCGGCTGGCGCAAGCTGATCAACGAGCAGGGCGGGGCGGGCGGCAGCTTCGGCCAGAAGATCCGGGCGCTGCTCAAAGACCCGCTCAAGTTCGGCCCGCTGTGGCAGATGGTGTTCATGAACTTCACCGTGAGCGGCGTCGGCATCTTCATGGCGGTGAAGCTCGACGAGATCATCCGCGTCTGGCCGTGGCGCGAGGAGCGCATCACGCTGACCGGGCACTGGCACATCCTCTCCGGGATCATCGCCACGATCATCCTGATGTACTACGCCGACATGGCCGGGCTGAAGGGGTGGCTGCGCCAGTGGTTCGGCTGGGCGGTCATCATCGGCTCGGACATCGCCTTCGCTGCGGTCACGGTCTTCTCGATGAAGCGGCTGTTCATCAGCGAGGAAACGCAGCAGCCGCTCGTCAACACGACGATGATCCTGGCGGACTTCGGGCTGGCGCTGGTGCTGGTCATGCTCGCCGCGCTGATGATCTGGCGGCTGGCGGACCTGTTCGCCGCACGCGGGCGCTGGCAGCACGAGCTGGCCGATGAGCGCCCGGAGCTGGCCGAGCCAGCCGCTCCCGACGAAGAACCGATCGATGCCCTCAGAACGGCGGGGGGAATGACCCGATGAGAACCCGTGTACTTTTATCCCTGACCCTGGCGGCACTCCTGCTGGCAGGCTGCGCCGCCGAGATCGAGATGCCGCCTGAACCACCGCTCGTCCCCGGCGCGGGCGCGGACCCGGAGGCGTGGGCGCTCGTGCCCGCAGGCGATTTCCTCGCCGGGCAGCAGTCCGAGAGAACGCCGCTGCCTTACGACTACGAGATCGAGGTGACGAACGTGACGGTCGCGCAGTACGCCGCGTACCTGAACGAGGCGCTGGCTGCCGGTGCGATCAAGGTTGGCGAGGACGGCGTGGTCGGCTTCTACCCCGGCGATGTGTTCCGCGGCTACAAGCACGAGGAGGAGATCGCCGCCGGGGACTGGCTGCACATGCCGCTCGACGAGCCCAACCAGCGCATTACGTTCGACGGTGAGACGTTCTCCCCGGTAGCGGGTTACGAGGATCACCCGGTGACGTATGTGACGTGGTTCGGGGCGAAGGCCTACTGCGAGTTCTACGGCTGGCGGCTGCCCACCGCGCTGGAGTGGGAGAAGGCGGCACGCGGCACGGACGGTCGCGCCTACCCCTGGGGTGACGACATCGAGGCGCGCAACGCCAACTACTACGCCAGCGGCGACCCGTTCGAGGCCGACTTCGGCAAGCTGGGTGATACCACGCCGGTCGGCTTCTACAACGGGCAGAGCTATGGCGGCTTCGAGACGCTCGACTCTCCCAGCCCGTACGGCCTGTACGATATGGCGGGCAATGTATGGCAATGGACAGGCGACGTCTACGAGAACCAGCACTACCGCTACATGCGCGGTGGCAGCAAAGCCGACTACGGCTACATGCTGCGCGCCTGGTCCACGAACAACGCCGGGCCCGACTACTACAGCCCCAACGTGGGCTTCCGCTGTGCACGTGATGTGACGAAAGGCGCTACCCAATGACCGCTCTCATCGCCAGACTCACCCGGACTCGCACTACGATTCTCCACAAGCTGCGCCTGTACTGGCAGCTCATCAAGAGCCTGCAAACCGGCCTGCTGATCGTGACCGGGGTGGCGGGCTTCATGAGCGCGCGCTGCCCGCTCACCTCCTGGGGGATGCTGCTCGCCGTCATCAGCAGCCTGGGGCTTGCCATCGCGGGGAGCACCATCCTGAACATGGTCTACGACCGGGACATCGACGCCCGCATGACCCGCACGATGATGCGTCCGCTGCCCTCCGGCGCGATTGATGCACAGGAAGCGCTGCTCGTCGGGCTGGGGATGTCGGCTGCTGGGGTGATCTGGGCGCTGGCGCTCGCGCCGCTGTACGGCGTGATCGTGTTCGCCGGGGTGTTCTTCGACGTGGTGATCTACACGATCTGGCTGAAGCGGCGCACGCCGTGGTCCATCGTGTGGGGCGGTGTCGCTGGCGGCATGCCGGCGCTGGCAGGCCGGGCGCTCGGCGTGGGCACCATCGACGCGGTGGGCGTGCTGCTCGCCATGGCCGTGCTGTTCTGGATCCCCACGCACATCATCACCTTCGGCATCAAGCTGGCCGACGACTACGCGCGGTCGGGCGTGCCGGTCTTTGCCAACACCCACGGGCCGAAGCGTGCGCGGACGATGATCGCTATCTCCACGGTGGTCGCCGTGCTGGTGATGCTGGCGGTGTGCTGGCTGCTCCAGTTGCATGTGCACGGCCTGCGAGCGGCGGCGGTGCTTGGTGCGATTCTGCTGGTCCTGACGCTCGCGAGCCTGGTGCGCCCCTCCCCGAAGCTGAACTTCGGCGTGTTCAAGTTCGCGTCGCTGTACATGCTCGGCTCGATGGTGGCGATCATCGCGGGTGCCTGAGCGGACAGGAATGCGGGGGCAACCAAGAGGCGACCACAGCGGTCGCCTCTTGGCATATGAGGTAATGAGGTTGGGCAGGCTGTTGCCATAGCCTGGCTTAAGACCCCCTCTGTCGCTGCTTCGCAGCGCCATCTCCCCCTATGAGGGGGCGATCAGGTGGCTTGACGTCGTGTAAGCGATGCGGTCGATGCGGAGCATCGCGCATCGGGCCGGGATGAGAGGCAGTTGCGCCCTATTCGCCGCTCGCCTGTGAGAGTGCCTCGTGCAGCCGCTCGGCGAGTAGGCGGGCAACGTCTGCGACCTGCTCATCCGTGAGCACGCCCGCCATCTCCGTGTACTGGAGCGTGCTCGCCACGTTCTTCTCCCGGAATGCAACATGGTAGATGTCGAAGGTGAACCGGTCGGCATCCTGTGTTGCCTTGTAGGCTAGAAGCTGGTCGCCAAGCTGGGGGAAGGATATCGGCTGGTAGTCGATGGCGGAGAAGAAGTTGTCGATGTAGTGCTCGACGAAGTCGGCGGCCTGCTCCTCGCTGTCGAAGGCCACCACCCACGACGTGACGAAGGCCATGTCGTCCTCGCCGGAACGCTCAAAAGAAGCCTGGTATGAGGTCCACTCTCCGGCCTGATCGAAATATTCGAGATAGTTATCGAGCTGGTCCTCGACGAACTTCTCGCGCGTGATCGGGCCGGTGTTGAACTCATTGACCGTAAAGCCGGCAGGAAGATCGTCCAGCGTCAGCGTGACCCCGGCCAGCTCCTCCGCCGAGAGCACCACAGGAGCGGGTGCGGGCGCGACGGTCGGCTCAGGCGGGTCGGTCGGGGCGGGCGGCTGGGTGGGCGTCTCGGCGACCGGCGCCCCCTGGCAGGCGGCCAGCAGCAGGAGCATAATCAGCAGGATGAACGGCAGTCGTTTGTGAGTTAGCATGTGATGATCCCCCTCGGTTCGTGGTTGGTATGGTGCCAGTGACGCGGGTCATGGCGTGTGAAAAGGATGATGGTTGGCATGTGATGTTCAACAGGCAGTTAGTGCAGCTCCGGGCAACCTCCCTTGTGCTTGTAGAGTTGGTCTGCTGGCAGCGTGCCAAAAACAAGCCGCCGCAGCAGAGCAACGAGGCTCATAGAGTGCCGGGTTTCGGCGGATATGGTATTTATGCCGGTCAATCAGTGGAGACGAGCAGTTGGGTCACAGCTTCTAGCCAGGGTAATTATAGACGGAGTCGGGGGAAGGGGAAAGTTTCGGCGGGTTGGGGGCGGCTGACTGGCGCGGAGCGGGCAGTTGGTGTAGGATAGAGAGCAGCAAGCGGGGGTTGTGTCGAAACTCCCCCCGGTTTTGGTGCAGAAAACGAGTTTCGACCGGAACGAGCCGGGAGGCGGCAAACCGGGTGATGTTGACACAAAGGCGGCTGCACCAGAGGCCGCAGGCGCGGCGCAATGCGAGCATCAGGGCATTTTTGACCTGCTGTGGCGGTACGGGGCCGGCGAGGGTTACACACCTGTCTCTTATACACATCT
>DGDY01000207.1 GCA_002385675.1 Anaerolineales bacterium UBA3940 | reverse complement strand
TCCTCACGGATGATGTCGAGGATGCGGCGGCGGATCTCGGTTGCCGCCTCGGCCAGGCCGTTGAGGTACGTCGAGCCGACGACGTTCAGCGCCTCCGGCGTCGGCAGCTCCTCGCCGCGCACGAGGGCGTAGGTCGCAAAGGCCTCAACGTACTCCTTCAGCACGTCCTGCGTGTAGCCGGAGTGATACAGGTCGGGGAACTCCTCCACCCCGTTGATCAACTCCTGCGCCGCCTCACGCGCCGTCTGGAGCTCCACCTCTGCCTGCTCCCAGTTCTCGCGGTGGATGGCCTTGATCGCCGTAGCGCAAAAGCGAATAAGCTCCCGCGAGCGCGCAAGCGCCAGGTCGCGCGCGGCATTCTTGGCGTTTAGCTCGTCGCGGATGGAATTGCTGATGTTCTCCAGGTTGTCCATGTAAGGTCAGGTCCACCCTTTAGAAGGGAATGTCCTCTTCTTCGGTCGGGTAGTCCATACCGGCACCAGCGCCCATGTCCTGCGGGCCGCTGCCACCGCGCGGCAGGAAGCGTACGTCACGCGCGGTCAGTTCCAACGACGCACGCGGCTCGCCACCCTCACGCGGGATGTAGGCCGAGGCATCAACCTCGCCGATGACCATCACCGGGTCGCCCTTGCGCAGGTACTGGTTGGTCGTCTCCGCCAGCCGCCCCCAGCAAGCGACCCGGAACCACCAGGTCTTCTCATTCTGGTTACCATCCCGCCCGGTCCAACGCTTGTTGACGGCGACGTTAAAATTCGTCACAGGCGTACCATCACCCATGAAGCGCATCTCGGGATCTCTGCCGAGGTTTCCTACGATAATACACTGTTGGAACACCTTGCTCTCCTTTAACTAGAGCCTGAACTCGTCAAGCCACCTTAACCGATCAGAATGGCTGTAAAACAGTCTAGCCATTCCGAGCGGCTGATTATAATATAGAACATATGTGTGACAGGTTGCGTCACACATCCCGCACAGTTCTACCCCCGAGCGTACAGCAAACTGCACCTCGACGCAAACGAATGTTCTATGCCAGGCACCTCCTGCCGCCGGCTGTTTTTACCTTCCTCACCATTATACCGATCCTGCCCGGCAGGGGAATCGTGCGCGGGGAAGCAGGCTGTCACCGGTCAGGCGCAGGAGGTCATGATGGTTGTGTGACGTACGTCACTAGTGAAAAAACGCCTCATGTTTTAGGTTTATATTGATATTTAAGATTACTCGCACCCTATTTTCCGATTTAGAAAACTAAGACTGGTCGCCATGGGCTCAGGCCCTCAGTAACAGGTGAAAGACATGCTCGAAATTACACGCCAAGCCGACTACGCTCTACGAGCCACGGTTGAAGTTGCCAAGATGGAGTACGGGGAGCGCGCGCCGACGGCGGCCATTGCCGAGGCCCAGCAGATCCCCCTGCCGTTCCTGGCGAAGATCGTCTCGCAGCTTGTGGTGCGCGGCATTCTCGAGGCGACGCGCGGCGCGAGCGGTGGCGTCAGCCTTGCCCGCCCCGCCGACACGATCACGATGCTTGAGGTGATCGAGGCGATTGACGGGCCGATCACGATCAATCGCTGCACCCGCGACCCATCCGTCTGCGAGCGTTCGGCAAGCTGCCCCTTCTGCGAGATCTTCACCGAGGCCCAGCAGCAGCTTGTCGAGAAGCTCGGCAGCACAACGCTGAAGCAGCTTGCTGACCGGCTTACGGAGCTAGAGGCAACCGCCGCCTGAGCCGGGCCGCCCGGTTCAATGGCACTCTCGTAGTCCATGCTTGGCCCGGGAACGTGGTTTCCGGGCCAGTCGGCATCTCTGCGGCAGCGCAGGCGCGACCGCGCCGAAGCTAGCCTTCCAGCTTTTCGACCGGCTGGCCGCTGCGAATCAGGAAGTGGTCCAGGTCACGAACGACGGTGGTGTTCGGGAACACCGCCCGTGCTTCCTCCAGAATGTCACGCTCGCGATAGCGGCGTGAGATGTGCGTCAGGAACAGGTGCTGAACGCCGTTCTCGGCTGCCAGTTCTGCTGCCTCACGTGCGGTGATGTGCCCGTAGTGCCGCGCTAGCTCAACCTCATGGTGCATATAGGTCGCCTCGGTGACGAGCGCGGTTGCATTCGCGATATACGGGGCGAGCTTTTTGGCATCGCCTACGTCCCCGGTGATGCAGAGCTTGTCGCCGGGCATCGGCGGCCCGAGCACGTCGTCAGGGCGCACAACACGGCCATCCGGCAGCGTGACCGGCTTCCCCTCGACAAGCTGGCGGCGCTCCGGCCCGCGCGGCACGCCGAGCGCCTCGGCGCGGTCGTTGAGGAACGGGCGGCGCGGCTTCTCCTCGAAGGTGTAGCCGTAGTTATCCGCGCCCCGGTGCTCGACAGGGAAGGCCGACACCCGCAGGTCGTCGTCCTCCATCAGCGTGCCGGGCTTCACCTCGTACAGATCGATGTCCACCGGCGCGCGCGCGCCGCGCAGCACCACGCCGAAGATCAGGTCGTGCACACGGTTCAGCGTGGACCTGCCGCCCCAGATCTCGATGGCGTCCATCGCCTCCCAGCGGGCAAGCGTCGAGATAAGCCCGCCCAGCCCCAGGATGTGGTCGAGGTGCCCGTGCGTCAGCAGGATCTTGTCCAGACGGCGGAAGCCGATACCGCTCTTCAGGATCTGCCGCTGAGTGCCCTCCCCGGCGTCAACCAGAAAGCGATACTGCTTATAGATGACCACCTGCGCGCTCAACCCACGCTGGATCGACGGCGCGCTGGCCGATGTTCCCAGAAATACCAGTTCAAACACGTATCGAATGCCCTTGTTCAGTCAACATGAATGAGCCCACAAATGACACGGGCACCACGCATGAACCCACCAGTGCCCTTCATGTCGTTTGTGGACTCGCCCCGTGCCGGTCTCAGCGCGCGGCGCTCGATTGGAACCAGCGCATATCCAGCCAGTTAATCAATTGCCGGGCGACCGGGTGCGTAATGCGAACGGAAGCCTCAAAGCGGTGCGGCGAGAACGCGTACAGGCGGACGTAGTGCGGGCGCAGCACAAAGATCGCGTAATCGGCCTCCCAGCGCTGGCTCGTCCACAGGAACGCCACGCCGATATCCCGGCGCATGAGGTCCAGCCAGCGGCGCTTGTCGTACGGGCTGAGGTTCTCAAGCTGGAAGCGCATCGCCAGCATGTGGTTCAGCGTGAAGGTCAGTTCGGTAAGGTCCTGGTCGCTGTAAAGGTCGAAGCTGAGCATGGCGCTGGAGTCCTGACTGCTCAGCATGGCGGTCGCCTGGCTCGCCGGGCGCGCATCCTGCGGGGAGCGCGCAATAGACGTGAGCAGCGGCGCTCTGGCGAAGCGGCGCGACAACTCGTTGTCGAGGTCGATCTCCCCGCGCAGGAACTGCTTGATGGTCAGCGGGGCCTCGTCGAGGCGGGGGCCGCGACGCAGCGAGCCCGTCCCGCTCAGGTCGCGCAGCAGGCGCTGGCGGTCCTGCACGACGGCACGGGCGTGCTCAGCGAGCGCCGCCGGGTTGAGGCTCCCGGTGCCGGGCGGCAGGCCGTCGCGCTCAAGTCTCGGCCCGGACGGCAGGTCCGGCGAATCGGCGGGGTCATAATCGAAGCTGTTCATACCCAATATTGCCCTCGTGCTGGTTCGGTCCCGCGCTGTGCTGACAGCACGCTCACTATAGCACGCAGATCGGGCCGGGGGCAAGTAAGGCGAGGCGACCGAGCAGAAGGGTGCAATGTCCGGATTCTGCTAGTTATGTTACAATCGCGCCGATTATCTTACTTGTGTCGTATCAGCCTACCAGTCAGAGTCCCTAATGCCAGAACAAACGCGGATCAGGCTACCCATCCCTTTGAAACCCACGTTCACAACGGTGTTTATCGTCATCGCTTGTGTTTATATGCTCTTCCAGCCGCCCGAATTCAACACGACCGACGGTGCTGTACGTGATCTTACTGCCCGCAATCTTTACTATCATGGTGACTTGGCTTTAAGACAGGTCGAAGAGGGTGAGTATCTTAACAATCTGTGGACGATCGGTCGTGATGGAAGGCCGTATATATATTTTGGCATCGGCCAGTCGCTCATGCAGTTACCATTTCTCGCAGCACTAGACCTGGCTAAAAAGATCGGCGTTGCAAAATACTTGAGCCCCAGTGATGCACTTCCAACAAGCGCAGTAATGTTAATCTCAAGCAGTCTCATCGTCGCGTTTGCGTTCGGCATTGTACAAAAGCTCGGCTACAACGCACAGACGGCGCTCAAGACCGCTGTATTGGTGGCATTTGGAAGCATTCTGTGGGGGCTTTCACGTCAATCTTATGACATGGTACAGGCTGCAATGGGGGTCTTGGGTGCCCTTTATTTTGTCATCAGCGCCCAGGTAGAGAGAGAACAGCGCTGGATTAAATGCTTCGCTGCTGGCTTGATATACGGCGTTGCCATAGTTACGCGAGCTTCAGCCATAACTGCCGGGCCAGCACTCGGATTGCTTGTACTCGGTTCGCCTGCCTGGGAGAGTCACCAAAACCGCATCAAGGCTGCGATGTGGTGCATTGCTGGTGGACTAGCCATTGTTTGGATCATCCCTCTGTACAACTACTTGAGATTCGAAGATATCTTCGTCTTTGGTTATACAGGACATGCACCCTATCCGGGCGCCCCTATCCTGCCAGGTTTAGCTCGATGGCTGTTCAGTCCATGGCAGGGTATGTTCATTTACATGCCAATCTTGTTCGCGTTGCCCATTGTGGCACGCCGTTTCAGACGCAAACACAGCTTCCTGTTGGCAGTACTTGGGTTACTGTTTGTTTCAGATCTCATTTTCCATGCACAGTATTCTGGTCTCGGCCTATATGGATGGGGACCATACTACATTCTAAACGGCATTCTTCCGCTTTTTATCATCTTCGCAGAGTTCTTTCACAAGCCACAAGTATTTGCACGTTGGCACCGAGCGTTGATCGGTGCTCTGACCGCACTTACCATACTGTTACAGGCTCCTTCACTGATAGTCCCTACCGAACGTTATCAGTCGTATCTCGCCTCTCAGAACATCACCGGCTCAAGCGATACCCTTGTATGGAGCCTTGAGTGGTGGCCACTGCGGATGCAGACCGAAGGCGCGTTAACCGCTATTCGCAATCTTCCTGACTGGCAGAACTACCTTGACACACCGTCATCCTACGATGCGCCGACGTTACTGAGAGAACTGTTTTCCTACAATCTACCAGACTGGTGGTGGCTATACCGACTATTGCACGGTGGTGAGTTGGGTCTCATCGTGCCGCTTTTAGCAATCTTTGGCCTTGCCAGTTTATCTTTCTGGACGTTTCATCCAGCTTTTCGGCACGAAGCAGTAAGAGAATCGCAGAGGTCGCGAACATACGTAGCGGAAATTTGAAGTGTCTATGAACCCATCACCTGACAGACCCCGCGACCATACCTGTGTCCTAACACTGCAAGCGGAACGCCCCGGCGGAGTGCCAACCGTTGTCGATTGGTGGTTTACGTTTTTAAACCGTTGGGGACATCGAGCAACTGCCCTTTATGCCGCCTTCGAGGGGGATGGCATAGGTCGTTGGGAGCGACTTCGCCAGACAATCAGGACTTGGCGCGTTCATCGGCGAAAAGACCATCCGCATCCAACACTAGCAAACGCACCCCTCCCCGCCCCGCTATGGTTGTTCTACTTCATGCCGCAGTGGATCTTCGGTAACCTGTTTGACCAGTTCGATCAAGTTGTCGTCGCCGGAGGGCCATGTCTTCACGCCTTGCCACTCGCGCTAAGACGGAAGCGTTACATCTTGTGGTTGGGGACGATGTATGAAGATGAGCTACGCGGCAAAGTGCTGATCAATGACGAATGGGCTAAGGGCATTTTGAGCAGCCCTTTCTGGCCTTTTTTAGCTTGGCAAGAAAGGCTGGTTTTGCGCCGGGCATCACGCATCCTAACTCAAAGTCCGTATACCATGCGCCGGGTACAGGAAGCTGTGCCTGAGGTTTCAGACCGTACAGAACTTGTGATGGTGCCCGTCGATGTCTCGCGCTTCAATCCACTTCCCGACGACGAGCGAGATACTGGTGAACGCTTCATACTGAACGTCAGCCGAATCAACGATCCTAGAAAGAACATTCCCCTTTTACTCAGAGCGTTTGCCCGAGTGCATCAGCAACTTCCTGACGTGAAGCTTGTACTGGCGGGGGATGAGCCAGGGCCAAGGTTGCAGAGTTTGCGAGATGAATTGGGACTGGAAGATGCAGTCGTGTTCAAAGGCAAAGTGTCACGGGATGAGCTTGTCGACCTTTATCGCCGAGCACAGTTGTTCGTAATCTCCAGTACTCAGGAAGGATTGGGGATTGTGATGCTTGAAGCAATGGCGTGCGGTACGCCAGTTGTCGCAACGGATTGCGGCGGCCCGGAGGGAATAGTAATTAATGACCAGACTGGACGACTAGTCTCGAATAACAATGCTGACGCGCTGGTTGACGCAGTCACCGATCTCTTGACCGACCGGCAGAAGCTGCTCAGTATGCGTCGTCGCTGTGTTAACTTCATCGAGAGTCACGCTTCACCCTCTGTCGTCGAAGAACAGTTGCACGCCGCCTTCGCCCAAACGTTTCCCACTTCTTACGCCTCAACTCACATACCTTCAGAGCGCGCCG
>DGDY01000025.1:18746-18883 GCA_002385675.1 Anaerolineales bacterium UBA3940 | reverse complement strand
CGGGCATCACAGACCTTTATATCTACGATCCAAACCACCCCGGCGACGACACGGACTTCATCCGCTGCGAGGCATCAGACAAAGGCGTCGTCTGTGCGCAGAAATCCGCGTACCGGGCAGACCGGCCCGTGCGGGGG
>DGDY01000025.1:18319-18471 GCA_002385675.1 Anaerolineales bacterium UBA3940 | reverse complement strand
CCGGCCCGTGCGGGGGTTCTTCCCTGTGCGGTACGCGCCCAAACGCCCACCGGCATTGTTCCCGGAATAGGCAGCCCCGGTGGATATGAACATGGATTGTCGGCGCAGGCCTGGCTAGGAGATAGGCATTGTAGGGGCGGGTCGTGATGCGC
>DGDY01000025.1:4375-18028 GCA_002385675.1 Anaerolineales bacterium UBA3940 | reverse complement strand
AAATAGCCCCGCCCCTACCAATACCGCGTATAAACATTGGTGTATAGACAGGGAGCCGCGATGCTTATTCGCGGCGTTCCCCCGCCCTTACTACCCCGTATATCGCTTCGCCAGCGCGTCGAGCGCATCATAGTACGGCTTGATGCTGGGGATATAGTGCCGCTCGTCCCTGGCGTGCGGGCCGAGGCCCGTCTGCCCCCACACGACCGCCTGCCCGGTCGGCGCGAAGCGCGCGCTTGTGCCCGGCAACTTCTTGCCAACGCGCGGCTCCTCGCCCGTCGCCTCGCGGATGGCGTCGAGCAGGTTCAGCAGGTGCGGGTTGGCCGGGTCGCAGGCGACGCCCGCATCCCGCACCTCGACGATAACCTCCAGGCCATTGGCTTCCCCATAGGCGCAGATCGCCTCAAGCAGCGATGCGATGTCATCCTGCGGGATGGGCCGCACCTCCAGCCCCAACTCGCCGCGTTCCGCGACGATGTTGTACACGCCCGGCTGCCCCAGCGTGAGGAACGGGAAGCGGTAGCTGGAGCGCCAGCCGTTCGCCGCGTCGAGCGTCAGGTACTCTGCGAGGATAGCCGGCAGTTCCGTCCGCGCACGCACAAGCTGCTCGCCGATGTCGGCCTTGACACTGGCCGTGCCAGTGTGCCCCGCCTCGCCGTGCGCGACGAGCTTCAGGCGCACCACGCCCCGGTTCTCCACACACACCTCGCCGACAAGCTCGGTGCCGCTCTCGCCGGTGCGCTCCCCGGCGATGATGAGGCCGGGGATGTAGTTCAGCTCGGTCTGCAGCGCCGCGAGCACGTGCGGCGTGCCCATCGGCTCGGTTTCGCCGTTCTCCTCGTTGCCGACGAGCAGCAGGTTCACGCCGGGCCTGGGGCCAGGCTTCTGCATCTGGTCCTTCATCCACACCAGGTAGGTGGCGACGACCGTCTTCATATCCGCGCTGCCGCGCCCCCACAGATAGTCGCCCTCGATGCGCGGCTCAAACTGCGAGTCGTCCGGCTGCGGCTCGACCACGTCGAAGTGCCCGGCGAGCATCACCGGGGCCTCTAGCTGGCCGGGGAAGCTCGCCAGCAGTGCCGGGTACTTGCCCTCATCGAACATCCGCACCCGCACGCCTGCACCCTCCAGATACTCGCGGATAAAATGCGCCGCCCGCGCGACCTCGTCAAGCCGCTCGTCGGGGCAGTTCGTCACGCTGGGGATGCTGATCAGCCGCTGGGCCAGCGCGACGATCTCGCTCGTCTTGTCCAGGTGGAGGGTGACCTCCGGCTGCGCCGGGTAGAAGTCGATGCGCACGGGTGCGGGCTGCCGCCGCGCTTCGCCGCGCGCCGCCTCGATCAACTCGCGGAGCTTCTGACCCTCGCCGTTCATGCTCTCGACCTCGGCGGCGATACGCCGCACCTGCCGCCGCACTTCCGCCTCGCGCTCCTCGGCAAGCTCCTTGAGCACCTCCGGCGGCACGATGACGCTGTCACCGATGGCCTTACGCACCCGCGCGCGCAGCTTCTCGGCGGTGTTGGGCGCACCGAGGTGCATCTCGACGAGCGGTTGGAGCAGCGCCTGCCGCCCCAGCGCCTGCGCCAGCGGGCGGACCTGCTCCAGCGTCCAGCCCAGGAAGGCGCGCATGGTGATCGGCTTGCCGGTGAACGGGTTCTCGATCTCCGCTCGCAGCCCGTAGGTGGCGGCAGCGGACTCATTGCGCCGCGCCCGCGCGATATCCTCGACGTCGTAGCGGAAGGCCCGCGCAAACTCCGGGTCGATGTAAAAGCGGATGAGCAGAAGCTCGACCAGCGCCAGGTGAGCGATGTCCAGATCGATGTCGTGCCCGCCCTCGTCGGTGCGAAGCTCCACGCGGGACATCGGCAGGTCGATGCGCGCGCGCAGGTTGGCCTGCTCAATCTGCGCCGCCATCTCCTCCAGGCTGATCGACTCGCCGCCGGGGTAGATCCCGCGCCGGTACAACTCGCTCAACTCGTCGGCGGTCAGCGAGATGATGCGCTCAACCGGCTCGGCGGAGGAGCGGGCGCGAACCGGCGTCCAGTTGTTGTTGCCGAAGCGCACGCCGCGCCGCACGAGGTCATACGAGATGTTCACGTAGTCCTCGTAGCTGCGGTACAGGTACGGCACGTCGAGCGTGCGGTCGTTGGGGAAGGTCAGGTTGCGGTTCGAGTCTACGTCGGTCAGGATGACAAGCGGCTCGCCAGTGCGCGTGTCGGTGCGGAGCGGTGTGCTGGCCGTCACCGCCATCGACAGCGCGGCGAAGGCACGCATCAGGCGCGTGGCCTCAATGTAGACGCGGTTCTTGTAGTTGTCGAGGTGGCCGTTGGTGCGCTCGCTGCTGGGCAGGTGCATAAAGTCCCAGCCGAGGAGCGTGTCAGGCAGCGAGACGTTGACGTGTGTTCCGGCAGTGGCGAGGCTCGCCCCGTGCAGATCCACGCAGCGCTCCAGGTAGCGACGCTTGGCGAGGTTCCAGCTACCGGGTATGTCGGCATGGCTGACCTCGACGGGGTGCAGCACGTTGCCGTGGAACATGTACAGCCGCTCGCCCAGATCGGCGCTGGCCTTTGAGAGAATGTTGAGCAGGCAGGCCTCAAGCAGCCACCCCTCATACACGGTGTGCACCGGCGAGAAGTACGGGCGGGTGATCCACTCCGTCATCCAGTGGAAGACTTCGGGCTTGGTGTGCCAGTCCAGCCAGTGTGGGACGTACTCCTCACGCAGCACGTCAACGAAGCTGCGGCCATTGCCAACGGTGCGAAGCGGCTGGAAGCGGGAGTCGTACAGGTTCCACTCCAGCTCAAGGCCGCTCGTGCCTCCCTCGCGCGCCGAACGCTCGTCCGTCTCAATGGCCAGCAGATACTTCTCGGCGAAGCTGTTGATGTCGGGTGTCGATAACGCTGTCACTGTCTGCCCCTCTCTTCGTGTCCTAACCCCTGCGCTGATTGCGCACCTGTTCTTGAGACCCCCTCTGTCGGCGCTCCGAGGCTTAAGGGGGTTTCGGCAGGGGCGGGTCTAATGATGCGGTTGATGCAGAGCATCACGCATCACACCCGCCCCTACAACGCCATACCAATATGCCCAACCCTACCCCTTCAGCGCCGCCAGCCCGGCGACGAGGCGCTCGACCGCGCCGCGCGTCCGCTCGACCGGCGTCGCGTAGGAGAAGCGCACCCAGTCCGCGCCGAACCGCGAGAAGTACGCGCCCGGCACAATCGCCACGCCCCACTGCTCGGCCAGGTACTCGCCAAGCTCGGCGCTATCGGCCATGCCTGCCGCCCGCAGCCACTCACCGACTTCAATGAAGGCGTAGTAGCCCTTGCCGAGAATGGCCGTGAAGCCGTGCGCGTCCAGCATCTCGCGCAGGACCGCGCGACTGGCGTTCGTCGGCTCGATGATGGTCGCCGCCGCCTCACGGAAGCCCTGCTTGTACGCGGCAATCGCCACCGCCTGCGAGTAGAAGGAGGGGATCACGCCGTGCGAGGCCTGCGCGGTGATGAACTTGACAACCGGCTCCGGCGCGATGAGATGCGCGTTGCGGATGTTCGACGCGCCGAGCGACTTGGTAATGCCGTCGAGGAACATCAGCCGCCCGCGCTCCTCCGGCGAGAACCGCTTGATGAAGCTGTTCAGGTCCATCGGCTCCTCGTCGGTAACGTAGTGGTACATCCAGTCGAAGAGCACGTAGCGCACGCCCGCCTCAAGCGCCGCGTGGGCCAGCTCGGCCTGCCGCTCGGCGGAGATGGTCAGCCCGGTCGGGTTGTCGGGGTTGGTAATGACGAGCATCGCCACCTGCCGCCCGCGCTTTTCGGCGGCGGCGACCGCCTCACGGATGCCTTCCGGCGTGTAGGCCCAGCCGTTCTGCGCCTCACCGGGCATTAGCACAACGTTCGCGCCGATGCCGTACGGCCCCCAGTTGTAGCTGATCCAGGGCACGCGGGAGACGGCAATCACGTCGCCGATGCGCCCGGTACCGACGTGCAGCGCCGCCATGTACGCCTTGATCAGCGCATCACGCCCGCCCACCGTGGCAACCACGTTCTGCGGGCCCAGCCCGGTATCCGAGTCAAGCTGCCAGTAGTCCTCGACCACTGCCCGGCGGAACACGTCCGCGCCGTAGGGCGAGTCGTAGCCGGTGCCGTGCTCGATCTGGAGTTCGTTGGCCGCTTCGAGGATGGTGAGCGGCACGCCGGGCAGGCTCGCGCCGCCGTCGCCCTGCGAAGCGTCGAAGATCGGGCTGCCGGGGTTGGCCTGCTCGTAGACGGCAAGCCCCTTTTTGATCATGAACATCCGCGACGGCGGGATGGTCATCATGCGAGAGGGGTAGTCGTCGACGGGGATGAGGTGATCCTCCTGCACAAAAACGGGTGCGCTGCTGTCTGTCATATCCTCTCTCCTCCTGCGCGCTCATTGCCCGGCGTAGCCCACAAAAAAGCCCTCCAGATGGGCTCTGGAGGGCTCGGTCTGCGCTCGGCGATGTCATCTTACGGCTAGATGACCTTCGGCAACCCGAAAAACCGCTCCAGGCCCGGCCTGGCGGCGGTCAGTGGTGGTGGTATTCATGTTGCGGGTTGCGAGTGCTGCCGTGTCCATATTGTCGTGCATGATACTCGATCGCGCGCGGGGATGTCAAGGGGTGAATCGGGATCGCGGGCAAACAAAAAGCTGAGAGCACCAGTTTCGACAAAAGGGTTGACTCATTTCGCGGCGTGTGATATGTTTTGGGGCAGTATTTTTGAGAGGAAGCAAACACTTAAGCCAATGAATTCGCTGACAGCCCGCATCCGCCGTTACCCTCGTCGCCGCCAGACGCCCATTCCGGTGTCCGGCTAGTGGTGGTTGCAGTGGCTTAGGCAGGCCAGATTGACAGCAAACCGCTCCCGGGCAACCGGGGGCGGTTTTTTTGTGTTAAGGGAGAAGCCGCAATGCAGGTCAACGTAGGTGTGTACGGCGCGACAGGCTATACCGGGCTAGAGCTGGCCGCGATCTTGGCCCGGCACCCCGGCGTGCATATCCGCTTCGGGACGTCGGAGAGCATGGCCGGGCAGACTCTGCGCCAGAGCCACCCGCTCGCGCCGGATGTGCCGCTCGTGCGCGCGCAGGACGCCCCGCTCGGCGAGGTTGATGCCGTCTTTCTGTGCCTGCCGCACACCAGTTCCGCACCGCTCGCCGCGCAGGCGCTTGAGTACGGCGTGAAGGTCGTGGACCTCTCCGCCGACCTGCGCATCGACGACGCGGCGGTCTATGAGCAGTGGTATAAGGTCGCGCACCCGGCGCCGGACCTGCTGCCGGTTCCCTATGGCATCCCGGAGCTGTGGCGGGATACGCTCGTCGGGCGCTCGCTCATCGCCAACCCTGGCTGCTACGCCACCTCGATGCTGCTGGGCCTCGTGCCCCTCGCCCGGCGCGGCCTGATCGCCGAAGGCGGGCCAATCATCGTGGACGCCAAATCGGGCGTTAGCGGCGCGGGGCGCTCCCCGAAGCAGCACACGCTCTTCGCCGAACTTCACGGCAACTTCTACCCGTACAGCATCGGGCGCAGCCACCGGCATCTGGCCGAGGTCGAGCAGCAGCTTGCCAAGGAAGGCGTCGAGCAGGGCCGGCTGATCTTCTCGCCGCACCTGCTGCCGGTCGACCGGGGCATCATCTCGACGATGTACGTGCCCGTCACCGACATGGACGCGGCGCGGCAGGCGCTCGCCGAGCAGTACGAGGGCGAGCCGCTCGTCGAGGTGTTATCGGAAGGCGAGATGGCGACGCTGGCGCACGTTAACCGCACACCGCGCGCAGTGATCTCCACGACGGCGGCGACGGCAGACACGCTGATCGTGGTCTCGGCGCTCGACAATCTGCAGAAGGGCGCGGCGTCGCAGGCCGTGCAGAACTTTAACCTGATGGCCGGTTTCAATGAGACGGCGGGCCTGCTAGCCGTTGAGACGGCTGTTTCCGGCTCGTAGTCGTTGAGAGAAGAAAGGCGTACGAGGGCAGCCATGCACATCGACGTGATCAAGGTCGGCGGCAACGACCTCGAAACCGAGGGCTTCATCCCGCAGCTTGCCAGGGCTATCGCCGGGCTGAACGGCGGGCGGAGGTGCATCGTGGTGCACGGCGGTGGGCGCTCGATCAGCGCGCTAATGGAGCAACTCGGCGTCGAGGCGACCTTTGTCAACGGGCAGCGCATCACTAACGAGGCGGGCCTGCGCGTCGCTGAGATGGTGCTCTCCGGCAGCGTGAACAAGCTGCTGACGCTGGCGCTGCTTGAGGCGGGCGTCGATGCGATGGGCCTGAGCGGGGTGGACCGCGGCCTGCTGCGTGCCGAGCGCTGGGCGGAAGCCGGTTCGCCGGAGGACATGGGCCTCGTCGGGCGGATCGTGGAGGTGCGCGCCGACGTGCTGCGCGAGCTGTGCGCTGAGGGCGTCGTGCCGGTCATCTCGCCGATCTCCGCCGGGCCGGGTGGGCGCTACAACGTCAACGCCGACCACGCCGCCGGGACGATTGCCGGGGCGGTCGGCGCGAGGCGCGCGGTGTTCGTCTCGAACGTGCCGGGCGTGAAGGTCGGCGATGAGGTTGCGCCGCGCCTCACGGCGGACGAGGTGAACGAACTGATCGAGGCGGGCGTGATCCGCGACGGGATGATCCCGAAGGTGCGGGCGGCGCTCGACGCGCTGGCGAAGGGCGCGCAGTCGGCGGTAATTACGAACCTCACCGGGCTGCAAGCGGACGCAGGCACGACGGTGGTGCTGGGGTAGCCGGTCAGGAATAACAGCGAGCCCCCTGACCGGCAACTCGCGGTTGTGCGGTCTCTCCCCCCCATTGCAAGGGGGAGGACGGTGGGGGCTCTATAAACCCGAAAACGGAGGGCGACAGCGCATGGCATTAGAAACCAGACAGGCAGCAGAGATTACCGAGAAGGACACCAGTTACGTGCTCGGCACGTACAAGCGCGCGCCGTTCGTGCTGGTGCGCGGGCAGGGCATGACGGTCGTGGACGCCGAGGGGCGCGAATACCTGGACTTCGGCTCCGGCATCGCCGTCAACGCGCTGGGCCATGCCGACCCGGAGATCATCGCCGCCGTCCACGAGCAGTTGGAAACGCTCGGTCACGTCTCGAACCTGTACCACACTGCGCCGCAGGCCGAGCTTGCAGAGAGCCTGTGCCAGCACAGCTTCGCCGGTAAGGTTTACTTCTGCAACTCCGGCGCGGAAGCGATCGAGGCGGCCATTAAGTTTGCGCGGAAATATGCACGCACGCACGACGGTCCCGATAAAACCGGGATCGTCGCTTTTTCCGGCGGCTTCCACGGGCGGACGGCTGGCGCGCTGGCCCTTACCGCCCGCGAGCAGTACCAGGCGCCCTTCCGCCCGCTGATGCCCGGCGTGAGTATCGCGCCCTTCAACGATGTGGACGCGATCAGGGCGTTCGTCGGCCCGCAGACGTGCGCGGTGTTCGTCGAGCCGGTACAGGGCGAGGGCGGCGTGAACGTCGCCACGCCGGAGTTCCTCCGCGCGCTGCGTGAGGCATGCGACGAGCATGGCGCGCTGCTGGTGTTCGATGAGATCCAGAGCGGGATGGGGCGGACGGGCCGTCTGTGGGCCTACGAACACTTCGGCGTGCAGCCCGACATGATGACGCTGGCCAAGGCGCTGGGCGGCGGCCTGCCGATGGGCGCGACGCTGCTCACCGACGAGGTCGCAAGCGCCATCGAGCCGGGCGACCACGGCAGCACGTTCGCCGGGGGGCCGGTCGCCGCGCGGGCGGCGCAGGTAGTGCTGAAGCGGGTGAGCGACCCGGCGATGCTGGCGCACGTCGAGAAGATGGGGGCGCTGCTCATGGGCCGCCTGCGCGAGCTTGGCTCGCCGCACATTAAGGACGTGCGCGGGCTGGGCCTGATGATCGGTGTGGAGATGGACGTCCCGGTAGCGTCTGTGGTGCAGGCGGGCTACGAGCGGGGCGTGATCCTGCTCAACGCCGGGGAGAACGTCCTCCGCCTGCTGCCACCGCTGATCGTGACGGAGAAGGAAATCGACCGGCTGATGGAGGTATTAGGGGAGATTATCCCTCATTAGCCTCACCCGTGCAGATATGGATCGAATAGAAGGAATTATCTCTTGTTAAACATTCAGAGTGAGGGGAGCAAGACCATCATGCAAACGCACCGGCTGAAGCAGGCCGCTGCTGTGAGCGGCAGCGACGACAACGTCAACATACGTGGGGCGCGCATCTCGGAGATCGACGAGATGCTGGCCATCTTTGCCGACGAGGTGAGGGCGGGGCGCATGCTGCCCCGCAACCCTGCGGAGATGCGCGCCCACATTGACGACTGGCTGGTGGCAGAACGTGATGGTGAGCTTGTCGGGTGTGTGTCGCTGGTGCACTTCAACGACGAGCTGTGCGAGGTGCGCTCGCTGGCCGTCGTGCCGGAGTACCGGGGCAACGGACTGGGCGGCAAGCTGATCCAGGCGGCGGTCCGGCTTGCCGAGGCGCGCGGGATGCGCCGCGTGCTCGCCCTAACACGGGCCGCGCCGGTGTTCCTGCGGCTGGGCTTCCAGGTAGATGGCATCGCCAACTACCCGGAGAAGGTCTGGCGAGACTGCCAGCTTTGCCCGCTGCGGGACAGGTGCGACGAGATCGCGGTCATCTATCATCTTGACGCTGATCATTCAAATGGGAACGGGAGCAGGTAGGCATCATGACGAGCTTCACAGTTAGGGGTTTCCGCGCGGCGGGCGTCCACTGCGGGCTGAAGGTAGACGATAAAGATATTGCCTTCATTGCCAGCGACCGCCCCTGCGCGGCGGCGGGCGTCTTCACGACCAACCATGTTAAGGCGGCCCCGGTGCTGCTCGACGAGGCGGTGATACGTGGCGGCGGAGCGGTGCGCGCAGTCGTCGCCAACGCGGGCAACGCCAACGCCTGCACCGGCGAGCAGGGCATGCGCGATGCACAGGCAATGGCGGCAGCGGCGGCGAGCATGATCGGCTGCGAGCCGGGCGAGGTGCTTGTGCTCTCAACGGGGGTGATCGGCGTGCCGATGCCGATGGAGCACGTCAGGCACGGCATTGAGACGGCAGCCGGGCAACTTGAGGCGGATGGCTGGCGCGACGCGGCGCTCGCCATCATGACGACGGACACCTACCCCAAGCTTGCCTGCGTCCACACCGACGCGGGTTACAGCATCGGCGGGATTGCCAAAGGCGCGGGCATGATCGCGCCCAACATGGCAACCATGCTGGCGGTCATCGTCACTGACGCCGCCGTGCCCCAGCCGGCGCTGCAGGCCATGCTCAAGCGCGCGGCGGATCACAGCTTCAACCGCATCGTCGTGGACGGCGACATGAGCACCAACGACACGGTGCTGCTGCTGGCCAACGGCGCGTCGGGCGTGGAGGTCGGCGAGAATGACGCCAAGTTCTATGCCGCGCTGGAAACCGTCTGCACGACGCTGGCACAGGAGCTGGTGCGCAACGCCGAGGGTGCGACGAAGTTCGTCACGCTGCACATCACCGGGGCGGAGAGCGTCGAGGCGGCGCGGGCCGTGGGCAACGCGATTGCCACCTCGCCGCTCTGCAAGACGGCCTTCTACGGCGCCGACCCCAACTGGGGCCGGATTATCGCGGCGGCGGGCCGGGCAGGCGTGACGGTCGACGCCGGGCGGATGGCGCTGTCGCTACTCGACGCGGAGGGCGTGGAGGCCATCCGGCTTTTTGAGCAGGGCGGCCCTACGAACTACGACGAGCCTGCCGCCATCGCACTCATGTCCGGCGAGGCGTGGGGGTTCCGGCTCGACCTGGGGCTGGGCGAGGCGGAGACGACCATCTGGACGTGCGACCTCAGCCACGACTATGTGACCATCAACGGGCACTACCGGACGTAACATCATATCGGGTTTTATTTGTAGGGGCCGGTTCCAGACCGGCCCCTACCTGATCTTGAAGGAGAGTTTTACCATGGCAGAGCAGCAGAACATCGATAAGAAACAGGTGAAGAAGGTTGTACTGGCTTACTCCGGCGGGCTGGACACGTCGATCATCGTGCCCTGGCTCGTTGAGAACTACGGCTGTGAGGTCATCTGCTATACCGCCGACCTCGGCCAGGGGCAGGAGCTTGAGGGGCTGGAAGAGAAGGCCATCCAGAGCGGCGCGAGCAAGGTCATCGTCGAGGACCTGCGCGAGCAGTTCCTGACGGAGTTCGTCTTCCCGACGATGCAGGCGGGCGCGGTCTACGAGCACAAGTACCTGCTCGGCACGTCGTTCGCCCGCCCGCTGATCGCCAAGCGGCAGGTCGAGATCGCCGAGCAGGAGGGCGCGGACGCCATCGCCCACGGCTGCACCGGCAAGGGCAACGACCAGGTGCGCTTTGAGGTCACGGCAATGGCGCTCAACCCGACGCTCAAGGTCATCGCACCCTGGCGCGAGTGGGACATCCGCAGCCGGGAGGACGCCATCGCCTACGCCCGCAAACACAACGTGCCCATCGCCCAGACGGAGAAGTCGATCTACAGTCGGGACGCGAACATCTGGCATATGAGCCACGAGGGCGGCCTGCTCGAAGACCCGTGGCAGTCACCCGAGGAGGAGATGTACCAGCTTTCCGTCAGCCCGGAGGACGCCCCCGACGAACCGGAGATCATCACGCTGGAGTTCGAAAGCGGCACCCCCGTCGGGCTGAACGGCAAGCGCATGGGCCCGGTCGAGTTGATGCTGGCGCTCAACGAGATCGGCGGGCGCAACGCGATTGGCCGGGCGGACATCGTCGAGAACCGGCTCGTCGGCATGAAGTCGCACGGCGTGTATGAGACACCCGGCGGCACCATCCTCTACACCGCGCACCGCGAACTGGAGAGCATCTGCCTGGACAAAGACACCCTGCACTGGAAGCAGCTCAACGCCCTGCGCTATGCTGAACTCGTATACGACGGCAAGTGGTTCTCGACGCTGCGCGAGGCGCTCGACGGCTTTGTGATGGTCACGCAGCGGCACGTCACCGGCGAGGTCCGGCTGAAGCTGTACAAGGGCAACCTGATCGTGCTGGGGCGGCGGTCGCCTTACAGCCTGTACCGCGAGGACTACGCCTCGTTCGGCATGTCGGATGTGTACAACCAGCAGGACGCTGCCGGATTCATCCAGCTATGGGGCCTGCCGCTCAAGGTGGACGCGATGCTGAGCATCGCCGGGACGGGTAAAAGCCGCTTCCGCGCACCGGACTACTCGATCTTCAAGCGGGATTAAGGGGCTTCCCCCTCAACCCCGCGCCGTCCGCATGTGTGAGGGCTGTGGCGCCCACCACCCAACCTCGCCGCGACTGTGTCGCCGCTCGGCGTGCAGTTGGCACAGCCATAAGCTGCCGGTCCGGAGGGGGTTCGGCGGGATGAGTAGGCGCAACTACGCGGATCAAAAAAACTGTCTTATCCAAATCGCTCCCCAGGGGAGGATGGCGCAGGTCGCAAGCAACCATTGCCAGAGGGGTTCGAGTCAGGAAACACACAGCCATGCCCATCACGCGTGTCGTGCTCGATACCAACATCTTCGTCGCCGCCGGGTTCAACCCGTCGAGCAGCGCCGCGGCGATCATCCGCGCCGTGCGCGAGGGGCGGCTGGCTCTCGTGTGGAACGAGGCGACCCGCGACGAGACGCGCAAGATCATCGAGCAGATCCCCCCGCTTGACTGGGCGCTGTTCGAGGACCTTTTCACGCCGGGGTCGGAGTACGGGGGCGAGACATACCCCAACACCTTCGACGCGATAGAAGACCCGGACGATCGCAAGTTTGCCGCGCTCGCCGACTTCGCGGGGGCCGTGCTGATCTCGAACGACGACCATCTGCTCGCCATCCGCGATGCGCTTGACATCCCGGTCATGACCCCGGGCGAGTTCGTACAGAAGGAGATGTAAGCCCATGCGCCTGTGGGGTGGCCGCTTCGAGGGCGGCACTGACGATCTGATGCGCCAGTTCAACGACAGTTTTGGCTTTGACCGGCGGCTGTATGCGGCGGACATCCGCGGCAGTGTGGCCTATGCTGGGGCGCTGCACCGCGCCGGGCTGCTCACGGAGGAGGAGCACGCGCAGATCGTGGCGGGGCTGGAGCAGGTCCGACAGGAGTTCGAGGCGGGCACGTTCGAGCCACAGCCGAGTGACGAGGACATCCACACAGCGGTTGAGCGGCGCTTAACCGAGATCGTCGGGCCGGTGGCGGGCAAGCTGCACACCGGGCGCAGCCGCAACGATCAGGTCGCGCTGGACCTGCGCCTGTGGCTGCTCGACGCCATCGAGCAGGTGCAGGCCGATCTGCGGCAGGTGCAGCGCGCCATCGTGGAGAAGGCCAGCGCGCACCGCGACCTGATCATGCCCGGCTACACGCACCTCCAGCCCGCGCAGCCCGTCCTCTTCGCACACTGGCTGATGCAGTACTTCTGGATGCTGGAGCGCGACCGGGAGCGGCTGGCCGATGGAGCGCGGCGTGCGGCAGTGTCGCCGCTCGGCGCGGGCGCGCTGGCGGGCAACCCGTTCGCCATCGACCGCGAGGCGCTCGCCGTCGAGCTGGGGCTGAGCAGCGTCACACCGAACAGTCTCGACGCGGTGAGCGACCGGGACTTCGCCGCCGAGTTCCTGTTCAACGCGGCGATGATCGGCGTGCATCTCAGCCGCCTCGCCGAAGACCTGATCCTGTACAGCAGCCCCGGCTTCCGCTTCCTGACCATCGGCGAGGGCTACGCGACCGGCTCCAGCCTGATGCCGCAGAAGCGCAACCCCGACTCGCTGGAGCTGGCACGCGGCAAGTCCGGGCGGCTCATCGGCAACCTGAACACGCTGCTCGTCGTGCTGAAGGGTCTGCCCAGCGCCTACAACAAGGACCTGCAGGAGGACAAAGAGCCGCTCTTCGACACGGTGGACACGCTGGGCGTGACGCTGCCGGTCGTCGCGGGGGTGATCGCCTCGCTGGAGCCAGATGGCGAGGCGATGCGCGCCGCGCTCGACACGGCGATGCTCGCCACCGACCTGGCCGACTATCTGGTCGATAAGGGCATGCCGTTCCGCGAGGCGCACAGCGTCGTCGGGCGGGTGGTGCGGCGAGCGGAGACGAACGGCCTGACGCTTGAGTCGCTACCCCTCACGGACTACCAGCTTGAGTCGCCGCTGTTCGGGGCGGATGTGAAGGCCGTGCTCGACTTCAAGCAGTCGGTGAGGCGGCGCGCGGTCACGGGCGGCACCGCGCCCGAAGCGGTGGAGCGGCAGCTCGCCGAGGCACGACGGCGGTTGGAGGTGGGGTCAGAGGCGTAATGCGGGGCGGGGTACGCCGCTGCCGCAACCCCTCCCCTGCGATGCCTGTTTTCGCCACCGGACAGAGACATGGCGATCAAACCCGCCGCGAATAAACTTCGCGGCTCCTTACACGTAATATGGGTAGGGGCGGGTCTGAGACCCGCCCCTACGCCTATTTATGCCTATAAACCAATGTTTATACGCGATATTGGGGTAGGGGCGCGTGTTGCCCGACGTGAGTCGCGCATCACGACCCGCCCCTACCCACGATTTTTATAACCCCACCGCGCTCTAATCCCCCGGCGTGCGGTTGATCTCCTCCAGCATCGAGCGGGCGTTCTCCACATAGCTGAGCGACTGGTGGCGGAAGTATGTGTTATACCTGTCTCTTAT
>DGDY01000025.1:0-4284 GCA_002385675.1 Anaerolineales bacterium UBA3940 | reverse complement strand
CGCGCATCACGACCCGCCCCTACCCACGATTTTTATAACCCCACCGCGCTCTAATCCCCCGGCGTGCGGTTGATCTCCTCCAGCATCGAGCGGGCGTTCTCCACATAGCTGAGCGACTGGTGGCGGAAGTATGTGTTATACAGTTCCGCGTAGTGGCCGCCCTGCTGCATCAGCGACTCGTGGTTGCCCTCCTCGATGATGCGCCCCTCGCGCAGCACGATAATCCGGTCTGCGCTGCGCACGGTACTCAGCCGGTGCGCGATCAGGATCGATGTGGAGCGGGCCAGGATCATCTCGATGGCTTCCTGAATCTGCATCTCCGTAAACGGGTCGATGCTGGCGGTGGCCTCGTCGAGAATGAAGATCGCGGGCCGCTGCACGAGCACGCGCATCAGGCTGACAAGCTGACGCTGCCCCATGCTGAGCTTCGCGCCGCGCTCGCCTACGTCGGTTTGCAGGCCGTCGGGCAGCGTGTCGAGCCATTCGCCGCCCCCGATGCTGTAGGCAATCTCCTCGATCTCCTCGTCCGTCGCCTCCGGGCGGGCATAGCGCACGTTGTCCATGATCGTGCCGCTGAACAGGAACGGCGACTGCGGCACCAGCCCCAGCCGGCTGCGGTAGCTCTGCAGGTCAAAGCTGCGGATGTCTCGCCCGTCAATCAGGATCCGCCCGCCCTGAAACTCATAGAAGCGGGTGATCAGCTTGGCGATGGTGCTCTTGCCTGCGCCCGTGTGCCCCACGAACGCCACGCTCTCTCCGGGCCGGATGTGCAGGTTGAAGCCGGACAGGACGGGCTCGTCCGGCTTGTAGGAGAAGTCCACGTTGTCAAACACGATCTCACCGCGCAGGTCGGTGGCAGGCTCAGCCGCCACCTGCTGGACGGTGTTCTCGGTGTCGATCAGCGCGAAGATGCGCTCCAGCGAGCTTAACGCCTGCTGGAACTGGTTCCAGTAGCTTGAGATGTTGATGAACGGGAACCAGAAACGGTCTACCGCCTGGATGTACAGGTACCAGATGCTGATGCTGATCGTCCCGTTGACCGCCGCGACCGCGCCAACGTACATCACGGTTGCCGTCGCCACGCCGGAGAGCATGTTCAGCGCCGGGTAGACGGTCGAGAGCACAACGCCGCGCCGCATGTTGATGCGGTACGACTGCGTGTTGACATCCACGAACTCGTCGTAGATCGCCGCCTCCTGGCGGAAGTTCTTGGCGACGGTGATGCCCGTGACCGTCTCCTGAATCTTGTCGTTCACGCTGGCGAGCGCGCGCGAGCCCTGCCGCGTGATCTCCCGCGCGAAGCGGCGGAACAGCAGCGTCACGCCGAGGATGATCGGCAGGAAGGCCAGCATCACCAGCGTCAGATACACGCTGCGGCTGAACAGCACCCCGATCAGCAGGAACGCCTGCACGATCTGCGTCAGCACGTCGGAGGTGAAGATCATCACCTGGCCGAACTCCTCCGTATCGCTCGTGATGCGGCTGATGATCTTGCCCGACTTGTTCTCGTCGTAGAAGGCCATGTCGCGCTCAACCGCTGCCCCGAGCGCATCCTTGCGCAGCCGGGCAACAAGCGACGCCACGATCTTGTTGATCAGCAGGCGGCGCGTCCAGTTTGAGGCGTACTGCACCACGACCGTCACCAGCAGCGCGCCGATCAGCAGCGTAAGCTGCCGGGTGGTGTCCGCACCCTGCTCCAGATAGCCCACCCCGGTAGCGATCAGCACCGGGATGAGCGCCGCTGCGAGCGAGACAAGCAGGCCGCCGACCGTGACGATGATCAGGTCGCGGAGGTGATCCCGCATATAATGCCACAGACGCTTGAACAGGTAGCTGTCCGGGTACTGGCGGTCGTACTTATCGGCGTCAAGACCGGCGAAAAAGCCCATCGCCCTAGTCCTCCATCTGACGTGTCACGTGCGCTGTCTCGTCGAGGCTCCGCGTGGCGGGCGGCTCCGCCGGGGTGTCGTCATCCCGCGCGAAGATGCGCCGGTACGACTCCGACGTCTGCATAAGCTGCTCGTGCGTGCCCTGCGCCACGACGCGCCCCCGCTTCATAACGACGATGTGGTCCGCCCAGCGGATCTGTGAGAGGCGGTGCGTGATCAGGATCGTCGTGCGGCCCTTCGCCGCCTCCCAGATGGCCTTCTGGATGCGGTCCTCGGTGGCACTGTCGATGGCGCTTGTGCTGTCGTCGAGGATCAGGATCTGCGGGTTGGCGACGAACGCGCGGGCAATGGCCAGCCGCTGGCGCTGACCGCCGCTCAGCGTGACACCGCGCTGCCCGATGATGGTGTCGTAGCCGTCGGGGAAGCTCATGATGAAGTCGTGCGCCTGCGCCTTCTTCGCCGCCTCGATGACCTCCTCGCGCGAGGCGTCGGGGCGGCCAAAGCGGATGTTGTCGAGGATCGAGCGGCTGAACAGGAAGATCTCCTGCTCGATGATGCTGATCTGCGAGCGCAGCGCCTCAAGCTGCCAGTCGCGCACGTCGACGTCATCCACCAGCACGCGCCCCTCGTCTACGTCATACGTGCGGTTGATGAGCCGCGTGAGCGTCGTCTTGCCTGAACCCGTCTGCCCGACGATGGCGACCGTCTGACCCGGCTCGACCGAGAACGTAACGCCCTCCACGACGCAGTTATCCGGTGTGTAGCCGAAGCACACGTCCTCAAACCGGATCGCGCCGCGCATCGGCTGGTTGTAGCCCTCCTCGTTGCGGTCGAGGTCTGTCTCGGTGTTGATGATCGTCAGGATGCGCTCAGCCCCGGCAAAGCCCAGCGCCAGCCGCGAGAAGGCAAACAGCGACGAGAACACCGGGAAGCCAAACAGCGAAAGCTGCCCCATGAAGTTCACAATGTCGCCGGTGTTGATCTCGCCTGCCCGATACAGGATGATGCTGTGGATAAAGCCGCCTACCATCGCCAGCCCGAGCAGCAGCGCAGGGACATAGCGCGCTTCGATGCGCCCCTGCGTCACGAACCAGTGCTGTACGCGGTCCACGAGTGTGTTGAACTCGTCCGCTTCCTGCCGCTCCTGCGCTGTGCCCTTGACAACCTCGATGCCGTCGAGCGTCTCGGCAAGCTGCGTGTTCATCTCACCGAAGCTGCGGCGGACGTTCTGCGCGACTTTGTGCAGCGAGCGTACATAGAAGACCAGCGAGATGACATAGCTGATGAGAAACAGGCCCGGCACGAGGATCAGCGCCGGGTGGATGGTCGGCGACACCAGGATCGGCAGCAGCACGAACATGCTGGAACCGACGATCATGTTGATGCCGGGGCTCATCATCAGGTTCATCTCGCGCACGTCGTTAGTGACGCGGGCCATGATCTCGCCGACCGACTGGCTGGCGTGGAACGTCATGCTCTTGCCGAGCAGGCTGGCATACAGTTCGTCGCGCACGTCGCGCTCGGTCCGCTGCGCGAACGTCTCGGCGGAGACATTGCGCATGAACTGGAGCCCACCCCGGATCAACTGGCTGACCACCAGCACAACGGCTAGCCACTGCACGCGGGCCATGTCCGGCGTGGGCTGGTTGACGGCGTTGAACGCCTCACCGATGAGGTACGGCATCAGAGAGGCGAGCGCGGCGTTGCTGAACGCGCCGAAGATCAGCCCCCCGATGACGAGCGGGTAGCGCCGGATTTGCGACCAGACGAAGCGAAACGTACTGGAGGTGTCTGAGCGGGTATGCGACTGAGCGACAAATTCCGAGGACATGTCGTTCCTAACAATAATCTCCGGCATTATGGTTCGGTAACGCTTTTCGGCAGACTTATAGACTATACCAATTTGATCTTTCGATCCCAACATCTCCTGTACTTTGTCTAATAGACCAACGTCTATCTATTTGTTCACGAATAGCACGAATTGAAGGCCCACAGATGGTAAAGGAGATGCGGCCCGTTTCGTCCACAGAGTCACGAAATTGAAACTGTAAAAACATTGGTGTCATTCGTGTCATTCGTGGACTCTCATCTGCGTCATCTGTGTCATCTGTGGACTCTCTACCCGTGTCATCCCGGCGGGGGTGCGCTATACTTCCTTCCAGTACATTACATATCGACAGTATGAGCTTAAACTCATGTGGACTCGCCGCAAAATCGGCCTGGCGCTGCTGCTCGCCGGCGCAATCCTCGCAATGGTGCTGCTCGCCTCCGGCCTCTCCTCCATGTCGCTCGACCCTGGCCAGCTTCGCATGCCGGGCCGCCCGGTGGTTTCGGGCGGCAGGCCGCTCACACGGGGCTTCACGATCAGCCCGGACGCTGTCTCTTATACACATCT
>DGDY01000167.1 GCA_002385675.1 Anaerolineales bacterium UBA3940 | reverse complement strand
TCCGGGATAGGCACGCGGTGAACGTCCAGCTCCCAGTAGTCGCGGCTGCACCTGTTGCGCCTACCCCCCGCGTTCACCCTCCGTGGCTTGGCGCCGAAGGCGCGCAGGAGCACGGCGTAGTGCTCACGCGGAGTGTTGTCGCCGCGCGTCAACTTCATCACGTAGTGGAGGTCCTGGGTGTGGATGTACACCTTATCGCCGATGATGAATGGACCACAGCGCGCCGCCTGCTCGCGCCACTCATCGTCGATCCAGCCGTCTGAGATCGCGGGCCGGCGCTGCATGAAGTAGGTCGCAAGCGCGACCTCCAACCCGCCGAGCCACGTCGCGTCGCGGGTCACGTCCTCGACCTTGCAGACGTTGAATAACGCCTGTGCCCAAGCATCCCAATTCTTGCGCGGCACCCGGATCACCTTCCGAGTCATGCTCGCCACCGAGGCACGGAACTTGTCGTAGGAGAGGATCCCCTGCGCGTTCCCCAGCTCGATGCGGCCCTTCTCAGTCTCCAACACGAACGTCGGCGGCGAGGTCATGTAGCACACCATCGAGACAATCCGGAAACCCAAGGCGGCGGACAGGTCGTCGAGGAGCGCTTGCCGCTCTTCAGCACTCATCTCCGGCTCATCGCCGGACTCCGCGGCGGCCCTAGCCTGCGCAACCTGCGGCGTCGGCGCTGGCACGTTCGGAGTCTCCGCCGCCGCCTGCGCCACGTTGTCGAGTGCGGCGATGGCAGCGTTGCGGTCACTGACACCCCCCGCCTGCGGTAGCTCGTCAACCGCTGTCAGCGCAGGCACCGGCTCCGGTTCGACGGGTACTCCGGTGAACGGCGAGAGCGTGGGCTGCAATCCGCCTCCGATGACGGGCGGAAGCCCCATCGCGGCGAGTTTGCGCTTCTCCCTGCGGGCGATGCTGTCGACGATGGTGCGGACCTCGCTCTCGTCAAGCGGGGGGCGAAACGACTTTTGGTTGATCGCGAGGAGGATGTGCGTGACCTCCTCGACGCTCATGCTCCCCATGCCGAGGTACCGACCCGCGAGGCGAGTCATCTCCACATTGCGCCTGCCCTGTTCCACACCGCTGAGCGTCTCGTGAAGCCAATCCCCGCGCGCTTGCCGCGCGCCCGGGTCCATACCCGCCACGTACGCATCGACCGCTACCTGTGCGCCGCTCTTTTCGCTATCGCGAAGCAAGTCCAGAAGCCAGTCAGGCGCATCCGCCAACGGGTAGTCAAACGGGTCGCGGACCCAGTAGTATGACTCGTTGCCATCCGGCCCGAGCGACGGCGGAGCGACCACGTAGCCACCGTCACCACGCACGTCCACATTCGGCAGTAGCCCCGCGCGGTTTGAAACCGGGAACCCGGGGTGACGGAAGTAGTGATGCCAGCCGTGGGGCGTACGCGCCCGCACGGTGTCGGGAATATCGCGATACTTCAGCGAATGAGCGCCCTGTTCCCCGTCCTGATCAAGCACGATGATGCCGCTCACGGCACCACAGACAACGCCAATGTTCATTGACGGCTCATTTTCAAGCCAGCGCTCGACGTCGTCGATCAGCGGTGGCGTGGTTTGAAACGGGATCCAGGTCGGCCTGCCATCTTCCCCTACTGGAAGCAACCTCCCCAACGGGGTTTTAGCCCTGGGCTTAAGGGGTAGAAGTGACCACCCAAGGTTCAAGTATGCACGCGCCTCTTCGTGCATGCTCAACTCCTATCTGCCGGGGCGGAGGGCCTGGTCCCCCGCCGCCCCGGCGCTCGTGTGTTAGATGCCGTCGTCCTCAGTCAGAACATCATCGGGGAACTCGGGGAACGGCGACTCATCATCCATTGTGCCGCCGACGTTCACCACCCCGTTGCCCGAATGCGGCGTGTAGGCCGCGGTGGAAAGGAGCGACTGCAACGCCTTGCTGTAAGCACGCACCTTTCCCCGGTCCTCGGTGGTCAGGTCAGCCACGCGGTCGAAGGTGATCTGGCTGAAGGCGATGCCGGCAGCGTTCTTGGACTCGGTGAGGCCGAGCCTCACGACAACCCCGGTGATGGAGCGCATGCTCTTAGTGAGCCGAGCGCAGAACATGCGGAACGCCCGCAACGACGTGGGCGGCACATTGATGACTGTGGGCAGCACACTGTCCTTCGTCAACAAGTAAAGCCGCACCCGCTCCTTGCACGCCTTCCCCTTCGTCGGCTTCCCCGCCTGGTCCGTTCCCGTGCCCCAAGCGTTCTTCGGACAGTCGCGGCAGAAGCCGCCCGGGTTGCCGACGCCCTTCACACCGTCTTCGCTGGCGCATTCGGGCGGCGTGCCGGTGCCAGTGTAGTTCTCCTTGTAGTACGAACGCAGCGTCTGCTGTGCCACGATGATGCCAACCAGTTCGGGCACCGCCGTCGGCTTGCCGTCCTCGTCGAGGACCTTCCAAGCCAAACCACCCCCTGCAGGCACCTTCGCCACGTCCAGGTCGCTTAAGGTGATCCCGCCGCCGAGGTTCTCGGCCATGATGTCTTCGATGGTCACGCCCTCGTCCATGCGCAGGATCGCGAACTCCTGATCAACCTTCGCTACCGCTGTCTCTTTCGACATTGTTCCTTCTCCCTTCTTCGCTTCAACACGCCCCGGCGCCGGTTGCCCCAAGGGGGCGTGTGTTCACCTTTGTTCCACAGGCGAGTACTAGAGTCCTGCCTGCTTTGCACCCACCTCTACCTCACAGACGCGCAGGAGGTCACGGTAGTGGCCATGCCACAGGCGGGCGCGCTCAAGCGCGAGCCGCGCCTCAGCGAGCTCCAGCGCGGCCTGCTCCACGGCGATCGCCTGCTCTGCGACCAT
>DGDY01000099.1 GCA_002385675.1 Anaerolineales bacterium UBA3940 | reverse complement strand
AGATGTGTATAAGAGACAGGAGCCGAACTGGGCGCGTGGCCTGCCCTACCACGCCAGCCGGACGAACCTCGGCACGTCCGAACTGCTGGAGACGCTACGCGTGCGCCTGCTGGAGGAGAAGCCCTCGGCGACGCTGTACTGCGAGCTGTTCGGCCCGCTGTGGGTGCGCTCGCATGACATCTCGAACGACTACCACGTGTGGGCGATGGCCCTGCAGATGTTCGAGCGGCGGCTGCTGCCGTACGAGTTCGGCGAGTACCTTGCCGACTACTGGCGGGTGATGCCGCACACCGCCGACGGTACGCCGACGCCGCGCATCTGCTTCACCGAGACGCATGACACACGAAGCTGGCCCGCCTACGCGCTGCGCGGCAGCGACATCGAGCAGGCGCTGCTCGGCATTCTGGTGATGAGCGGCTTCGTGCCGATGATCTGGTCCGGGCAGGAGGCGCGCCAGCACGACTTTCTGCGGGGGCTGCTGCTCGCGCGGCGGAACAGCCGGGCGCTGCGGCGCGGGGATTTCGGCTTCAACCGCGTCGAGGTGGACGACATGGGGCACTACCGGCGCTCGCAGGGCGACGCCCCCGCCGATCATGTCTTCACGGTGCTGCGCACGTACGAGGACGAGGCGCTCTTCGGGGTGTGCAGCCTGTTCCCGGAGAAGATCACGTACCGCTTCAGCCTGCCGGTAGACGACCTACCGCTCGACCCGCGCCAGCGCTACCGGCTGCGCAACCTGATCAGCTACAACTACTGGAACGAGTTCGGGCGGACGGAGTGGACGGTGGACGATCTGCGCTCGTTTAAGCTATCGCCTAACATGTTCGAGCCGCTGATCTTCCGGCTGGAGCCGCTGGGGCGCTAGCCGGTGCGTGGCAGGGCGGCGCGCTCGCCTGTTATACTGCCCAAAAACTGGAAGACCCACCATGCCCCTCACCCTCGAACAGCAGAACGCTTACCGCGAGCGCTACACTCGCCTGCGGGCCGGCTGGCAGCCGGCGACCGCGCGCTATGAAGCTCTGATCCGCGAGCGGCTCGGGCCCGGCACCCGCCTGCTAGACCTCGGCTGCGGGCGCGGCGGCGTGCTGGAGCAGCTTGGCGAAGCGGCAGGCTGCGCGCTGGGCCTCGACCCGGATCATGCCTCGCTCGTCGAGCACCGGCTGCCCGCGCTGCCCCGCGCCGTCGCCTCTGCCGGGGCGCTGCCGCTGCCCCGCGCCAGCGTGGACCTCGTGATCTCAAGCTGGGTGCTGGAGCACCTGCCGCAGCCGGAGCACGCCTTCCGCGAGGTAGCCCGCGTGCTGCGGCCCGGCGGCGCGTTCATCTTCCTGACGCCCGGCGCGGCCAGCCCGGCGGCGCTCGTCAACCGGGCGCTACACCCCCTGCAGGCCTGGCTCGTGCCCCGGCTGTACGGGCGCGACGAGGCGGACGCCTTCCCGGTGGTGTACCGCGCGAACAGCCCACGCCGGATCGAGCGGCTGGCGGCGGATGCGGGGCTGCGGCTCGCCGCGCTGGAGATGATCGAGGACCCGACCTACTTCGCCTTCCACCCGGCGCTGTTCTGGCTCAATACGGCGCTCGTGCAGGTGCTCCCCCGCGCGATGGCGGAGCACATCGTGGGGGTGTGTGTCAAGCCGGGCTAAGGCCGGGCCGCTATCGTCTGCTCTGCACCTTAGCTCCCCCGGCGGACCACACCTTGGTCATACTCGCACATATCACCTGCTGCACTAAAATAAAGGTAAGGGGATATGCCGGGGCATGGCGCGAATCTCACGGAGGGGGAGCCAAGAGGGGAGCAACATTGTTGGAAGCGGCTGCACGTGCTCCGATGGCTGCTGTGCTGGCAGCGGTGATCATAATCGCCGCCGGCGTGCTGTTCCTGATGTGGCGAGATATGCAGGCAGCTATCCAGAGTGCCAAGCGCGAGGTGAAGGAGCGCGAACGCGCCGAGCAGGCGGAACGGGAACAGCGAGAGCTGGCGGAGGCGCTGCGAGACTCGGCGGCGGCGCTGAACAGCACGCTCGATCTGGACGAGGTCCTCGACCGCATCCTGACAAACCTGGAGCGGGTGCTGCCGCACGAGGCGGCCAGCATCATGCTCATCCGGCAGGGCATGGCCCGCGTCGTGCGGGTGCACAGTAACTCCGAGCGCGGCTACGAAGGCCCCAGGCCGAACACGCAGATCAGTGTGCAGAACACGCCCAACCTGCGGGCGATGGTCGAGTCCGGGCGCGCGCTGGTCATCCCGGACGTGTCCCAATACCCCGGCTGGAGGCGGCTGCCGGGGGGCGAGTGGATCGCCTCGTACGCGGGCGCGCCGATTTCCGCCGAGGGGCAGGTCATCGGCTTTATCGACGTGGTCGACTCTAAGCCCGGTGCGTTTTGCCCGGAGCACGCACGCCCGCTCCAGGCCTTTGCCGATCAGGCGGCCATCGCCATTCAGAACGCGCGGCTGTACGAAGAACTGGAGAACTACAGCAACATCCTCGAGCAGGCGGTGCGGGAGGCGACCGCCGAACTGGTGCAGGCGGTCGACCGGGCGCGGGCCGTCCTCGACAACAGCCCGGATGCCATCCTGCTGCTCGGCGAGGACAACGAGATCTCGGCTGCCAACCCGGCCTTCTTCCAGATGTTCGGCTATGATCGCCAGACCATGCGAACCCTGCGCCCCGTCGATCTCGTCGCGCCGGGGGATGCTGAACGCTTCCAGCAGGTGCTGCGGGCGGTGATGGACGAGGGGCAGCCGGGGCGCTTATCACTCACCGCGCAGCGCCAGGACGGGAGTTCCTTCGACGCAGACGCCGCGCTTGCGCCGATCCCCGGTCGTGAGGGGCGGCCCGGCGGGGCGGTCTGCACCTTCCACGACATCACCGGGCTGAAGAACATCGACCGCATGAAGGACGCCTTCATCTCGACGGCAGCGCACGAACTGCGCACGCCGCTCACGTCAATTCTGGGCTTCAGCGAAATCCTGCTGAACCGCCCGATGTCGGAGGCGCGCCGCGAGCGCTACCTCAGCACGATTCACCGCCAGTCCTCACACCTCGCGCAGATTATCGACGAGATGCTGGATATTTCCCGGCTCGAAGCGGGCGAGGGGATGACGCTCAAGCCTGAGCCGGTTGATATGGTCGAGGTGGTCAGCGAGGTGCTGGAGCCGTTCTATACCTCCTCACCGGCCCATACGATCCGGTTTGAGCCGGAGCCCGGCGTGCCGCCTGCGCTCGGCGACGCGTTCCGGCTGGCGCAGGTCGTGCGCAACCTCGTCTCCAACGCGATCAAATACTCGCCGGATGGCGGCACGGTAACGGTATCCGTGCGAGGGGTAGATGGCGGCGTGGAGGTCAGCGTGGCGGATGAGGGCGTGGGCATCCGGCCAGAGCAGCAGGCGCGCATTTTCGACAAGTTCTACCGCGTCGAAGCGCCCAACACTGCGATCCCCGGCACCGGGCTGGGGCTGTCCATCGCCAAGCTGATTGTCGAGGCGCACGGCGGGACGATCCAGGTTCAGAGCGAGTTTGGTGTGGGCAGCACCTTCTCGTTCACGATCCCGGCGGTGGAAGGGGAGTCGGGTTGATCCACGAATGGCACGAATGGCAGGAATGATTCTGCGTGCATGATGAGACCCCCCAATCGGGCGGCGAGGCTGTCACTGCCCGGTTGGAAGGGAGGCGAAGCGCCGCGAATGTGCAAAACTGCCAGCGCCGCGAATAAACTTCGCGGCTAGAGGTGAGGGCAATCGATGCGAAGCGTCGCGCATCGGGTCGGAATGAGGGGGCGAAGCACGCGAACTTCGCCCCTTCGCATCCTGTTCGTACCTGACCCGCGCGATTATGATTCCTCGGTCGGGGTCGGCTCGGCGTCTGCCGGCGGGGCGCTTGCGAGGATCTCATCAAGCTGTTCCTGCGCAAAGGTGAGAATGGCGTCGTTGTCCGCCTGGCTTGCCTGCTGCTCGCCGCGCCCGGCGAAGATCATCTGGCGGATGGGCGCGCCCTCGGCGGGCGGCTCGGCGGTGGCGGGCGGGGTGGTCCCGTCGCCCTCGTTAGTGCCGGGCGTCGCCTGGACGCTCTCGTCTACCGTGAACTGCTGGAGGTCGTCGAGCCAGGCGTAGAGCTGTGCCAGTTCATCGGCGTTGAGCTGTACCTCGCCAAGCTCCTCGGGCATCGCAGCATCGCAGGAGTAAGCGCGGACCGTGCCCGTCGAGTAGATCAGCACGTCCTGACAGACCTGCTCCGAGCCGCCCTCCTGGTGCATCAGCAGGGCCAGGCCCAGTTCGACGGAGCGGCGGCCTGAGGACGACTCGACAGCGGTCAGCCGCGCCCACTCGGCGATCATGCGCTGCTCGGCTTCGGTCGCCTCGGTTTCACCCTGACCCTCAAAGGCAATGCTGCCCGCCGGGGTGTCCGCCTCGAAGGCTTGGTATGTCGAGACAAACCCGGCAAGCTGCGTGGCGCGGTCCGGGTCAACGAATGCGTCCATCAGCGCCGGGCCGTTGCACAGGCCGTAGACCACGCCCTCAGGCCCCAGCGTGGCGACCTGGCAGGGCGCCTCGTTGGACTGCCACGTCATGGATACCTCGGCCAGTGCGACGTCGGGCGCACCGGCGAGCGCCACACGCTGGCCCGCCGCGTCGATGTGAAGCTCGTACTCGCCGCCTTCCGCCTCCAGTATCACGCTGTAGCCGGGGATGGTCTGATCCTCACACAACTCCTCTTCAAGCGGCAATCCGAGGCAGGTGTTCTCCCACTCCACTTCCTCGTAATCGATAACGGTGATCTCGTTCGGCATGAGGTTCAACTGCTGGGCGAGCACCTCCTGCGCGACTATCACCGGGATGGGCACCTCCGGCGTTGCTGCCTCGTCCTCATCCGTGTCCAGGTTCGGCGTGCCGATGGAGACAGCCGGTTCGGTCGGCTCGGCTAGTTCTTCTGGCGCGGTGTCCGGCGTGACACCTTCGCCCGTGCTGCCGTTATTCTGGGCCGGATTGGCCCCCGCACAAGCTGCGAGCAGCAGCGCAGCCAGCAGGGCGAGCGCAGCCGCCAATTTCTTCTTCATCTGGATACGACACTTTTTAGATTCGCGTGCTTCGGCCCCTCATCCCGCCGACCACCTTTGGTGGTCCGCACCCTTCTCCCACGAGAGGTGAGAGCAATATCCTCACGACCTGTTTTGCCAAACTGTCGTATCGCCAGCCGATTAGGGAGGTCTGCCTAACCTGTCGTTTTCATCCCGGCGGCGATGCCGTTGACGGTTGCCAGCGCCGCGTCGAGCAGGGCTGAGCGCTCGCCGCGCGCCTCGCGGCCCTGCCGCAGATCGCGCAGCAGCGTCACCTGAATGTAGTTGAGCGGGTCCACATAGGGGTTGCGCCGGTCGATGGAGCGCTGCATCACCGGGGCGTTGTCGAGGAGCCTGTCCTGCTCAAGGATGCGGTTGAGCCAGGTACGCGTCCGCTCGTACTCCGCCTCGATCTGCGAGAAGATGCGGTCGCGCAGGTCCGGGTCCTCTACCAGCCCGTTGTACAGCCGGGCGATGGTCATATCGGACTTGGCGAGGTCCAGGTGCACGTTCTCGATGATCGCGTGGAAGAAGCGCCACCGGGCGAACATCTCGCGCAGCGTGGCGAGGCCATCCTCATGCGCGCCCGCGCACGCCTCCAGCGCCGTGCCGACGCCGTACCAGCTAGGGATGATGGCGCGGTTCTGCATCCAGGAGAAAACCCACGGGATGGCGCGGACCGCCTCGAAATCGCCGGAGCGGCGTTTGGCCGGGCGGGAGCCAATCGGCAGGCGAGAAAGCTCCTGTATGGGCGTCGCCTGCTGCCAGTACTCGAGGAAGCCGGGCGTTTCGTATACCAGCTTGCGGTAGGCGGCCTGTGAGGTGCGGGCCATCTCCTCGCACAGATCGTGCCACTCCGGGCAGCAGAAGTCTTCCGGCTCCATGGCGGAGGCGATCAGCGCAGCATTGAAAACCTGATGCAAATGACGGCGGGCTATGGCCGGGTTGCTGTAGCGGTAGGCGATGACCTCGCCCTGCTCGGTGATGCGGATGGGCCCCTTCATCGCGGCGGGCGGCTGCGCGAGGATCGCGAGGTTGGCCGGGCCGCCGCCGCGCCCGATGCTACCGCCCCGCCCGTGGAACAGCTCCAGCAGCACGCCGCGCCGCTCGCAGACGTCCGCCAGCGCCTGCTGCGCCTTGTACAGCCCCCACTTGGACATCAGGTAGCCGCCGTCCTTCGCGCTGTCCGAGTAGCCGATCATCACCTGCTGGCGGCTGCCGCGCGCGGCGAGCACCTTCGCGTAGGCCGGGTTGTCATACAGCGCCGTCAGCGCAGCCGGGGCGTGGTCAAGGTCTTCAATGGTTTCGAACAGCGGCACGAGGTCCACATCCCGCTCGACGCCTACCTCGCTGGCGAATAGCAGCATGGCGAGCACGTCGCTGGCGTGCCGGCTCATGCTGGCGATGGCGCTGTCAAGCGCGGCGGGGCCGTAGCGCCGGTGCGCCTCGGCGACGGCGCGCCACGTGGCGATCACGTCGTTGGTGTCCCCGGAGAAGCGCGGTTCGGCGGGAAGAAGCGGGCGTGGCGAGAGGATCTCCCGCGTGAGGAGCGCCTGTTTCTCCTCCTCGGGCAGCGCGAGGTAGTCGTCCGCGATGCCGTATGCCCTGAAGATCTCCGCTATCGCCGCCGCCGTGCGCCGGGCGTCCTCGCGCACCTCCAGCGGGGCGAGGTGCAGCCCGAACAGGCGCACCTTCTCCATCAGCCGCCCCACGTCGCCCCGCGCGATGCGCTCGCCCCGGTTCTCCAGCAGGCTGGACTGGACGAGGCGGAGATCGGCGAGCAGGTCTTCACCGCTGCGGTACTCGTCGGCCTCCATCCGCCGCCAGATCTGCTCCATCTTTTGCCGGTAGATCTCGCCGGGGTAACGCTCCTCCAGGCCGGAATTTTTCACCGACTCGCGCAGCGCCTCGGACACCCCTACCTCGTGAACGGATTGGGTGAGGTGCTCGCGCAACAGGCGCACGTCCTCCAGGTAGACGCTGCGCACGGCGTGGCGCAGCGTGGCGAGCGTGTGCAGAGTCGTTTCCGGTGTGACGTTCGGGTTGCCATCCCGGTCGCCGCCGACCCAGGTGGCGTATTGCAGCAGCACGGGCAGGTCGCTCCAGTCCTCGCCGGGGTAGATCTCCGCAAGCAGACGGCGGAACTCCTCATGGATGTCAACGGCGACGTCCATGATGGTGGAAGTCAGGAAGTAAATGCCGAAGTCCACCTCATCGGCGACGGTCGGGCGGGAGGCGCGGGTGGGGCGCGTCTGCCACAACTCCTCGATCTCGGCGGCGAGGTACTCGCGCAGCGCGGTCTGCTCACGCGGGAGCAGGTTGACGCGGTCGCGCCGGTCGAGCATGTCGGCAATGTGCCGCAGCTTGACGAGCACCTCCTTGCGCTTGGCCTCGGTGGGGTGGGCGGTCAGCACGAGCCGCACGCGCAGCCGCCCGAGCAGGTCGCGGACGTCGGCTGCCGTCATGCCGCGTGCGTGCAGCAGGCGCAGCGCCTCCTCCAGCGACTCTTTCAGCACGCCACTGGCCTCGCGCTCGCGCAGCACGCGGATGCGCTGCTGGTCCTCCGCGATGTTGATCAACTGGAAAAAGATGCTGAACGCGCGGATGAGTATCCTGAGCGAAGGCAGGTCCTGTGCTTCGATCAGGCGGGTCAGTTCGGCGGTGGCCTGTGCGTCGCCCTGTCGGCTGGCCTTGGCAGCGAGCCGCACCCGCTCGACAAGCTCAAGCGCGGCGTCGCCGTGCTGCTCGCGGATGACCTGCCCGAGCAGGTCACCAAGCAGGTGGATGTCGTCGCTCAGGGCGCTGGAGTTATTCGGTTCGTCGGCCATGCTCAGATAACCTAACGCTGTCTCCGGGTTGGCTGGGTGAGTGGATTCTATCGCGCGGGGAGAGGCCCCGTAAAGGAGTGAAGGATTCTCCACTGAACCGCCCTATTTGTTTGGTGACCTCCTTCACAATGCAGTAAGCTTGAGGGAACCTGAGAGCTTTGGTATCCGTCATAAGAAGGAGATCTTTTCCACCGGGTGGCAGGTGAAACAACACTGCCAAGCTGATATGATGCTGTTGTGGCGCTGCTGCGCCCGGTGATTGAGAGCTGTTCTGCAGGGCAGGTCTTGATGAAACGATTGCTGAACATTGTGCCGGTGCTGATCATCCTTGCTGTTCCGGTGGTAGCCTGTACCTTTACCGCCGAGACGCTCCTCCCGCGCCTCGACGCGGCGCTGGCCGCCGATGACGGCGATGCGCGGGCGATGGACGCGCTGCCCGTCATGCCGCCGGAAATCCAGACGTTTGAGCTGGAACCGGGCGAGGACATCATCGTCGGCGACAGCATTACCGCGACGTGGGCGTCGCTTGGCGGCGAGGTCCAGCTTTGCCTGCACGCCGAGCGCCCGGAGGGCGGTCAGCAGCATTGCTATGATGGCCTGCCACCGGCAGGCTCGCTTGGCGTGCGCGTGGACACGTCGCTCACCGGCGCGCTGTCGGCGCGGCTGACGGTCACATCGGCGCGAATGGGCAGCGTCGAGCAGACTGTAGACCTCGGCATGGTGTGCGCTGGCCGGTGGTTCACCACGCCGGTAGTCGAGCGCTGCGCCAGCCAGCCTGTGCTGGAGACAGAGGCGGCGGCGCAGCCCTTTGAGCGCGGCTGGATGCTGTGGTTGCGCGATATTGGCCGGTACTTCGTCCTTGCCGACGAGCCTGTCGAACCGGGCACGGGCCGCTACCGCCTGCTCATGACGAGCGACCCGCTCAACGTCACGCGGGATACCGCCGACAGCGTCGAAGCGCCGCCGGGCCTCGTGGCCCCGGTCAGCGGCTTTGGCAATATCTGGCGCGGCGACGCCTTCGGGACGGGCTACCGCGAGGTGCTGGGCTGGGGCACCCAGCCGGAGTTCGCCTATACGGCGCTGTATCAGTGTGATGACGACCCCGAAGCGCCGACCTGCTACGTAACCCACCCGGACGGCTGGGTGGTGATACTGCATCCCGATGGCACGTGGTCGGAGGGAGAAACACTGCGAGCGTACGAGTTCCCTGAAACCGGCGACGTAGCCAGTGGGTCATAAGGCGTGCGCCGGGGAAGCCCTCCGCCAGAATGACAAAGAAACCCCGCCAAATACCGGCGGGGGTTCTGCTTTCAGAGGGTGGGGGCGGGCAGCCTGCTACCTGCCGCGACCGCGCCCGTTGCCGCGGCCATTGCCATTGCCGTTGCCATTCCCGTTGTTGCCGTTATTCCCCTTGCCGTTACCTGGCCCGTCTTCCCGGTGGCCGGGCGGGATGTTGCCATTGCCGCGCCCGTTGTTCCCGTTGTTGCCGTTGCCGCGGCCATTCCCGTTGCCATTGCCGTTACCGTTGCCGCTACCATTGCCGTTGCCAGGGCGGTCCTGCGGCTCGGCGGTGGGCTCGGCAACCGGGCTTTGAGGCTCATCATCAGCCGCGTCGTCGCCTTCAACGGTCGGCTCGTCGGGCGCGCGGAGTTCGCGGTCGCCGGGGTCGCTGATGTTGTGCGGGTTCCGGCCCTTGCCGATGCGCCCGAGGTGCTGCCAGACCTGGCCCCAGCCGCCCAGCTCAGACTTGAGCGCGAGGATCTCTTCGGCAGTATAGCCGCCGTTCTGGTCGCCGTCCTCATCATCCTCGCCCGTAGCCATGGCGCTCTCGGCGGCCAGCGCGTGCTTGATCTCGCCCAGGCCGTAGCCGCTGCAGAACCACGATATGATCTCGTCGTACTCGTAACCATACGACTGGGAGAGCGCCATCACGACCGGGTGCGGGTTGGCGCCGACACAGGCAGAAGACTCCTCATCCTGCTCGTCGTCGGGGTCGTTTTGATCATCGTCCCCATCATTGGGGTCACCCTGATCATTGTCCCCATCATCAGGGTCATCCTGATTATCGTCCCCATCGGTGGGGTCGTCCTGATCATTGTCCCCGTCGTCGGGGTCGTTCTGATCGTCTTCGCCATCGTCAGGGACGTCGCCGGGTGTGTCGTCGCCGCCTTCCTCAAGGTCATCGAGGATGGCCCGCAACTGCTCCTCGTAGTTGTCAAGAGCTTCGAGCAATGCGGCAAGCTGTTCGGGGTCGGCCTCGCCGGACTCGATCACTGCGTTGAGCAGTTCGTCAAGGGCGGCCATGTACTCCTCAAGCGCCGCATCGACGTTGTCCTCGTCGGCGTCGCCTGCCTCCTGCAGACGCTCCTTTGCCAGCTCCATAAGCAGCGCGGTGCGCGCTTCGCCGCGGGCCATCTTGACCCGGATGCTCTCAACGGTGCGGTCCACGCCGTAGAGGGCATCGCCCGGTGCTGCCGAGTCCGACGCGACAACGACTCCGCCCATTGCCGCTGCTACGGCGATGATTGCTGCAAGAATGAGTGCAACCATTCCACCTCTCCTTCCGTTGATGGATAGGGCAGGGCCGAAAAATGTGGCCCTGATAGCCTGATCTTCGCAGAGAGTGCCAGAGCAATAAATAGGATTTCCCGGCTAGGACTGGGGTCATAAACCCCTCCCCGCCAGCGGGGAGGGGAGCAGGAACAAGGGTGCTTGCCCATGTCGCTGGCCGGTGCTTTAATCGGGCCATGCAAGCAGAACGGACCACCGCAAAACGACTGATCGCTGCGCTGCTGGCGCTGTGGCTGGTCGCCTGCGCCCCGGCGCTCCCGGCGAGCACGCCCGCCGTACCGACACCATCGCCTGAGCCGACTGCCACGCCCACGCCCACCCATACC
>DGDY01000273.1 GCA_002385675.1 Anaerolineales bacterium UBA3940 | reverse complement strand
ATCTTCAACCTGATCAGCGGCATCTACGAGCCGACCTCTGGCAAGATCTACTTCGACGGGCTGGATATCACCGGCAAGCGGCCCGACGTGATCGCCGGGCTGGGCGTCGCCCGCACCTTCCAGAACATCCGCCTGTTCAAGGGGCTGGATGTGCTGGGCAACGTGCTCGTGGGGCAGCATCTCCGCGTGCACTCGGACCCGTTCTCGGCGATGTTCGGGCTGCCGAACTACACGCGCGAAGAGCGGATGATGCGCGAGAAGGGCATGGAACTGCTGGAGGCGCTGAACCTCGCCCACCTTGCCCACGAGGAGCCGTCCTCGCTGCCATACGGGCAGCAGCGCAAGCTGGAGATCGCGCGGGCACTGGCCACCGAGCCCCGGCTGCTGCTGCTCGACGAGCCCGCCGCAGGCATGAACCGCACCGAGTCGCAGGAGTTGATGGATTTCATCCTGCACATCCTCGACACCTTCGAGCTAACGATCTTCCTCATCGAGCACCAGATGCGCGTCGTGATGTCCATCTGCCCGCGCATCATCGTCATCGACCACGGCGTGATCATCGCAGAAGGCGCACCGGCGGACATCCAGAACGACCAGCGCGTCATCGAGGCCTATCTGGGAGTGGGCGACTATGCTTCAGGTTAAAGACTTGCACGTCATGTACGGCGGCATCCGGGCGCTTGACGGCATCTCGCTGAACGTCCACGAGGGGCAGATCGTCGCCCTGCTCGGCGCGAACGGCGCGGGCAAAAGCTCGACGCTGCGGGCCATCACCGGCATCGTCAAGGCGCGGCAGGGCAGCATCCGCTTCAAAGGCGAGGAGTTGATCGGCCTGAAGCCGCACCAGATCGTGCGGCGCGGCATTGCGATGGTGCCGGAAGGGCGGCGGGTGTTTACCAACCTGACGGTCGCGGAGAACCTGCTCCTGGGCGCGTACATCCGCAAGAGCGAGGCCGAGATCCAGGCCGACCTGGAGACGATCTTCGAGTTGTTCCCCCGGCTGGCCGAGCGCCGCTCGCAGAGTGCGGGCACGCTCTCCGGCGGCGAGCAGCAGATGCTGGCGCTGGGCCGGGCGCGGATGTCCAACCCGGCGCTGCTGCTCATCGACGAGCCGTCGCTGGGCCTCGCGCCGGTGCTTGCCGAGGAGGTGTTCAGGGAGCTTAAGCGCCTGAACGAAGAGAGCGGGCAGACCATCCTGCTCATCGAGCAGAACGCCCGCGCCGCGCTGTCCATCGCCGACTATGCTTACATCCTTGAGACGGGCAACATCGTGCTCGAAGGCCCGGCCAGGGAGCTCGCGCAGATGGATGAGGTGCGCCAGTCATATCTGGGGGTGCATTAGCGGCCTTCCCACAGCCACACGGTGAGAACAACCCATGACGGACACGGTCGACCTGACCTGGTATGAGGAGGAGGCGCTGGCCTTCCGCAAGCGGGTGCTCGACCGGACGGCGGGCCTCTCTGAGCGGGCGCTGGCCGATCTGGCCGCCCGGCTTGATCGGGAAGAAACGGAATTCCTGACCCGCGAAGCGCTGGCGATGTACCCCGGCGCGAACATCCTCAGCCCGCGCGTGCAGCGGCTGCTCGGCTCGGTCGTCGCCTCCCGCGCAAGCGAGGGCCACCCCGGCGCGAAGTACCAGACCGGTCTGCGCTGGGCGGAGGAAGCCGAAGTGCTCGCCGCCGAGCTGATCTGCCGCGTGTTTGGCGCGAAGTACGCCGAGGTCCGCGCGCTGAGCGGCAGCATGGCGAACATGGCCGTGCTCAACAGCCTGACGGAGCCGGGCGATACTATCTTCAGCCTGTCCACGCCGGTGGGCGGACATATCAGCCACGCGAAGATCGGCGCGGCGGGCTACCGCTGGCTGGACATCCACGCCATTCCCTACGACGCACACAACTGGGAGATCAAGCTCGACGAACTGCGGGCGGAGGTCCACGCACACCCGCCGAAGCTGATCATTGTCGGCGCGAGCCTGATCCTGTTCGAGTACCCGCTGCGCGAGATCCGCGCCATTGCCGACGAGGTTGGCGCGTGGGTGCTGTACGACGCCGCGCACGTCGCCGGGCTGATCGCCGGGGGTGCGTGGCAGCACCCGCTGCGGGAGGGCGCGCATGTGATGACGGCCAGCACCTACAAGAGCTTCGGCGGGCCGCCGGGTGGCATCGTGCTGACCGACGACGCCGAGATCGCCAGGGGCGTGGACCGGGCGATCTTCCCCGGCATGACGGCCAACTACCACACGAACCGCATGGCGGCGCTGGCCGTCGCGGCGGCGGAGATGCTGGCGTTTGGGCGTGAATATGCCCGTGCCTGCTGCGACAACGCACAGGCGCTTGCCAGCGGCTTCCGCGCCGAAGGGCTTAACGTGGCGGGCAAGTCCCACGCCTGCACCGACGGGCACATGCTGGCGCTCGACGTGAGCGAGCAGGGAGGCGGGGCCTATGCCGCCGCCGCGCTGGAGGAGGCCCACATCATCTGCAATATGAACCTGCTGCCTTGGGATCCGCCTCGCCGGGTGCGCAACCCGAGCGGCGTGCGGCTGGCCGTACACGAGATCACCCGCTGGGGGATGGGCCCCGGCGAGATGGCGCGTATCGCCGGGCTGTTCGCCGATGTGCTGCTGCGGCGGCGTTCGGTGGAGGCCGTGCGCGGCGATGTCATCGCGCTCAAGGCGGCCTTCCCCAGCCTGCACTATTGCTTCCCGGAGGAGGAGTGAGTGAAGTCAGAACCCCCTCCCAACCTCCCCCTTGCAAGGGGAGGGGGTAGCTCGCGAAGCGAGCACCGGAGGGGGTTCAGGACTGAACGACTGAGCGTTGTCATGTCACCCTGTAGAAACCGGTCTGAAAGAAGGAAAGAGACAACCACATGGCACGCAAAGAGGTCG
>DGDY01000010.1:3992-6814 GCA_002385675.1 Anaerolineales bacterium UBA3940 | reverse complement strand
GGCACGTCGCTGACCATGCGGTAGCGGATGGACTCACGCAGTTCGGAGAGGATCGCCGCCTGATAGTCCGCCGCCGACCACTCCGGGTGCGGCTGCGCCTCGTCGAACACATCCCAGTACTCGGTCAGGTGCAGATCGCCCTCGGCGTTGAGTACGGCGTAATGGCCCGGCTGGAGCTTGTAGATGCCCTTGAACAGCGTGTGCGGCGCGGGCGAGGTCAGGAACGACAAGAAGTGGTAGAAGGACTCCTCGTCCACCGCGCGCTCGACGGCGGGGTGCTGGAGGATGGCTTTAATTTCCGAGGCGAAGATGAACTGCCCCCCGGCGAAGGTGTAGTACAGCGGCTTCACGCCGATGCGGTCACGGGCGAGGAAAAGCTGGCGCGCCTGCTCGTCCCAGATGGCGAGCGCGAACATGCCGCGCAGGTCGTTCAGCATCTCCGGGCCGCGCTGCTGGTACAGCCGCAGGATCGCCTCGGTGTCGCTGCGGCTGCGGAAGTGGTGGCCCTGTGCCTCCAGCCGGGCGCGGAACTCGGCGTAGTTGTAGACCTCGCCATTGTAGACGATCCACAGCGAGCCATCCGGCGTGGACATCGGCTGGTGGCCCGCCTCGGATACGTCGATGATGGCGAGGCGGCGGTTGGCGAGCGCGGCGCGGCCATCCGGCGAGACGTACACCCCGGCATCGTCCGGCCCGCGATGCGCGATCGCGTCCGCCATGCGCCACACGAGCGCCTCCTCGACGGGCGGGGCGTTATTCAGGCTGACGATGCCGGCAATTCCGCACATGGGTCACAGTCCAGAAATAAATTAAAGAGAGTCCACAGATGGCACAGATGGCGCAGAGTTAGAACCCCCTCTGCTGGTGGTCGCCCCGCGACCTACCATCTCCCCCTATGAGGGGGCAATTGGTTGCATGAGAAAATAAACTGCCCCCTCACGGGGGAAGTGGCGGCCTGAAGGGCCGCCGAAGGGGGTCATGCTACGCCCCTGCCTCAGGGTTATTCTAGCGTTTCTCCCGGGGTGCGTCGAGGCAGGTCTGGTAGGCCTCCAGCCACTGCGCCGTCACGACCTCCCACGAGAAGCGCTCGCGTACGTATTCCTGGCCCCGGCGGGCCTGCTCGCGGGCGCGCTCCGGCTCGGCGAGTGCGGCGACGATCCGCGCGGCGAGGGCGGGCGCATCGCCGAAGCGCACCACCTCGGCGATACCGGCGGCTTGAAGCTCACCGGCCAGCCCGCAGCGGTCGGTGACGATGCTCGGCGTAGCATTGAGCAGGGCTTCGAGCGCGGTAATGGCCAGGATTTCGTAGCGGGAGGGCAGCACGTAGACGTTGGTGGCGCGGTAGGCGGCGGCTTTGTCCACGTCGGCGGTGAGCATCCCCGTGAAGCGCACGGCCCGGCGCAGGCCAAGCCGTTCCACCTGCGCTTCGAGCGCGGGGCGAGCGCCATCGTCCGGTCCGGCGAGCAGCAGCACGGCGTCAGGGCGACGGGCCAGCACCAGCGCGAACGCATCGACGAGGAAGTCGAGGCCCTTGATCGCGTTGAGCCGCCCCAGGAACCCGACGACGGGCTGCCCCGGCGGAATGTCAAAGCGGCGCTTGAACGCATCTACGTCGGCGGGCAGGTCGGCGGTGGTCACGTCGATGCCATTCGGGATGCGGAGCGTGCGGTCGGCGGGCAGGCCCAGCGCAAGGAACTGCCTCTCCTCCATCTCGGTGAGCGCGTGCAGGCGGCACGCCCGCTCCAGAAAGGCCCGCCCCCACAGCGCATCGTATACCCGCTTGTACGCGGTGCGGCCCAGATCGTCGGGCAGGCTGCCGTGCGGCGAGATGATGGTCGGCGTACCGGCACGGCGCAGGGCGGGCAGCGCGGCGGCGTTGAGCAGGCTCCGCGCCTCGTGGACGTGGACCACATCGGCGGCGGGCACGAACCGCGCGGCGGCCCGGCGAAACCCGCGCGGCAGGAACACACGCCGCCAGGCGAGCGCGTTACTGAGGTTCGGCAGCCGGTGGACCGTCACGCCGTCGATGGTATGCGTGCCCGGCGCGGCGCGGTGTGTCGCATCGAGCGCGTCGGTGGTGAGGACCGTCACCGTGTGGCCGTGCGTGGCTGTCCGTGTGGCCAGTTCGTACGCGACGCGCACCGAGCCGCCATAGGCCCATGCGGGTGCGTAATAGGGGGTGATGTGCAGGATGTGCATTAGCCCTCACCCCCGGCCCTCTCTCCTTGCCACGGAGAGGGGGAGGATGTTTTTTCAACATGTCGGAGCAGGATCGCCTCGAACTCGTCTGTAATGGTGGCCCAGTTGCAGTGTGCCTCGACGAAGGCGCGGGCGCGGCGGGCCAGTTCGGCGGCCTGCGGCTGGATGCGCAGCGCTGCAGCGACCTGCTCGGCGGCAGGCGCGTACGTCACCCCGGCATCCTCGCCGATGTCCCGTATGACGCCGGGCAGCGGAGAGGCGATGGTCGGGCGGCCTGAGGCCATATACTCGTACAGCTTGATCGGCACGATGTGCTCGGTGATGGGCACGGTATGGAAGGGCAGCAGGCACACGTCGGCAGCGGCCAGCAGCGCCGGGATGCGGTCGTAGCCGACGCGCCCGGTCAGGATCAGGCGGTCACCGAGGCCCGCATCCCGCAGGGCGACGAGCGCGTCGTAATCGTCCCCATCCCCCGCGACGAGCAGCCGGACGTGCGGCGGCGCGTCGCGCAGGCTGGCGGCAACCTCCCTCAGCCCGGAGAAGTCGTACAGCCAGCCCATGAAGAACAGCACGAGGTCGTCCGGCTTCAGGCCGAGTTCGGCGCGGGTGGCGGAACCGTCCGC
>DGDY01000010.1:485-3714 GCA_002385675.1 Anaerolineales bacterium UBA3940 | reverse complement strand
CCTCGTCGGCCTGCTCGAACAGCCGCCGCTCGACCGCGTAGGCGATGGGCCGCAGCGCCGGGCTGGGGACAATGGCGTGCAGGGCGTCGATTACGTGGAAGATGTACGGGATGCCATGCCGCCGCGCGAGGCGCAGGGCGGGCAGGCCGGTGCTGAGTGCGTACGAGACGATCACGTCGGGCCGGGCCTCGCGGATGAGGCGGTTCAGCGCAGCGTGATGGCTCAACACCGAGGTCGGGCGGGCGAGCAGGCGCGGGCTGAGTGTGCCTGGCGTGATCAGACGGATGCGCGCGCCGTCGTAGATGCGGGCGGCGTTGGCCTGCTCTCGGCGCGGCACGGCGAAGGGCTCGCGCGGCCAGTGCGGGCGCAGGATCGGGTAGTCGAGCACGGTGATCTCGTGCCCGCGCAGCGACAGCCGCTCGAACAGGTGGTGCTGCTGGTGCGGCCCGCGTTTCAGCCAGTCGGTTTCCTGCACGACGACGATGCGCACGGCGTTACGGCTCCTCAGCTGTGGGGGGCAGGTCGGTGCGCAGGATGCGCATGATGTGCACCCCGCCGCTCTCGTACACCGGCTCGAAGACCGCCGGGGCGAATGCGTGCTGGTAGAATTCGCTGTCCTCCCAGCCCAGACGGCCATCCCCGTATACCGAGTACAGGCCGGAGGCGTGGAAGAGGTAGTCGTACCCCTCCAGGTCGGCAAGCGTCAGCGGGTAGCCGACCGTGTAGTCAAAGTCAGCGAGGTAGTAGGCCAGACGCTCGTCCATCAAATAGAGGCGGTCGGCGGTGGGGTTGAGGTTCGCCCGCGCGTAGAGCACGTGGTCGGCCAGACCGGGCTTCACACGGCGGAAGCGGGCCTCGCTCGTGGCGAGCGGCTGCGTGACGGCGCGGTACACCCCGCCGAGCCGGTCCTGTGCCCCCCACAGCAGCAGCCCGGCCAGCACGACCGCACCGAGCACGAGCCAGGCGGGGCGGGGCAGCCGGGCGCGCGCCGGGAGCCACGCCAGCAATGTGAGCAGCGGTCGGGCTGACCACAGCGCCATGAGCGGCAGGATGAGCAGCAGGAAGCGCGGGTCGAACGAGAACGTCGTCCACCACGCCAGCCAGTAGGGGATGACGAACAGGGCGGCGATCAGGGTCACCGTTCCGAAGTCCGGGGGTGAGGTAAAGCGCCGGGCGCTCACAACCTGCCACAACTCACGCGCCGTTGTGACCAGCCCGACCACCCACCCGGCGGTGAAGACCAGCGCGAGCGGCCAGCCGAAGCTCTGCGGGTAGGCCAGCGAGGGCACAAGCCCCAGAATTCCTGCGCCCGACCCGAGCAGGTGATACAGCCCGGCGACGGGCAGCACCTCCGTGCCGAGCAGGGCGTTGCGCGCGTACCACGGCCCGGCAATCAGGAGTGGCGGCAGCAGGAAGGCAGCCCAGCCCCACAGCAGGCCGGTTGAAGGCGGCAACTCCCGGCGAGCGGCGATCAGCCGCAGCACGGGCAGGGCCGCGAGGCCCGCCAGCCACAGCAGCGCGGACTGTTTTGTGAGCAGGGCGACCCCTGCCAGCACCCCGGCGAGCAGCGCATCACGCGGGCGGAGCGTGCGCCACCAGCGCACGGCGTAGAAGAAGGCCAGTGTCAGCGGGAAGGCCGTCGGGATGTCGGTGTAGAGCAGCGTGGCGTTCTCGATGAACACCGGCGTGAGCGCGACCAGCGCGGCGGCGAGCAGGCCGCCGGTGCGGCCCAGTGCCTCACGGGCGGCGAGATGTGTCGCACCGAGTGTCCCGGCGGCCATCACTGCGGCGAAGGCGCGCGCAAGATGCTCGTTCTGGCTGCCGGCGGCAAACCACGTCGAGACGATGCTGAGCGGCACGAGCGGCGGATAGCCGTGAACCGACTCGGGCAGGCTGCGTGCGCTGTAGATGGCCTTCGCGTGCAGCCCGTAGCGCACGAGCACGTCGTCGCCGATGAACGGGTAGTACAGGTCGTTGACGAGGATCACCGCCAGCACGCTGATCAGCGTGAGGGCCAGCAGCGCGGGCGCGTCAAGGCGGGCGAGGGCGCGCCACTGGTGCTGCCAGTAGCCGGGCCAGCGCCGGGACGCGAGCCAGCCGGGGTTAAGCACGAGGCCCAGCCCCAGCCCGGCAAGCACGACGAGCAGCGTTGAGAGCGGGGTCAGCAGGCGGCCCGGCAGCAGCCCCAGCCCGAACTGCGCCAGCGTCAGCAGCCCGACGCTCAGCGCCAGCGCGGTCAGTGCGATCTGAAGCGGGGAGGCGTCGGCCTCCCCGCCGGGGTGCGGATGGCGCAGGGTGCGATCGACCAGCGGCCACAAAAACAGATAGCCGAGTGGCAGCAGGATCAGCGCCCGGAGCGTCTCCATCGGGTGCCTGGGCCCATCCGTCTACTGGTAGCGCTCGATGGCAGGGCGGCGCATGGCCGCCTCGACCTCGGCGCGGCAGCGCGCCAGCTCTTCCAGAATGACACGGTGCGGCACGAGGATTGCCAGCAGGTCGGCGCCGCGCGCCGCCTCGATGAGCGAGGGGTACTCCATGCCCTCGATCAGCGGGTCGTAGTGCGCCACGTCGTAGCCGTCATCCCGCAGCAGTTCGACGATCTTGATGGCCGGGCTCTCACGCGGGTCGTCCACGTTGGGCTTGTACGCCGCGCCGAGCGCCACGATACGCGGGACGGGGACCTCGCGCACGGCGCGGCGAATGCGCGCGGCGACGCGCGAGGGCATCTCGTCGTTGATCAGCCGCGAGATGAAGATCAGCCGCGAGTTGGCCGGGTCGACCTCCTTGATAAACCAGGGGTCAATCGGGATGCAGTGCCCGCCCACGCCGATGCCGGGCGAGAGGATATCCACACGCGGGTGCTTGTTCGCCAGTTCGATGGCCTGCCGCGCGTCAATGCCGAGCGTGTCCGCGACGGCGGCGAACTCGTTGGCCAGCGCGATGTTCACGTCGCGGTAGGTGTTTTCCATCAGCTTGACCAGCTCGGCGGTGATGTCGTCCGTCTTGTACAGGTTGCCCTTGACGAAGCTGGCGTAGATGTTCGCGGCGAGGTCGCGCGTTTTCTCGTTGATGCCGCCGATGATGCGGTCGTTATAGACGATCTCATGGAAGATGTCGCCGGGCAGGATGCGCTCAGGGCAGTGGGCGAGGAACACGTCCTCTCCGACAGTCAGCCCGGTCCTGGCCTCAATGGCCGGCGTGATCCGCTCGCGGCAGGTCAGCGGCGGGA
>DGDY01000010.1:0-162 GCA_002385675.1 Anaerolineales bacterium UBA3940 | reverse complement strand
CCCTCGTTGATGGCGCGCACGATGTTCTCGTTGATGTCCACACCGACGACATCATGCCCGGCCTTTGCCAGCATCAGGGCCGCCGGCAGGCCGACGTAGCCGGTGCCGATGACGACGATGGTTTGTCTGTCAGTCACGTTTGTAAACCTCTTTCTGCCACTC
>DGDY01000042.1 GCA_002385675.1 Anaerolineales bacterium UBA3940 | reverse complement strand
GTCATGGCTTCGACCGGGCCGGAAAGCCGGTAGGCGTCCACGTGGTAGAAGCGGGCGCTGCCATCCGCGCGGCGATACTCGTTGATCAGCGTGAACGTCGGGCTGGTAGGGCGCTCGATTGCGCCCCAGCCGCGTGCCAGGCCGCGCGTGAGCGCCGTCTTGCCCGCGCCCAGGTTGCCGGAGAGACAGAGCACGTCGCCCGGCTGGAGGAGGCGGCCCAGCCGCTCGCCGAGCGCCTCGGTTTCCTCGGGTGAGTGCGTGGTGATCGTCAGAGTAGGGGTGGTGTCTATCGTCGTCATCACGCCGCAGATTGTATCACAAACAGCCTCCCTCTGGCCCGTGAAAGATCAGACAAACTTTCTCTCCGCCGTTGACGCTGGTTTTTCGCCCCGGTATACTCGATGTACTCACGGTAATGAGCGTCTGCCAACAGACTCTCCAGTCTATTAGCCACCTGAGTGAGGGGGATTTTGTGGCTTTGCTCCCACGGTCACACGCCCCGCCGCTCACCTTTTTTATTAAGCACATCTCGATAGAAGAGGAACGGACGCATGAGTGCGGATACAACCACCACTACCTCTACCTCTAAAGGGCTCGAAGGCGTTGTCATTGCGCAGACGCAGAAGAGCAAAGTCCAGGGGGACATCGGCAAGCTCCAGTATCACGGCTACAACATTATTGACCTCGCTGAGAACGCCTCGTACGAGGAGGTGGTGTACCTGCTCTGGTACGAGAAACTGCCAACGCGTGCAGAACTGGAGGCGTTCAAGGTACGGCTGGCGGCAGATCGGGCGCTGCCGGTTGAGATCATCGACATGATGAAGATGATCCCCTACGATGCGCACCCGATGGCGGTGCTGCGCACGATTGTTTCCGCACTGGGGTTGTATGACGACACCGCCGACGACACAAGCCCCGAGGCGCTCAAGGTCAAGGCGCGGAAGCTGATTGCGGGCATGCCAACGATCGTCGCTGCGTGGGAGCGCATCCGCAACGGTAAGTCGCCGGTTGATCCGCGTGACGACCTCGACCATTCGGCCAACTTCCTGTACATGATGAAGGGCGAGATGCCGACGGACACGCAGGTAGACGCCGTTGATACCTACCTGATCCTGTTAGCCGACCACGGCATGAACGCCTCGACCTTCTCAGCGCGGGTGACGACCAGCACGCTCGCGGATATTTACTCGGCGGTGACGACGGCCATCGGCACGCTGAAGGGTGCAGCGCACGGCGGCGCGAACCAGCGGGCGATGGAGCAGTTCCAGGAAATCGGCGACCCGGACAACGTTGACGCCTGGTTCGAGCAGGCACGCGCGGAAGGCCGGCGCATTATGGGCATTGGCCACCGGGTCTACAAGGTGGAAGACCCGCGCGCGAAGATCCTGCGCGAGCGCGCCCGTGCCCTGAGCGAGCAGGACGAAGAGGGGCGCAAGTGGTTTGAGATCGCCCGCCGGCTGGAGGAGCGGGCGCGCAGCGACCCCTACTTCATCGAGCGCAACCTGTACGCCAATGTCGATTACTACTCCGCGATCATCCTGCAGCAGGTCGGCATCCCGGTCGACCAGTTCACGGCGCTCTTTGCCATGAGCCGCATCGCGGGCTGGGCGGGCCACATTATGGAGCAGTGGGCGGACAACCGCCTGATCCGTCCGCGCGGCGAGTACATCGGCCCGGTGGATCAGCCCTGGGTGCCCATCGACGAGCGCGGCTAGCCGCGGCAGAGATCACGACGAACGCCCGCGAGTCTCTCGCGGGCGTTTTTTGTGGAGCTCCCTCCGGGCGGCTACAGGTACCCGGAGGGAGCGGCAAAAGAGCCCAATCGCCTCCTGCCGCTTCCCCTTTTGCCCGCGTGGGGTTATCATTACCCGCAGCGACATTTCTGCCCACACAGGAAGACTCCATCATGCCTGCCAATCGCTTCTCTCTGCCTTCCGCCGTGCACCTGTTCCTGCTGCGTGGCGATGAAGTGCTGCTATTGCGCCGTTACAACACCGGCTACGAGGACGGTAAGTACAGCGTCGTCGCCGGGCATCTGGACGGCGGCGAGCGGGTCGAGACGGCGGCGGTGCGCGAGGCGCGAGAGGAGGTCGGCATCGAGATCAACCCGGCGGATGTGCAGGTTGTCGGCGTGATGCACCGCCTCTCCGACGACGAGCGCATCGACTGGTTTGTAGCAGTGCGGGTGTGGCGGGGTGAGATCGCCAACCGCGAGCCGGACAAGTGCGACGAGTTGCGCTGGGCGCGGCTTGACGACCTGCCCGGCAACGTGATCCCCTACGTGCGCCGCGCGCTGGAGAACTTCCGGCAGGGCCGCTGGTACGACAGCTTCGGCTGGCCTGACAACACGTCTACCTCTTGATCCTCACCTGCAAACCGGAGGTTTCTCGCCGTGAACGACTGGCTGGAGAAACACCGCACGCTCGTGCTGGCACTGGTCGGCGTGCTGGTCGCCACCGGGCTGGTTGCGGTCGCGCTGCGGATACAGCCCGCCGCGCCGATTGTTGTCGAGGCTCCGCCGCCTACGCCCACCCCCGCGCCAACCGCGACCCCCGGCCCGATCCGCGTGTACGTCAGCGGCGCGGTGAGGCAGCCGGACGTGGTGACGCTGCCGCCGGGCGCGCTCGTGCGCGATGCGCTGGAGGCGGCAGGCGGCCCGACCTCCGACGCCGACCTGGATCGCATCAACCTAGCCCACACGCTGGCCGATGGCGAGCACATCCGCGTGCCCGCTGTGGGCGACGAGCCGACGCCCATCCCGACCGCTGCCGCGTCCGCGTCCTCCGGCGGTGGCGAGCCGGCGGCGTTGACCGGCCCGGTGAACATCAACACCGCAACGGCTGCGGAGCTTGAGGCGCTGCCGGGCATCGGCCCGGCGCTGGCCCAGCGCATCGTCGAGTACCGCGAGGCGAACGGCCCGTTTACCGCCATCGAGCAGATTCAGAACGTGTCGGGTATCGGCCCGGCCAAGTTTGAGGCGATGAAGGAGTTGATCGTCGTCGAGTAGGCGTGGCGGACGTCACTGCTGTGGAGATTTGTGTGCGGGGCAAGTACACTAGCATCATGATTACGAGCCTGAACAACGAACGAGTCAAAGAGGTCCGCGCCCTGCAGGCCCGGCGTCGCGCGCGCGAGAAGGCGAGGCGCTTCGTCGTCGAGGGGACGCGCCTGCTGCGCGAGGCGGTGCTGGCCGGTGCGCCCGTCTCCGAGGTGTTCTACACGGAGGAGTTTGCTCGCAGCAAGGAGGGGCGCGACCTGCTCGGGCAACTCAGCGAGCTTGGCCCGGCGCTCGTCGCCGTTGACGATGCCGTGATGCAGGCCATGAGCGATACCGAAACACCGCAGGGGGTGCTCGCCACGCTGCCCCTGCCGGACGTGCGCCCGCCGGAGGACTTCGCCTTTGCGCTCGTCTCGGACGCCGTCTCCGACCCCGGCAACCTGGGGACCATCATGCGCGCAGCGGCGGCTGCTGCCGTGCCCCTGCTGATCGTCGCCAGCGGGACGGTAGACCCCTTCAACCCCAAGGTCGTGCGCTCGGCAATGGGCGCGCACTTCCGGCTGCCGGTCGAGCGGTTGAGCTGGGACGGCATCCGCGAGCGGCTTGCCGGGCGGGCGATCTTCCTGGCCGACATCGGCTCCGGCGCGCCGTACTACGACGTGGATTGGCTGCAGCCTTGCGCGCTGATCGTCAGCGACGAGGCGCACGGCCCGAGCGAAAACGCGGCGCGGCTGGCCCACGCCCGCGTCACGATCCCGATGCCGGGCGGGACGGAGTCGCTGAACGTTGCGATGGCGACAAGTGTACTGCTCTTTGAGCGCGTGCGGCAGCAGGCACAGTCGGGGCCAGCGAACACCACGTAACCCGTCTTCGTATTAAGTGAGGAGCCAAGCATGAGAATCCGGTCCGTCACTGCCTTTGCCGATATAACGTACCCGCTTGAGCCCGGCGCGGTGAAGGAACTGGGGACCGCGCTTCAGGCAGCCAAACACGCCCTGCAAGATGCGGGCTTCGATGTCCAGACCACGCGCCTTGCCTCGCAGCCCTTCCCCGATGCGCTGGAATCTGCCGGGCCGAGCAGGGCAGCGGACCTCGCGAAAGACGTTGAGGCGGTCACGTTCGTCCACGAGATCGACTATGCGGCGCTCGGCCCGGCGCGGCTGGACGACCCTCCCGCCTATGCCGAGGCGGTGCTCGAGATCTTCGAGGCGACGGAGAATGTCTTTGCCAGCGTTGAGATTGCCAACAGCGAGCAGGGCACGAACCTCTCCCGCCTGCGCCGCGCCGCCGACCTCATCCGGCGAGTTTCCACGCTGGGGGAGGGCGGCTTTGTGAATCTGCGCTTCGCCGCGCTGGCGAACGTGCAGCCCTGGTCGCCGTTCTTCCCGGCGGCGTATCACGGTGGCGGCGATCCGTGTCTGGCGGTGGCGATGGAGGGCGCCGACCTTGCGCTGACGGCGATCAGCGGCGCGTCATCGCTTGCGGACGCGCGAGCCTCGCTGGTGCAGGCCATCGAGAGCGGCGCGAAGCGGGTGCAGGGCATCGTCGAGAAGGCCATCGGCTCGGCGGATGTCAAATTCCGGGGCATCGACTTTTCGCTTGCGCCATACCCGGAGGAGAGCCGCAGCATCGGCGCGGCGCTGGAGGCGCTGGGGCTGCCCGCCGTCGGCGCGCAGGGCTCGCTGATGGCCGCCGCCTTCCTGACGGATGCCATCGACCGGGCTAAATTCAAGCGGACGGGTTTCTGCGGGCTGATGCTGCCCGTGCTGGAGGACTCGGTTCTCGCCCAGCGCGCGGCGGAAGGCAAGTTGAGCGTGATGGAACTGCTGATGCTATCGGCAGTATGCGGGACGGGGCTGGATACTATCCCGCTGCCGGGGAGCATGTCGCAGGATGCGCTGGTGGCGATCCTCATGGACGTGGCGGCTCTGGCGCTGCGCCTCGACAAGCCGCTCACTGCGCGGTTGATGCCCATCCCCGGCAAGGATGCGGGCGACGAGACGGGCTTCGAATTTGAATATTTCGCCAACAGCCGCGTCATGGCTCCGGTGCCGGAACCACTCAGCGGGCTGTTGGCGGGCGACGAGAGTATTGAGCTGCAGTCGCTGGCCGAGCGGCCCTAGCGAGCGGCGCACAGCGTTGTGGAAGGACCGGCAGCCCGGTCAGGCTGCCGGTCGTGTGCCCTTCTTGGTGCTCTGTTCCTCCCCGAGCCAGAAGTGGTGTGGCAGCACGTTGTTCGACGTGCGGATATCCAGCCCGAGCAGATCCTTCTTGTTGCCGGCCATCGTCAGCGGGTGGACCACGCAGACGCTGGGCCGCTTGCCGTACTTCTTTTCGTAATAATCAACCGCACGCCGGAGCTTGGCCTCCATGTCGTGCTGATCGTTGTTGTCAAACCAGAGCATGCCTGTGCGCATCGCTCGCTCTCCTTCAAGGAACATCATCGGGCTGTATCGGACGTAAAATTAGAAAATCTGTTCTAATTTTGTGCGATAATTGATGCCCGGTAGGGTGGCCCCGCCGGGCACTCACGTGTCTCGCACCGCTCACCCCAGTTGTTTAAGTTGTGATAGAACAGGAGTTCTAAAGCACCCATATTATACCAGGACTCAAGAGGGGGGTCAACGATCTGGGGGTTGGATTCCGGGTTGATTCTGAGTGGGGTTTGGCGGCGTCTGCGGGCCTCCTCCGCGAATAAACTTCGCGGCGTTATGTGTTGTCCCCTACGGACTTGCACGCAAGGCATCACCGCAGATCAACGGTGCGGTTGGTAGGGGCGGCTCTCAGAGCCGCCCCACATAGCTGTCAAGTTAAGCGAAGACCAGGGCGTGGGTATATGCCGCTTTACCCCATTCCCCGGTCCCTTCCCTGCTACAACAGCGACACCGGGTCCACGTCCACGTAGAGCGACTCCGTCGAGCGCAGGTCAGAGACGAGCGACACGGGGTCCGGGCCGCGGACGATCACGTGCCAGCGGTGCAGGTTGTCGAGGCGCGGGTAGAAGCACGGCGCGGGGCCGATGAGCGAAGTTTCCACGCGCCGCTCCTCCTCGATGCGTGCCTTGAGGAGCGCGTGCAGGCGTTCGGCCTCCTGTCTGGCGCGGTCGGCGCTCGTCGCGCGGATCTCTAGCCGGACGAGGCGGCTGTATGGCGGGTAGCCCAGCTTGGCACGGTACTGGCGCTCGCGCTCGTAGAACGCATGGTAGTTGTGCTCGGCGGCGGCGCGGATCGCGTAGTGCTCCGGCGCGTAGGTCTGGAGGATCACCCGCCCGCCGAGCAGGCCGCGCCCGGCACGCCCGGCCACCTGCGTCAGAAGCTGGAAGGTGCGCTCCCCGGCGCGGTAGTCGGGCAGGTAGAGCCCGGTATCGGCGCTGACCACGCCGACGAGCGTCACGAGCGGCAGGTCCAGCCCCTTGGCGACCATCTGCGTGCCGATCAGCACGTTCGCCTCGCGGTCGATGAAGCGCTGCAGGAGCGCATCGTGCGAGCCTTTGCCGGTTGTCGTGTCGCGGTCCCAGCGGACGGGCCGCGCCCCGGGGAAAAGCCGCCGCACCTCCTCCTCGACCCGCTCCGTGCCCCCGCCGAAGAACTTGACGTGCTCGGAGCCGCACGCCGGGCAGACGTCGGGGTGGGTGGTGCGGTAGTCGCAGTGGTGGCACACGAGCATCCCCGGCTGCGTACTGCCCTCGGCGTGCTGGACGTGCCACGTCAGCGGGATCTCGCAGCGCGGGCATTCTATCACGTGGCCGCACTCCCGGCAGAACACGTAAGTCGCCGTGCCGCGCCGGTTCAGGAAGAGGATGGCCTGCTCGTCCCGCTCCAGCACGGCGTTGAGCGCGCCGGTCAGCGCCCGGCTGAAGATCGAGCGGTTGCCCGCGCGCAGCTCCTGCCGCATGTCCACGACCTGCACGGGCGGCAGGTCGATCATCACTGCCTCGTCGGGGTCGTCGGACCGGTGGCGGTAGCGTGTATGCCCGATGCGGTAGTACACCGCCTGCGCCTCGATTGCCTCGCGGTGGCCCATGATGCGAGCGGGCAGCTCCAGCAGGGTGTAGTGGTCCGGCGTGCCGATGCCGGGCGGCGCGGCGCGGGTGTAGCTGGTGATGTCGGGCGTGGCGCTGCCCATGATGACGAGCGCCCCGTACTGCCGGGCCAGCTCGATGGCGGCGGGCACGGCGTGGTAGTAGGGCGGCGGGATGGGCGGCGTCTGCTTGTAGCTGTCGTCGTGGCACTCGTCGATCACGATCAGCCCGAGGTTGTCGAGCGGGGCGAACAGCGCTGAGCGCGGCCCGATGATCAGGTCAAGCTGGCCGTTGCGTGCGCGCCGCCACGTGTCATAACGTTCCCCCACCGAAAGCCCGCTGTGGATCAGCCCCATGCGCCCGGGGAAGCGCGCGCCGAAGCGCCGCACCGTCTGCGGGGTGAGGGCGATCTCCGGCACGAGCACGATAGCGCTCTTGCCCTGTGCGATCACCTCCGCGACCGCACGCAGGTAAAGCTCCGTTTTGCCGGAGCCGGTGACGCCGTGCAGCAGGATCGGGCGTGGGAAGCCCTCGCCGTGAAGAGACTCCCGGATTATCTGCCAGGCCTCGGCCTGGTGCGGCGTTAGCTGTGGCATGCGGTCGGGCAGGAAGGTGCGCCCGGCGAGCGGGTCGCGGAAGACCTCGCGCTCGCGCAGCGTGATCAGGTCATCCTCGGCCAGCCGGTGCAGGTCATCGAGGGTGCTGCCACTCACTGTCCTGTAGATCTGGCTGACCTGCACCGGCGCACAGGCCGCCGCCAGCATCCGCAGAATGTCTGCGCGGCGCTGGGCCGCCGCCCGCCAGTTGGCCGGCAGGTCATCGAGGTTGAAGTGCTGCTCGATGGCGGCTTCGACCTGTGAGGGTGCGATGGCCAGCTCCACCACGCGGACCTGCTTGGGCTGCACGGAGGGCGGGTCCAGCACCGGCTCGCGGAGCGCCAGCCCCCGGTCGACCAGGTTATCGATCGCGCGCCGCCACTGGCGGCGGGGCAGCGACTGGGCGATCTGCCTGCCGCGCAGCGGGCCGCGCCGGGCGAGGAGCTTCAGCAGGCGGGCCTGTGTGTCGCTCTCCGGCTCGATCTCTTCCGGGTCGATCAGGGGGATGATAATGACATCCCCGCGCTTGGACAGCCCCGGCGGGATGAACAGCCGCACGCAGTCCGCGAGCGGCGCAAGGTACTCCTCCGAGAGCCAGCGCGCAAAGGCAAGCTGGCGCGGGGTAATCACCGGGCGGTGATCGACGAGGCGCAGGATGGGTTTCGTTTCCGGCACCGGGGAGTCGGGCGTCAGGCGCAATACTATGCCCTGGGCCTTCTGCCTGCCGAAGGAGACTTCGACCAGATGGCCGGTCTTAAGCTGCCCGTTCAACGCGGGCGGGATGTGGTAATGAAACGTGCCCTCGACGGGCAGGTTAACGGCGACCTCGGCAAACATCGTGAGCCCCCGGCAGTGCGTGAACATTTCGCCGCGATTATACCGCGATCGGGTGGCGAGTTCGAACAGAAGTTCTGGTGTAAACCCCCACCTCTTGTGGGCTAACAGCGGCACAAGGGTGAGAATCTCTGCAACTTTTCTCACCCGGATGCGTACAAATTTATGAGCGCGAACACCTGCTAGTTTCACGATCTGGCCGCTACGTGGATGGTGAGCGCCGAACAGGGCATGTGGCCCTTTCCCCTCGATTGGTTTGTTAGATAGAACCGCGCGACGCGCGGTACATCAGCCCCCAGACCCCTCCACGAGAGCAGCCGGCGCTCTCACCACAGCGGCCCAGCAGGAAGCTGCTCGCCTGTGGTGTCTGAGCGATGAGTGAGTGGGAGACGCTTAATGTTTAACGGCGACACCATCCGTATTTTCGTCATCGAACGTGATATTTTTGCCCGGCAAGCCATGGTAAGCTACCTGAGTTGGGACCGGCGGACGCGGGTTGTCGGCACGGCCAGCTCGCCGCACGGCATGTTCGCCGACAAGCACCGTGACGCCGCCCTGACCCGCCTTGACGCAGTGCTCCTCGATACGAGCCTCGCCTCCGGAGCCGATGCGCTGGCGGGGCTTATCCGGCTGATCATGAACCAGTTTAACGACGTGGGCGTGGTGTGCCTGGCGCATCAGGTTGACGCCGAGGAGGCGCTCGCGGCGAAGGCGGCGGGCGCGCGCGCCTACCTGATGCGGGAGGAGGTCGGCCTGGGGCTGGCGAGCGCTGTCAAGTATGCGCTGACGCACCCCTTCACCGTGACCGGCGAGGTGGCGCGGTGCATCGCCGGGGGGAGCAGCCATATTGGTCCCATTGCCGTACTGCCGGAACGCCGGTCTTTCCCTCGGCTGACGGACCGGGTTGAGCAGGCGCTGTGGCTGTGTGTGGTGGAGGGGCTTCCCGCCAGCATCGCCGCCGAGGAGATGGGTGTCAGCGTCAGCACGGTCCGCAGCTACATTAAAGAGGGCTACCGCATCCTTGAGGCGGAGGATGACACCATCTACCCGATGGATGCCAGCCCCGCCGAGCGCGCCTTCCTGCGCTATACGATGCTGGATCAGCCGTATTATGTGAAGCCTGCGGACCCTGTTGGGTCGGCTGCGTAGCGGATCGACCCGTTCGCGACGCCGCTCCCGCCCGGGGGCGGCGTTTTTGTTTTGGGCTCATGGCGTTTGGTCCCCTTATCCCCACACGCTCGCACCGGGGTAAGGGGATTCACACTACAAACTGGGTAGTCTGACTTATTGGCCTCTCCCGATAGATGGCGTACAATTAACGGCGCACCGTTACGCGAGCCCCTGTTTGTCGGCTTCTCGACCGATGTAAAGGCTGCCCACCTATGGCCCGCATTCTAGTCATCGACGACGACACCAGCCTCCTGCAAATGATGAGCCTCATGCTCAAGCGGGCAGGCCATGAACCTATCCTTGCTAATGACGGTCACAAGGGAATAGAGATCGCGCGGCGGCTGCACCCCGACATCGCCGTTGTGGACATCATGATGCCCGATATCACCGGGCACGAGGTCTGCCGCATCCTGCGGGAAGACCCGGAGACGAGTGACATCCCTTTGCTCGTGCTGACCGCGCTGAACCAGGTCGACCAGCGTGAAGCCGCCGCCGAATCAGGTGCGGACGACTTCGTCAACAAGCCGGTAACCCGCGACGATCTGGTCGGGCGGGTCGAGGTCCTGCTGCGGACCGGCCCGCGCAATTATCCCTTGCCTTCGCCGCCTCCGATGCCCGCCCCGGCTGCCGAGCCCGCGCCGCCCGCCCGCCGCGAGGCGCACCCCCACCCGGTGGCTGCGCGCGTTGTGACGCCGGGCGTCACCGCCGTCATGGGGCTGACGAGCGGGGCCGGTGCGACGACGCTGGCCGTAAACCTCGCACTGGCGCTCGCCGAGGGCAGTCGTACCTGCCTCGTGGACCTGCACCCGTACGACGGCAGGGCAGCTATCCACCTGCGGATGGCGCCGCCGCGCTCCACCTGGGCTGATCTGCTCGATGTGCCGCCGGGCGGGGACAAGCGGCGCATCGGTGCGGCGCTCTCGTTCGACCGGGGTCGGGGCCTTGCGCTGCTCGCCGCGCCCGTTGAGCCGACCGACCGGCTGCTCAATCCGGACCAGCTTGGCTATATTGTGGAAGTGCTGGCCGAGGCCTTCCCGCAGATCGTGATCAGCCTGCCGATGGAGCGCAACCTCATGACCGCCGAGGTACTCTGCCTGGCGCGGCAGATGGTGCTCGTCATGGGCGAGGACCCGGCTGATCTGCTGCCTGCACGCGAGCGGCTTCAGCGCATCGAGGCGATGGGGCTGCCGGGGGATGTGCTGGTCGTGCTGAGCCGGACGCGCCCCTACGGCATCTCGACCGACGACGTGGTGGCGTCGATCAACCGTCCGCTTGCGGCGACCATCCCGTATGAGCCGGCGCAGGTCCAGGCGCTGACGGATGGCGTGCCGCTCATCATCTCACAGCCTGGCTCTCTCTTCGCACAGAGCGTCCGCCAACTGGCCCGGCAGTTATAACGCGGAGCCGATGCACGTACTGGTCAAGTTTTCTGGCAGGCCCTATGAACACAATTCTGGTGGTTGAGGACGAGATTTATACCGCTGATTTGCTCCGCCGCTATTTTGAGCTGGCCGGGTACGAGGTGGTCAGCGCGCACACCGGCTCGGAGGCGATCCGGCTGGCGTTTGACTGCGCGCCCCAGGTGATCATCCTCGATATCATCCTGCCCGATATGGACGGCTACGCCGTGTGCCGCAAGTTGCGCGGCGATGCCCGCACGAAGGACATCCCGATCATCTTCCTCACCCGCAAGGACTCAAGCAGCAGCCGCCTCGACGGGCTGGAGATGGGCGCGGACGACTACCTGACCAAGCCCTTCGACGTGGAGGAGCTGCGGCTGCGCGTGCAGAAGATCCTCGACCGGGTGATCAAGAAGAGCACGACGCCGCTTGTCGACCCGAAAACCAGCCTGCCCAACATTGACCTGATCGTCGAGCGCCTGCCGGAACTGCTCGACGACCCCGAGGTGATCTACGTCAACGTAGAGATCAGGCACTATGCCGACTTCCGCACCAAGTACGGCAAAGATGCCGCCGCCCAGGTGCAGCGCAGCACGGCCAAGCTGCTCGGCGACGTGCTGCACGAGATTGACCCGGAGCGCACCTTCCTCGGCCACCCGCGCGACGAGCACTTCCTGCTCGGGCTGCCGTACCCGGCGTTCGCCCGCCTGCGTGCGGAACTGCCGCGCCGCTTTGCGACGCTTGCGGAGCGGTTCTACGGTGACTCCGACCGGCGGCGGGGCAGCATGCGCATGGGCTTTGAGGACGTGCCGTTCATGTCGCTGAACATCATACGGGTGAAGGTAGACGCGCTGCGCGTGCTCGTCGCCAAGTATCAGCGCGAGCGCGCGCCGAAAGGCCCGCTGCGCCTGCCCGCCCGGCTGCGGTCGCTCTCGTAGATCAAAAAGCCCGGCGCAAGCCCACGCGCCGGGCATGTTGTTTCTATTGCCCCTGCTGCGACATCAATCCGGCGACGTGACTTCCGTCGCCTCCTCGTCGTCGCCAAGCTCCTCGCCGGGGTCGGCTGTCCCCGCGCTGCGGGGCAGGGCCTTCCACTCCCGGCGCAGCCTTTCTAAAAAGCTCGCCGATTTAAGCCGCCGCTCCAGGTGGTAGGTCAGCGTCTGGAACAGCAGGCGCTCGGTTTCCCGGTGGACGGGCGCGCTGAGCCGCACCTGCTCGACGACCTCAAAGGGCCGGGTTTGCAGATAGCGCAGCACCTTGAGCGCCTTCAAGGAGAGCGGACGGGCGCTGCCGCGCTCGTAGCCACACTTGGGGCAGACCACGCCGCCAAGCTCCACATTGTAAAACTGGTCGACGGGCTGGAGCTTATCGCCGCAGACCACGCAGGTGAACA
>DGDY01000182.1 GCA_002385675.1 Anaerolineales bacterium UBA3940 | reverse complement strand
TCACCCCCTAGCCCCCTCTCCCAGCGGCCAAAGGTCGCGACCGGGAGAGGGGGAAACATGCCTGTGTAGGCGAATCCACCTCTCTCCCAGGCACGCGTGCGTGCTGTTCGGGGTGCGGGGCTTTGGCGAATAGCACGCTGCTCCTACTGCCTTGCTCAAGTGTTTGTTGCCCCTACGTGCCTGCGATATAATCTGCCGACGATAATCACTAGACTGAGACTGTAGGGATACGACTGTGCAAGCTGCTTTCAACATCGCGTTGATCATTCTCTCGGTCGCGCTGATCGCCGCCATCCTGCTGCAGAGCCGGGGCGGCGGGCTGGGCAGCGCCTTCGGCGGCGATGCCCTGGCCGGTGGTCAGTACAAGACGCGTCGCGGGCTGGAAAAGACGCTCTTCCAGATCACCATCGGCCTGTCCGTGGCCTTCTTTGTGCTGATCATCATCGCAACCTTCTTCATCGGTTAGGCGGCACTACACACCCGCCGCTGACAGCCTTAAGAACACGGGGGGTGTTTTGCGGTTTGCGGAACACCCCTTCTTATGTTTAGGCGGCAACCCGAAAACCCCATGGCAGAACCAACTCCCCCCACTCCGAACGAATCGACCCAGCCCGACGCCCCCCGCCGGCTGCCGGTGCGCTGGCAGCTCATCGCGCTGGGCGCGGGCATGCTGATGATCGCGGTGGCGGTGCTGTTCATGCTGCTTGGCAGGCCAGGCGGCCCGCAGGAAGAAGCGCCCGCCGTGCAGACGGTTCAGTTTGTCGAGTCGCAGGTGTTCAGCGAGGCCATTGTCGGGCTGCCCCACTGGGTGAACCCGCTGCTGGCTGTGTCCCAGGCCGACCGCGACCTGGCATCGCTGGTGTTCTCCGGCCTGACGCGCCTGGACGACTACGGCCAGCCGGTGCCCGACCTCGCCGAGTCGTGGGAGGTCAGCGAGGACGGGCTGACGTACACCTTCACGCTGCGGCAGGGCGTCACCTGGCATGACGGCGAGCCCTTCACGGCGGAGGATGTCGCCTTTACGATGGCGATCCTGCGCGATCCGGACTTCCCCGGCCCGCCCGACCTCGCCGCGTTCTGGCGCACGGTCGAGACGTACGCCGAGGACGATTACACCGTCCGCTTTGTGCTCACCCAGCCACTGACCGCCTTCCCAGAGTACGCGGGTATTGGTGTGCTGCCGTCGCACCTGCTCGCCGGGCTGACGCCTGCCGAACTGGCTGAGGATACATTCAACCTGTCGCCTATCGGCACCGGCCCCTTCCGCTGGCAGACGGCGACGCTGCCTGAGGACGACAGGGTGATCGTGCAGCTTGTGCCGTATGACGGTTTCTACGCCCCGGAGCGGCAGACGAAGCTGGACGAGCTGGTGCTGCACTTCTATGAGAACCCGGGCGACGCCTTCGGTGCGCTTGGCTCTGAGGTGCAGGCGATGGGCAACCTCTCGCCAGCGCAGCTTGATGCCGCCCTCGAGAGCCACAGCCTGCTGGTCTACTCGGCGCGCCGCCCGGCCTATGCGGCGATCATCTTCAACCAGAACGACCCGGAGCGGCTGCCCTTCTTCCAGCAGGAGCAGGTGCGGCAGGCGCTGACGATGGCGCTCGACCGCGAGAGCATCGTGGCGAACGCGCTGCCCCGGCAGGCGGTCGTCGCCTACTCGCCGATTCTGCCCGGAACCTGGGCGTACAACGGGAACCTCCAGCCGCTGCCCTACAGCCCGGAGCAGGCCGCCCAGCTTCTTGACGAGGCGGGCTGGGTAGCTGGCGATGGGGCGCGCACCCGCGAGGAGCAGGAACTGGCCTTCACGCTGCTGGTGAGCAACCGCGACTCGGATCGCGCCATCGGTGAGGCGGTTGTCGAGCAGTGGCGGGCGCTCGGCGTGGATGCCGACCTGGAGGTGCTGGAGGCCGAGGAACTGCTGGAGCGCCTCCAGACGGTGGATGAGGAAACCGGCGTGCGTGACTTCGACGCGGCGCTTGTCGAGTTCGGGCAGGGGCGCATTGCCGACCCCGACCCGTACCCCTTCTGGCACGAGTCGCAGGCCGTCGAGGGGCAGAACTACAGCGGCTTCATCGACCATGACATGAGCCGTGCGCTGGAGATTGCGCGGAAGGACCCCAACGGCGTGCGCCGGGCGGATGAGTACCGCGCCTTCCAGCAGATGTTCGTCGAGCGAGCAGCGGGTATTGTGCTGTACAATCCAATATACCACTACGCGGTGAGCTGCCAGGTGCAGGGCGTCGATGTGGTGCTGTTTACCGACCCAAGCGACCGCTTCCGCTCGTTGCCTGACTGGCACATCGCCTCGGCGGAGGAGTACGCGCAGTCCTGCCCGACGGAGTAAACGCTGTGAACACCAGCAACCTGATCGTCCTGGCGGTCCTGTTCAGCATAGCGCTGCTCCTGCTGCAGCGCACCGAGCGCCGCCGCTGGTGGGTGACGGCGCTGGTGTTGATCGTGCCGGTGGGCTGGCTGGTCTACCGGTGGGCGATCTTCCGGGGGCAGGTGTCGGAGACGCTCGCCGCGCTGGGCATTGCGGTAGGGTTCAACGCGCTGTTCTGGCTGGTGTACGGGCGCACGCACCCGCCGCGCAGCAGCGACGAGATCACCGTCATCGGCATGGAGGATGAGTAGGGGGCAGGGAACATCGTTGTGGGAGGTTCGCCGCGAATAAACTTCGCGGCTCCTGATCCACGAACATCATAGTAGGGGCGGGTCTATTGATGTGGTCGATGCGAAGCATCGCGCATCACAACCCGCCCCCATCGGTGATGAATGCATGCAAACCAAAAACGCCCCTGCAACCTGCAGGGGCGCTGTGATTCCTGCCGCCGTGCTTACCGGACGTTCACCGTGCCGACCCCGGCGTCGATGTCGATCGTGGCCCGGTTCTCCGCCATGTCGTAGCCGGCGGTGGCCCACACACCTTCGCTCATCTCGCGGAAGCGGGCGGAGAAGTTCCGGCTGGTCAGCCCTTCGACTGACGCCTGCGCCTCAAGGCCCTCCGGTACGTGCAGCGTCACCGTGCCGACCCCGCCGTTGATGTCCACGCTGAACTCGCCGAATTCCGGAAGCTGCACGTCGATCGTGCCGACCCCGCCGTTAATGGTCAGCGAGCGAAGCTGCATGCCGGTCAGGTCGAGCCTGAGGTCGCTCGCCCCGGCGTCGATGTAAAGATCGATGGGCACCCGGTCCGGCAGGCTCAGGTCGATCTCACCGACGAGCCCTCGGCCTACCACCCACACCCCGCCACTGGCGCGCTCCTGCGAGATCTCAAGCTGGCCGGTGCTGCCCGTTACGCGGTAATTGCTGCGCAGCACAAGCTCCTCGTCGGTCCGGTAGGAGCCTTCCACGACCAGCCCGGGGCCGGCGTCGGCGTCGAGGTTCACCGCCGCCGCGCCGATGTTCAGCCGGACGTCCAGCGCCTCGATGTCATCCGCCAGCTCATAAGACTCGATGTCCCGCGTGACGGTTCTGCCCGATAGAAACGCCGGTGCGGGCGTGTCGGTACGGGCGAGGAACAGCACGCCTGCCACGATCCCGATCGCCGCGAGCGCAGCAAGCAGGCTGCCGACCACCGACCGGGCCAGCAGCAGGTCAAGCCCGAATAGAATGAGCAGGATCGGCCAGAAGCGCAACAGCGAGAGCCAGTCGAAGGCCATTATGCCCAGGTTCTGCAACAGGAACGCAACACCCAGCCCGATCAGGATGACCGCGCCGGTAATGCCGCGCGTGCCTCCCTCCTGCCGACGCACAATCACACGCTCTTCCGCCATCTTTCCTTTACTCCTCTGTGAGGGGTATTACCACTAAGAATCAACAGGCAGCGGCGGCTACCGGGGCCAGGTTTAGATCCGGGTGATCAGGAGATAGGCACCGAGGACGATCAGCGCCAGCGGCCAGAGCAGCCCGAGGTGCATCCACGGTACGAGCGTTTCGAGCAGGAACACGCCACCGACGACAACCAGCATCAGCCCGATGATCACCGTGCTCTGCGGCGCGCCGCGCAGCCGCTCGCCCAGCCCTCGCACGCGCTCGCGTACGTCGGCGATGTTGGCCCGCATCGTTTCCTCGCCGCTCAGCTCGATCTGCGACTCGGACGGCATCACCAGCCACAGGATCAGGTAGATCAGCACGCCCAGCCCGTTGGCGAAGGCCAGCGCCACAAAGATCAACCGCACCAGAACCGGGTCGACCTCAAAATGATGGGCCAGCCCGGCGGCGACACCGCCGATGACTTTATTCTCCTCTTCTCGATATAGCTTCTTCCCCGCCATCCGTGCCTCTTATCAGTATAATTGACTCCATTGTGCCTGTCTTCACCTGATTCTACGCACAGGCACACGGAAAGTTGCGCAATACGCGGGACGCGCCCCCGCCGATATGCGGTAGAATGGGGGCATCCGCGCCGGTGACAAGCACCCGGCGTATTTTGCCATGAAAGTAGAAGAGGGCAACACCCCTATGACCGACCTCAGCGAACTCCACAAGCGGTGGGAAGAAGAAACTGTCAAACCTGCGCTGGAGCGCTTCCCTGAGCGGAAGGAGACCTTCACCACCTCGTCGGGCATCCCCCTGGAGCGGGTGTACGTGCCTCAGGAGGGGTGTGAGGGCGACTACGAGGAGCGGCTTGGCTTCCCCGGCGAGTACCCCTACACGCGCGGCATCCAGCCGACCATGTACCGGGGGCGGCTGTGGACCATGCGCCAGTATGCCGGGTATGCCACCGCCGAGGAGAGCAACGAGCGCTACAAGTATCTTCTCCAGCAGGGGCAGACCGGGCTGAGCGTCGCCTTTGACCTGCCCACGCAGATCGGCTATGACGCCGACGACCCGCTCGCCGTGGGCGAGGTCGGTAAGGTCGGCGTGAGCATCTCGTCGCTGGCGGACATGGAGCGGCTCTTCGACGGCATCCCGCTGGAGCGGGTCAGCACGTCGATGACCATCAACGCCCCGGCGGCCATCCTGCTGGCGATGTACATCGCGGTCGCCAAGCGGCAGGGCGCAGACATCCGCAAGCTGCGCGGCACTGTGCAGAACGACATCCTGAAGGAGTACATCGCGCGGGGCACGTACATCTTCCCGCCCCGGCCCTCGATGCGGCTTATCACCGACCTGTTGGCCTATTGCGCGGAGCACGTGCCCAAGTGGAACACGATCAGCATCAGCGGCTACCACATCCGCGAGGCAGGCTCGACCGCCGTACAGGAGGTGGCCTTCACATTGGCAAACGGCATCGCCTACGTGCAGGCGGCCATCGACGCCGGGCTGGACGTGGACAGGTTCGGCGAGCAGCTTTCCTTCTTCTTTAACGCACATAACAACTTCCTCGAGGAGGTCGCCAAGTTCCGGGCGGCGCGGCGGCTGTGGGCCCGCATCATGCGGGAGCGCTTCGGCGCGACGAACCCGCGCGCGCTGATGCTGCGCTTCCACACGCAGACGGGCGGCAGCACGCTCACCGCGCAGCAGCCGGAGAACAACGTCGTGCGGGTGGCGATCCAGGCGCTGGCGGCGGTGCTCGGCGGCACGCAGAGCCTGCACACGAACAGCCTGGATGAAGCCCTTGGCCTGCCGACCCAGCAGGCGGTGCAGGTCGCATTGCGCACCCAGCAGATCATCGCGTACGAGTCCGGCGCGGCGGACTCGGTGGATCCGCTCGGCGGCTCGTATCTGATCGAGGCGCTGACGGACGAGATCGAGGCGCGGGCGCGCGAGTACATCGAGCAGATCGACGCGATGGGCGGGGCGCTGGCGGCCATCGAGCACGGCTTTATCAACCGCGAGATTCAGGAGGCGGCCTACCGCACCCAGCAGGCGATCGAGCGGGGGGAGCAGATCGTCGTGGGGGTCAACGCCTTCACGGTCGAGGAGGACGTGCCCATCGAGATTCTGCGCGTGGACCCGGCCATCGAGGCGCGGCAGCGAGAGCGGTTGGCAAAACTGCGGGCCTCGCGGGATAATGAGCGGGTTG
>DGDY01000260.1:39621-40135 GCA_002385675.1 Anaerolineales bacterium UBA3940 | reverse complement strand
TCGTCGGCACAGCGATCTTCGGCTTCGGCGGGCTGGCGTGGGGGATGCTGCTCATCACCTTCTTTGTGCTCTCGACGCTGCTCTCGCATTACAAGGAAGGCCTGAAGGAGCGCATCGCCGCCGAAAAGTTCGACAAGGGCAGCGTGCGCGACATCGGGCAGGCGCTCGCCAACGGCGGCGCGGGCGCGCTGATCGCCGCGCTGGCCTACCTCGCCTATCCCGACCCGGTGATGCTCGCGGCGTTCGTTGGGGCGATGGCGACGGTCAACGCGGACACCTGGGCGACGGAGATCGGTGTGCTGGCCCGGAGCGAGCCGCGCCTGCTGACTACCATGCAGCCGGTCGAGCCCGGCACGTCCGGCGGCGTGACGGGTGTTGGCACGCTGGCAACGGCGGCGGGCGGGCTGGCCATCGGCCTGAGCGCGCTGCTGTTCCTCGGCTTCGACGCCCCGCTGCGGACAGTTGGCCTGCAAGCGCTGGCCTACCCCGGCGCGGACCGGCTGATCTGGCTGCT
>DGDY01000260.1:0-39485 GCA_002385675.1 Anaerolineales bacterium UBA3940 | reverse complement strand
GCTACCATACAGTCGATCTACTGGTGCCCGACGTGCCAGAAGGAGACCGAGAAGCACCTGCTGCACACCTGCGGCACGCCGACGCAGCCCGCACGCGGCTGGCGCTGGCTGAACAACGACCTTGTAAACTTCTCTGCGAGCGTGGTCGGTGCGCTCATCGGTGCGGGGGTGTGGCTGCTGCTCGTGTGAGCTCAGTCCACAGATGGCACAGATGCCGTGGATTAGAGTCCACGAATGGCACGAATGACACAAAGCTTCTACAAGAAAGCCCGCCCCTCTCCCAGACCACGATAGGGGCCGTCCGGGAGAGGGGCAGACCGATGGCATCCGCAGGATGCCGGGGTCGGGGTGAGGGCCTTCTGCCTACCGCCCGCGCCCAAACCTGAAGCCGCGCATGTGGCCGTACCCGGCGCGCGGGCCGCGCATACCCTGCGGGCTTCCACCGAAGCAGGGGCCGCTGCCCATGCCCATCATGCCCCGGCTCTCCATGTGATCCAGCATCCTGTCGGCCTGCTCGCGGGTGATGACGCCCTCGTCTACCAGCGTCTCGATCACCGCCGCGCGCGCCTCACGCCGCGCCTCGAGTACGGTGTCGATGTCCACGCCCCGCTCGGCGGCGATCTCCACCAGCGTCTTGCCGGCGGCAAGCTCCGCGTCAAGCTCGGCCACCGTCAGCCCGAGCGCCTCTGCCGTTGCGGCGTGAAGCTCCTCGTGATAGGCCGACATCAGCCCGGTGCCGTACGGCCCTCGCGGGGCAGGCGTCGGGTCGGGCGGGGGGTCCGTCTGCGCGGCAGCAGGCGAGGCGGCGAGCAGGGCCACCATCACCACGACCAGCGACAGCGCCGCTACCCCTGCGAGCTTTTTCATGATTGCCATGCCATTCCTCCACATATCAGGGATTGGTCCGGTATTGCGCCCATACCATATCCCTGAAATGTGAGGGAATTATGAAGACAGTGTGTGCGAGCCGTAAACACAGCCGTGTAGCAGGCGGGTTAGCTCGCCGCCTCCTCGCTGACCTTTGGCTGCATCTCGGCGATGGTGCGCCAGCGCGCGATCCAGCGCACCACGGCGGAGAAGAACGTCGCCATCACAATTGCCGAGAGCATCCGCACGACAAAGCCCGCGTGCCACAGATACTCCTGCTGCGTCAGCGTCTGGATAACGACCTTATGCCGCTCCAGCACGTAGACGCCATCGACGATGCGAGGGTACGCCCCCCGGTTGATGACGAGCATCGTGAAGTAGAAGTGGAAAACGGCGTAGAACATCAGCCCAAGCTGGAGCGAGCGCATCCAGTCGGGCGCATTGCGGGTGATGAAGCGCCAGAACTCGCCGGGCGGAAGCTCGGCATAGTCATAGTAGCGCTGGAGGATCACGCGGGTGTTCGCCAGCACGCCCAGCACCATCGCCGGGAAGAACAGCCCCCACGCCAGCCCGAGCGGCACCTGGACCGCGCCGACGATCACCGCTATGTGCAAACCCAGACTTCCGAGAAACCCCAGCGCCGACAGGATGAAGACGAGTTCCATCATACGATGCCGTTCCCCCTTCACTACTGCGCCAATGTCGAGTAAATACATCATCTTTATCAGTATAACATGAAGTGGGGAGAGAACCGCTACGACAAGCAGGAGCATCGACAACGCAGGGACGAAGCAAGCATGCGGCGCCCCTGCCACGGCATTTTTAGCATCCTTACATCATTCATCTGGCAATTGTAGGGGCGGGTCTGAGCCCCGCCCCCACCACCCCCGGCATCATCTATCCTGTCGATGTGAGGGCAGGTCTATTGATGCGGTCGATGCGGAGCATCGCACATCACGACCCGCCCCTACCGCCCTGGTCTTGACAGCGTGCTCACACCTTCCCCGCCGGAGGCCAATCGATGGGGATGACCTCGCCGTTGCGCGGCCATTGATTCCACACCGGGCCGGTCAGAAAGGCACGGTCCAGCGCGGCGAGCGCCAGCCAGCGCACCAGCGAGATCGCCCCGCCGTGGCTGACCACGACGACTCGCTCGCCGGGGTGCCTGGCGGCGATCTCGTTCAGGGCGTCGGTCATGCGCTCAAGGACCTGCTGACCCGTCTCGCCCTCGGGCGGGCCGCTGCCCAGCGGATCCTCGCCGATGAAGTCCACGACCTCGGCATGCTCTGCCATCACCTCGGTGGTCAGGCGGCCCTGCCATATGCCCTGATGCCGCTCGCGCAGCCGCTCGTCGAGGTGGACAGGCAGGCCGAGCGCCTCACCGATAATCTCAGCCGTCTCAGCAGCACGGGCGAGGTCGCTGCTGTAGATGGCCGAGATGCGGCAGCAGGCGTTCATCTCCACCAGCTCGCTGGCAGCGCGGCGGGCATCCTCCCGGCCCTGCTCGTTGAGCCCCGGCCCCGAATGCCCCTGCCGCCGCCGCTCGACGTTCCATGCCGTCTGCCCGTGTCGTACGAATAAAATCTCGGTCGTCATGGCGTTGATTCCCTTATGATTGCCTTCGCCCCTGGCCCAATGGGGGAAAGTCAGTATCGCAAGAGCAGTACCTTATTCCTACAATACGATTGTGCTGGTGTCTCAGCACAACAGCACCTTTTCATTTTCATCATTCATCATTCCCTTAAGCCGGGGAGCTCCGGAAGGAGAGCCATCATCATGTTTATTCTTCCCCGCGAGGAGGGACAGGGTCTGGCCGAATACGCATTCATTCTCGTATTCGTTGCCATCGCCATCGTCGTGATAGTCGCCATTTTTGGCGAGGGTCTAGCACTCCTGTACGACAGCATCATCACCGACCTCAGCGCGGTCATGTAGCCAGACCCCACTCCACAGCAAAGGGCAGCCCACATGATTTATCGGGCTGCCCTTTCGGCTTTCAAAGCCCTGCACGCTTACCACTCGCCGACGAGTTCGATCTCCAACTCCAGCTCAACGCCGAACTGCTCCCGCACCTCGCGCCGCGCCAGCTCGGCGAGCGCGCGCACATCGCTCGCATTGGCATCCCCCACATTGAGGAAAAAGTTGCCGTGCTTCGTGCTGATCTCCGCGCCGCCGATGCGCGTGCCTTTCAGCCCGGCGGCATCGATGAGCCGCCCGGCGTAGTCGCCCGGCGGGTTCTTGAACATGCTGCCGATGGTCGCGCCGGGCGGCTGGGTGCGCCGCCGGTAATCACGGAACTCCTCCAGACGCGCGTTGAGCACGTCAGGGTCGCCCGCCTCAAGCTGGAGCAGCACACGCAGCACCACCGCGCGCTGCGGCTCCCGCTTCAGGATCGACGAGCGGTACTCGAAGGCGAGGTCGGCGTTGCTGAGGCGGCGCTCGCCCTCCGGCGTGATCACGTCGGCATAAACGACCACGCCTGCCATGTCGCCCCCGTGCGCCCCGGCGTTGCCAAACACCGCGCCGCCAATCGTGCCGGGTATCCCGGCGGCCCACTCGAAGCCCGCCAGCCCGCGCTTGACGCTGCGCCGCGCAACGCTGATCGTGCTCACGCCCGACTCGGCCAGCACCTGCGTGCCGTCGAAGTGCAGGCCCTCCGCGCGGTTATGAACGACCAGCCCGCGTATCCCCGCATCACTGATCAGGATGTTCGAGCCGCCACCCAGGATAAAGAGCGGCACGTCGTATTCCCAGGCGATCTGTGCCGCCTCGGCCAGATCGTGCACGGAGCGGGCCGCGAGGAAGGCTTCCGCCGGGCCACCGATGCGCGCCGATGAGTGGCGCGACAGGGGTTCTTCAAACAGCACACGCTCGCCAAAGGCGAGACGCAGGGCCGCACAGGCTTCTGACGAGATAGGCAAACTCAGGCCTCCACAGGCTGGGCCATGCGCTGGGCGAACAGGCCGAACGTCAGGCCCCACAGGACGAAGTTGACAGCAAAGGCATAATTGCCGAGCACGACGAAGACCGCGCTGGCGACGATCAGCGCCGCGCCAAGCCCAAGCTGCACCCAGAACAGCACGCCGGGGCGGCGCGGGGCGGCGACTGCGGCCTGCCGGGGGATCTGCCCGGTGCGCCGCAGATGCTCGACCCGCTGTTTGCGCACCTGCGTCGACAGGAAGGTCAGGAACAGCGCGGCAATCGCGAATGCGACAGCAGCGGGCACAACGTCAAGGATCAGCATGATAACACTGATGGTAAGCTCCACCCAGCCCATGACAGACAGGGCAAGCTGCCCCGGCGAACGGTGAGATATCTCGCTCATAGACTCCTCTGGCGTGTTGTTACAGCGAGCGCGGCGTGGAATCCCCCTCGTAGCACGCGCCCCTCTGCGGTCGTCAACGGCATGATCTTACCGTATGAGCGGCAAAATCTCATCTTCAGGTGGGTGACAACCTCACCCCCTTCCGAGGCTCCCTCCGGGAGCCCCTCCCTCCCCCTCTCCGTGACACGGAGAGGGGGCCGGGGGTAAGGTAAAACAGCCGCGAAGTTTATTCGCGGCTGTCTTCGCTGTCTGCGTGGCTCGCAGGGCCTATTCGTATTTCAGCGCCACGACCGGGATCAGTGTGGCGGCGCGCAGCGCCGGGTACAACCCGGAGAGCAGCCCGACGAGGATCGAGAACACAATCGCAAAGAGCGGCAGCCAGAACGGCGTCACCACCGCGAAGGACGGGGGCGGCGCGCCTGTCTCCGCTGCCTGGGCGCTCAGGGCGGCCAGCGCCACCACGTTGAGCACCTGCCCGGACAGCCAGCCGACCAGCGCCCCGCCGATGCCGCCAACCATGCCGATGCCCGCCGCCTCGCCGAGGAAGATGCTCACGACATCGCGGTTGGTCGCGCCGATGGCCTTCATCAACCCGATCTCGCGGGTGCGCTCCAGCACGGCCATCGCCATGGTGTTGGCAATGCCGATAGCGGCGACGATCAGCGCAATCGCGCCCACCCCGCCGAAGATCACCTGCAGAACCGTGAAGTAGTTGTTGATGCCCTCTACCATCTCCTGCGGGGCGTATGCCGCGTAGCCCATGCTGATGATCGCGTCGGTGATGGCCGTCACCTCACGCGGGGACTCGGCCCGCACGGTGACGTTCTGATAGCCGTCAATCGAGCGGTTGATACGCCGCCCCATGATCCACTCGTTGTAGAACTGCACGTCCTCAATGGGCATGAAGACCGTCCAGTCGTACTCGGAGCGCGTCTCGGCGGTGAGGCCCACCACCCGCACCGGGATGTTCTTGCGCACCTCGCCTTCTTCCGTCCACTTGATGATGGACAGCTTGACCTGGCTGTTCATCAGGTCGGGCGGCTCGGGCGGCAGGTCGCCGGGGCGCATGTTCGGGTCGTACGCGTTCTGTGGCACCATCGCGCCGACGATCATCGTGCCGCGCTCAAGCTCCAGCACGCCCTGCTCGGCGGTGAGCCCCAGATCGGCGAGATCGCGCGTGCCGATACCGACGAGGTTCGCCCATATCTCCTGCCGGCCCACCGTCAGCACCGCCCCGCCCTGCAGATAGTCGCGGGGGATGACGGCCTGCACGCCGGGCAGCGCCGCGAACTGCGCCAGAGTCTCGTCGGTGATGGGCTCCGGCGTCGGCATCTCCCCGGCGACCATCATGCCGCCTTCGACGGCCATCCCAATCGAGTAGTCCGGCATGACCTGGATCTGCGTCAGGTCGCCGATGCCCCATAGTTGCTCGGTCGCGTTGCGTTGCAGCCCCATGCCCAGCGACACGAGGATCACGATGGCGGCAGTGCCGATGACAACCCCGACAGCCGTCAGCGCGACGCGCCCCTTGCGGCGGCTGAGGTTCTCGACAACCAGCGCGATCAGTTCAAAAAAGTTCATAGCTGCTCCTTACGGCATCGGCACAGGCATGGCGTTGCCACCGGGGAACACCTCGCCTCCCGGCATCATGTTGCCGCCGGACGTGTTGCGGCTGCTGTCCAGCCCGAGCAGCCCGCGCACGAAGCGCCACACCTTCTGCAAGAACGTCTCCGGCTCCGGCATGGGCTCGATAGGCATATCCGGCTCACCAATGATCTCAGGCGGCGCCTCCTCGATCTGCACGGTCAGCGTTTGCGTGATGGTCTGCGGCTGGTTGAAGTCGTCCACATAGTGGATCGTGACGTTGATCTCCGCCGGGCCGGGCTGCTCGGCAAACAGCGTCGCGTCGGCGGTGAAGTAGTTCCCCGCCTCGATCAGCCCGATGAGCACAACGCCGTTCGTCACCTCGCCCGCGTCGGATGTGACTTCGAGGTTGCCCAGCACCGCACCCGAGCGGCCCAGGTTGGTGATCTGGATGGGCAGCATGGAGGGCTGCCCGACGAACAGCGGGCCGGGGTCGCGGTAGAAGCTGGCCTCGACCTTCGGCGGGCCGTACACGAGCAGCGTGATCACCTGATCGTCCTTAAAGCGCTGGCCCGCCTCGTTCGAGTAGATGAACGTGACCTTCAGCGGGTACGCGCCCGGCTCCGTTGAGACGTTGACGACAAGATCCTGCGAGGCGGTGACGACCTCCCCCGCCGGGATGGCCTCGATGAACTGCACGTTGGAGCGGCCCAGCGGGGCGAACGTGTCGAAGTCGCCGCTGCCGCCACTGACGCCGCCCGGCGCGGGCGTGCCGTCCACCTGGCTGATCTCCCCGCCGCCGATCACCATCGCCACGTTGCTGGCGTCGCCCGTGCCGAGGTTGGCGATGTCAAACTCAAGCGAGAAGACCGAGCCGGGCTGGAGATGCTCGACGCTGGTGCGGTAGTCGGTAACGGCAAGCTGGAGCGTCTGCCCGACGGGCGTCGGCGTCGGTGTGGCGGTCGGTGCAGCGCCGGAGCTGCGCGGCGCAGCCGGGAAGGTCAACTCGAACGTGTTCTCATAGCTCGTGCCGTACGGGTCGGTATAACTGACCTGCACCTGGAGCGTCGCAACCGTGCTGGAAACCCCGCTGCTGACGGTGAAGGGCTGGAAGAAGCGGTTGGTGCCGCCCGGCGGCAGTTCGCCGAGCGCGCGCACCCCGCCCGTCAGCCGGGGGATAAGGTCCCCGGCGACGAACGTCACGACGACGTTCGACGCAAGCTGATGCCCGGAGTTCTGCAGCGTCATCTCAAAGTCAATGTCCGTGCCCGGCACGAGCGTGGGGGAACTCGCCCCGTAGGACTGCACCGTCAGCACAGGCCGCACATAGGCGGTCGGCATGGGCGTCGGTGTCGGCGAGGGGAACTCCGTCGGGAGGACCTCGGTGGGCTGCGGCGGGCTGGAGACGCGCAGCGTGGCCTCCGCCGTGTCGCAGCCCGGCTCGACCACCTCGACGGCGTAGTTCGTGCCGCCGGGGCTGGCGGGGACACCGGCGGGGACTGTCACGCGGAGCTTCGTGTCGGTGCGGTCCGCGTCGATGGCGAGCGAGCTGTAGCCGCGCAGCACGACCAGCTCCACACCGTCAAAGCCCGTGCCGGTGATCAGCAGGGTCGACTCGGTGGCGTTGGTAATTGCGCCCGGCTGGAGCGACGCAATCGCCGGGCACTCGCCCACCTGTGCGTTGACCGTCTGCCCATCACCGAACAGCCCGAATAGCAGCGCCGCCGCCAGGGCTGCGCACACGAGAGAAAATGAAAACCTGTGCTTCATGATGTTACCGTACCTCTGCCCATAGTGAGTGTGGATAGTTCCATGTAGGAGTCTTCGTCGACGAGCTTGCCGTCGAGCAGGTAGACCGTGTTCGTTGAAAGCCCGCGCATGCGGAGGTCGTGCGTGACGATGAGCACGGTCCGCCCGGCACGGTGCAGGTCGAGCAGCATCTCGATGATCTCATTGCTGCTCGCGGTATCGAGGTTGCCCGTTGGCTCGTCCGCCAGGATCACCTGCGGGTCGTTGACGAGAGCACGCGCGATGGCGACGCGCTGCTGCTGCCCGCCGGAGAGTTCCGACGGGCGGTGGAAGGCGCGGTTCGCCAGCCCGACGCGTTCCAGCAGTTCGAGCGCCCGCTCGCGCCGCTTCCGCCGGGGGATGCCCGCAAAGCGCATAGGGAAGGCCACGTTCTCAAGCGCCGTCATGCTCGGGATGAGATTGAACGTCTGGAACACAAAGCCGATCACGGCGCGGCGGAACACGGCAAGTTCATTCTCGTTGAGCGTGTCGACGCGCTGCCCGCCAAGCTCGATCTGGCCCGCCGTCGGGCGATCCAGCCCGCCGATGAGATGCAGCAGCGTGCTCTTGCCGGAACCGGACGGCCCCATCACGACGGTGAACGAGCTACGCGGGATGTCCAGGTCCACCCCGGCAAGGGCGTGGACCAGCGTCTCGCCCATCTGATAAGTCTTGCGCAGCCCGCGCACCCGGATGAAGGCGTCGTCGGGCACATCCGGCGTTGGGGCTGCGCGCTCAAGTGCGTCTGCCATAATACCGTCTTTTCTAGAAGAAGAAGGGCCCCATCAGGCTCATGTTGCTGAGCTGGTTGACGCCATAGCCGAGAAGCGCCTGCACGAGATACAGCACCAGCACGAGCAGGCCAATCCCAACGATCAGCCGCCCGCGGCCCAGGTTCGGGTCGAGCGCGCGAGCGCCGACGACGAGCAGGGCGATGTTCCAGATCATATAGATGTCCACCACACGCAGGAACTGTCCGAAGTACGCGGCGAGGCCCGTCGCCTCCGGGTCGATGAAGCCCGACAGCCCCGGCGCGGCAATCGCGCTGCCGCCGATCAGCACCGCCACGATGCGGACAATGTCTCTAAGCGCAAAGGGCAGCCCGGCCCATGCCGTGATGTTCATGCGCTCGGTGTTCGTCCCGCGCGCGCCGAACAGCGTCAGCAGCAGGTGCAGCGAACCACCGACAATCAGCCAGCCTACCCACACCGCTCCGAGGGCGATGACGGACGGGATCACGTAGCGGAAGACCGGCCCGTTCGCGGCCTGCACGGCCTGCTCAAGCTGGGCCAGTTCCTCCGGCGAATAGAACGACATGTCTGTCGCCATGCCTTCAGGCCCGGGCATACCCGTGCTCTGGCCTGTCGAGGCGTTCACGACGACGAGCAGCACGGCGGTCAGGCTGAGCACCAGCAGCGCCGGCAGCCAGACGCCGCGTGTGTACCCGGCGATCTCCTCGAAGGCCCGGCGCGGTCGGAGAAAAACCGACCAGAACCACTGTGGAGAATAGCGGCGTGGGGGTGTGACACTTGAAGCGGCGATCTCGCTCATCATTGTTCTCCCGGCCCGGTCTGGGCCTGTTGACAAGGTCTGGGTTTGGAGTGGGACATGGGAGGATATTCGCTTGAACACGTGGCACGGATGCCAAAGGTGGTCACCAACCCGGTTATGAATAAAGCACGCAGTATTGCCTCATTCATGAAGTTCGTGCCATTCGTGGATCTACTCAACATTCGTAGTGCCATCTGTGAGAGCAATCCTCCCGCCGGGCAAACGGCACGACTTCCTATTTGATACGCGCCGGTGCGGTTGCAGGTTCCATCATACCGCAAACTCGGTGATGTTGGTTAGACGTTTGCCGGCGCTGTCAGGTTCCCGGTGTGCGAATACGGCAGGGAGCGGGTGCTGGCAGCAGGGCAACCCGTACCCACAGGGGCGTTGATCGACAGCGGCAGCGCGAAAGAGCGCGCCGCCGCCATGAACTGGAAGAGGACGGTTGTATCAGGGGATGCTGTTCATGTAGGCGCGCAGCCGCCGGATCTCGCCCTCGGATGCGCTCATCTGCCCTTCGACCACGTCGCGGATCGAGATCAGCCCGACCAGCCGGCCCTCGCTGACAATGGGCAGATGGCGAATGTGCGCCCGCGTCATGACGCTCGCCACCTGGCTCACGTCGCCGTCCATCTCACCGATGATCGGGTCCGCCGTCATGACTTCGCTGACTGGCACATCCTCACAGCTCCCGCCCTTCCGCGCGAACTCCCGCACAATGTCGCGCTCGGACAGCACGCCGATGGGATGGCCGTCAGGCTCGACGACAAGCAGCACGCCGACGTTGTGCTCGGCAAGCAGGCGGCTGGCCGCGAGCAGCGTATCACCCGGGGCAATGGTAATAGGAGGTTGCTTTTTCCCTTGCAGAATATCTCGCACTTTCATTATTCACGCTCCCTCGTCACCGTGCTTATCAGTGTGGGTAATGCGGACAGCCCTTACTTGGATGTCGGGCTCTTATATGCGGCAGCACGGAAGGCCCGGCAATCGCGAGGTGCTTTCATTGTAGCATGGTCGGGCAGATAATGCCCGGCAGGAGGGGTAGCCGGGCCGGGGTCACACATTGAAGCGAAAGTAGATCACGTCGCCGTCCTGCACGACGTACTCGCGCCCCTCGACGCGCAGCAGACCGGCGGCCTTCACCTCTGCCCAGCTTCCGAACCGCTCGAACGTCTCGAAGGGCACGACCTCCGCGCGGATGAAGCCGCGCTCAAAGTCGGTGTGGATCACGCCCGCCGCCTGCGGCGCGGTCCAGCCCTCACGAATCGTCCAGGCGCGGGCCTGCTCCTCGTTGAAGGTGAAGAAGCTGATCAGCCCCAGTATGCGGTAGCCCTCGCGGATGACCTGCTCCAGCCCGCCCACGCTTGCCCCGGCCAGTTCAAGGAACTCCTGCCGCTCGGCGTCCGTCAGCCCGGCTAACTCCTCCTCCAGCCGGGCGCTGAATTTGACGAGCTTCGCGCCCTGCTCCTGGGCAATGGCCCGCACCTCACGGGCACACTCGCTATCTTCCTCTATGTCGTCCTCGTCCACGTTGGCGGCGTAGATCACCGGCTTGGCCGTGAGGAAGCGCATCTCCTGGTTAAGCTGCCGGTACACCTCGTTGTCGCGCTCCGGGTAGGCCCAGAGCGGCTGCCCGGTGTTGAGATAAGCCTCGACGGCACGCGCCATCTCCAGCAGGGGCCGGAGCTTGGCGTCGCCCTTGACCTGCCGCTCCAGCTTCTCGATCCTGCGCTCCAACTGCTGGAGGTCCGCAAGCGCCAGCTCGGTGTTGATCACCTCGATATCGCTGCGAGGGTCAAGCTGCCCGCTGACATGTACCACGTTCGGGTCGGAGAAGCAGCGCACGACATGGACGATAGCGTCCACATCCCGGATGTGCCCGAGGAACTGGTTGCCCAGCCCCTCGCCCCGGCTCGCGCCGCGCACCAGCCCGGCGACATCCACGAACTCGACGGTGGCGTGGATGACCTCCTTCACGCCGACAAGCTCGGCGAGCTTCTCGACGCGGCGGTCGGGCACGGGCACGATGGCGCGGTTGGGCTGGATGGTACAGAAAGGGTAGTTGGCGACCTCAGCGTTCTGCGCGCGGGTGAGCGCGTTGAACACCGTGCTCTTGCCGACGTTCGGCAGGCCGACGATACCAATGCTCAGGTTCATGATGTTAACGTGCCTCCATCACGGCGTGACAGGGGGGTGCGGGTATCTGCCCCTATAATACACCACGATGGCGGGGGGAACCGGGCGCTGGCCCGGCTCCCCCTCTGTTCATAGCAGCCTTACTCGTCGACAAAGACGAACTCCCCATCCTCAAAGCGGAAGCGCAGCTCGACATCCTGAGTGGGGCAGCACAGCGGGTCGTCATCGTCGTGGATGGTGGCCTGCACGTGGATCACGCCGTCGATGACGGTGATGTGGTGCACCGGCACGCGGTCACCGAGCAGCGTCTTCCCCAGGAACTCCGGCTGGCCGTTCTCGTTCGCCACTGCCACCAGCTCGATGAACGTCCCCGAGCCGCCGGTGTTCGTCCCCAGCACCACCAGCGCGTCCTCGTCGCCATCGCCGTCCAGGTCGGAGTACGACATCACATCGTCACGAAGCACCGTCACCTGGTGCGTCATGGGGTCGCTCGTGCTGCGGTACTCGCCGTTGGTGAGGGCAACCGGCTCGAAATCCAGCGCGCGGTAGGTGGCATTGCGAAGCTGATCCAGCGAGAGCACCACGGGCAGGTCGGGGCATCCCGCCTCGAACTGCAGCCCGCCCTGACCGGGCAGAACCCAGCGCAGCCGGTCCAGGCCGAAGTTCGGCGCCTGCGCCACGCCAGGGTCGAAGCCATACCAGCCATCGGGCGTCTCGGCCTGGATGGCGAGGGTCGTCCCCGCCTGAGCAGTGCCAAACACCTCCGACACAGCCGAGGCCCAGCGATGGACCTGGAGCCCGGCCTGTGTCGTGGCGTCGCATATCGCGGCTTGTTCGAGCGGCGGGATGCTGAAGGAGAGCGAGTACGCGGCGCTGGCACTCTCGCCCGACTCGACTCGCACGAGATAGTCGCCGGTCTCAGGCACGACGCTGACCCACTCGTTCCCCTCACCAACGGTGGAGGGCAGTTCCGTGCCGTCGGGCGCCTCGACCGTCAGCGACAGGTTCTGCGCGACGGTCGCCAGCACAATCGTCATCTCCTGCCCCGCCAGCACGTAGATGAGATACTCATCCGTGCCGCCCGCCTCGACCTCCCCCTCGACAGTCGCCGACGTTGCACCCGTCTCGAACGACACGCGCTCCGGCTCCTCCACGGTGGGCGCGGGCGTCGCGGGCGGGGGAGCGGTATCGGTGGCGGCGGGAGGCTCAGTGCTGGTTTCGGCAGGCTCTGCTGTGGCTGCCTGCTCGACCGTCTCCGTAGGGAGTGGCGCGGTAGGTGGCGCAGCGGTGGGCTGCGCTCCGGGCAGGTTGCAAGCTACGACTGCGAACATCACGAAGGCCGCAGCCAGTGTGGCCTTCCAGTTCATACATCTGTCTCCTTAGCTGCGAAACCAATAATAAAGTTGCATCCGCACAGCAGGCGGACGGTCCTCCCGGGGCGAGGATCGGTATGGGGCAGAGAGGCCGATACCCCCGCATTCTACCACGATGCGTGCTGGTAAAGAAGGGTGATGTATGGCACGCCGACCAATTCCGACCGAGCAGACCGTCTTGGTCAATTTTTCATGAAAAATTCACACCTTTTAGCTCGATCTGGGGGTATAGTTCATCATGAATCGGATTGAGGTTCGGGCCTTCGCCCCGGCCCGGGGGACTGGCTTTATTTATTCGGGGCTTTCATTCTCTGCTTTATTATTCTCGCCCAGTCCCGACTTCCTCATCCGCCTATTCGATGCACTGCCCCTGATGCGCCGCATCTCTGCGCTCCCACGCTGCCACCAGCCGAACCTGTAGCATCCGCCCCATTTTGCCGATAAACTCCATCCAAATTAAAAACGCTGCCCCTCCTGCAGCGGAAGGCGTACACCCAGTTTGTTGAACAAGCTGAGGGCTCGATGAACGGGAAACCCCTTTCTGCGTTCCCAAGGATGACAGGCCGCCTCGCTGGAGCCGCCGCGCTGCTTATACTGCTTGCCGCGTGCGCACCGAACCCCGCCATTCCGCCAGAGGTCGGCAGCCTGCCCACGCTGGCAGAGGCGGCCATCAGCGCCGCTACTAGCGCTGCTACCAGCGCCGCAACCGAAGCGCCGATGGTGATCCCCACCGAGGCGCCCACGCAGACACCGGCCCCGTCCGAAACCCCGGTGCCGTCGCTGACGCCTACACCCACTCACCCTCTGATGATCGAAGTGATGCGCCAGCAGGCGTACCCCGGCAGCGAGCTTGTCTTTGAGGAAGTGCTTGAGCCGGGGGCGAACTACAACCGCTACATCGTGTCGTACCAGTCGGAGGGGAACAAGATCTACGCGCTGCTGACCATCCCCTTCGGCGAGCCCCCGCCGACCGGCTGGCCGGTGATCATCTTCAACCACGGCTACATCCCTCCGGAGATCTACCGCACCACCGAGCGCTACGTGGCCTATGTGGACAACTTCGCCCGGCATGGCTACATCGTGCTGCGCTCGGACTATCGCGGGCACGGTTTCTCCGAGGGGCAGGCCACCGGCGGCTATGGCTCACCGGACTACACCATCGATGTACTGAACGCCGTTGCGGCGATCAAAGCCTACCCCGATGCCGACCCCAACCGGATCGGCATGTGGGGGCACTCGATGGGCGGGCACATTACGCTGCGGGCGATGGTCGTGTCGGACGACATCCGGGCGGGCGTGATTTGGGGCGGCGTGGTCGTCTCATACCCCGACCTGCTGACGCGCTGGCGTCGAGGGGATGGCCCCACACCCACGCCCGACCCCAACACCCCCCGACGGCGCTGGCGCGATCAACTGACCGAGGTGTACGGCACGCCGGAGGAGAACCCGACCTTCTGGGCGTCGATCTCCCCGAACAGCTACCTCACGGACATCTCGGGGCCGATCCAGCTTCATCACGGCACGGCGGACGACTCCGTACCCTACGAGTTCTCGGAGATTTTATATTCAGAGATGGTAGCCGCCGGGCAGCCGGTCGAACTTTATCTGTGGGAAGGGGACGACCACAACATCTCGACGAGCTTCACCCCGGCGATGCAGCGCTCCATCGAGTTCTTCGACCGCTACGTCAAGGGCGGCGAGCCGTAGAGGAAGCACCCCTCAGAGGGGTGCAGTAGGGGTGGGTCTGAGACCCGCCCCTACAATCCGCCCGCGTCGGAACCCCCACCGCGACCGCAGGCGGAGGGGGTTCGGTGCCCTACGCCGTCAACTCCACCCCGCGCAGAAGCTGCGCGTTGATCGCCACGATGATGGTGCTCAGCGCCATGAGCAGCGCCCCGACCGCAGGCGACAGCAGCACCCCGACCGGCGCGAGCACCCCCGCCGCCAGCGGCAGCGCGACCACGTTGTAACCCGTCGCCCACAGCAAATTCTGGATCATCTTGCGGTAGGTCGCCCGGCTCAACTCGAAGACATTCACCACGTCGAGCGGGTTGTTCTGCACGAGGATGATGCCCGCCGACTCGATCGCCACATCCGTACCGCTACCAATGGCGATCCCCACGTCGGCGCGAGTGAGCGCAGGCGCGTCATTCACGCCGTCACCCACCATCGCGACCCGCTTGCCCTGCCGCTGAAGCTCGGCGACCTTCTGCGACTTGTGCTCGGGCAGCACACCGGCGAAGATCGTCTCAATGCCCAACTCAGCGCCGACCGCGCGGGCCACGTCCTCGCTGTCACCGGTCAGCATGGCGACGTCAATACCCATCTCGCGCAGCCGCTCGACCGCCCGGCGGCTCTCCGGGCGGATCACGTCCGCCAGCGCGAAGGCGGCTGCCACCTCGCCCGCTTCGACAAGATACACCACCGTCTGCCCCTTGCTGCCCGCGTTTTCGGAGAAGCTCCGCAGCGCGGGCGGCGGAGTTGCCTCCAGCATCTCCAGCAGGCGCGGCCCGCCGACGTACAGATCGCGCCCGTCGAGGCGGGCGCGGATGCCCCGCCCCGTGATGGCCTCGAAGTCCGTCGCGCCGGGCGTCTCAAGCCCGCGCTCCGACGCCGCCGCGCGGATGCCCCGCGCGATGGTGTGCTCGGAGTCCGCCTCGACCGCCGCCGCCAGCGCCAGCGCGCGGTCCTCCTGCCAGCCGTCCGCCGTCTCGATGCCGACCACACCGAACTCGCCCTTCGTCAGCGTGCCGGTCTTGTCAAAGATCACAGTGTCGATCTCGCGGGCCTTCTCCAGCGCAAGCCGGTCGCGGACGAGGATGCCGTTGCGCGCGCCGAGCGACGTGCTGATCGCCACGACAAGCGGGATGGCCAGCCCCAGCGCGTGCGGGCAGGCGATGACGAGCACGGTCACGACGCGTTCGAGCACGTCGAGGTTCAGGCCGGTGGCGAGCAGCCACGCGACCCCCGTGATCGCCGCGACGCCGAGCGCGATGTAGAACAGCCAAGCGGCAGCGCGGTCGGCCAGCACCTGCGTGTCGGACTTGCTCTCCTGCGCCTCGCGCACGAGCCGCATGATGCCCGCCAGCGTGGTTTCCTCGCCCGTCGCACGGACGCGCACGCGCAGGCTGCCGTCGCCGTTGATCGTGCCGCCGATCACCTCGTCGCCGGGATGCTTCGCCACCGGCCTGGACTCGCCGGTGATCATTGCCTCGTTCACGTCGGAGCGCCCCTCGACCACCTCGCCGTCGGCGGGGACACTTGCGCCGGGCCGCACCAGCACCACATCACCCTGCCGCAGCCGGTCGACCGGCACTTCCTCGACGCCCCCATCCGGCGTGATGCGCTCGGCGGTGTCCGGCATGAGCTTCGCCAGCTCGCTCAACGCGCCGGACGCCTGGCGCACGCTGCGCATCTCCAGCCAGTGGCCGAGCAGCATCGCGTCGATCAGCGTGGCCATTTCCCAGAAGAAGCCGCTGCCGGGCGCGAAGAACACCGCGAACAGGCTGTAAATGAAGGCGACCGAGATAGCGAGCGAGATGAGCGTCATCATGCCGGGCTGCCGGTTGCGAAGCTCCGGCACGGCCATCTGCAGGAAGGGCACACCCCCGTAGAAGAAGATGGCGATGGCAAAGACCGGGCCGATCCACTGGCTGCCGGGGAACTCCGGCGCGGTGAAGCCGAGCCACTGCTGCAGCATCGGGCTGAAAACGAGCACCGGGATGGTCAGCAGGAGGCTCACCCAGAAGCGGTTGCGGAACATAATCTCGTGCCCGGTGTGATCCACGCCATGCCCGGCATGCCTGGCATGATCGCCGTGCGGGCCATGCTCCGCGTGCTCGACGTCTCGCCCGTGGGCGGCGTGATCCATTGCCTCGCCGGGCGGCGATTCGTCCTGTTCGGCGTGCGGGTGATGGTGCTCGTGCTCCCTGTGCGCGCTCATCGACTTCATCTCCTCTGGCTGCATCCGCGCGTGCGTACCTTGATGATAGTGCATCGCACCGGTGCTTTGCCTCCATCATGCGGTGGAGGGCCCCCTTCGACGGCGCTCGCTCTGCGAGCGCTGACCTTCCCCTAACAGGGTTGGAGATATGACACCTTTGCCGAGCTGGTTGCGATTGGCTAGCGTCGAACCCCCTCCTGTCCCGCAGCTTGCGGCTGCGGCCCTTCCTCCCCCTTGCAAGGGGGAGGTGTGACCCGGAGGGTCGCGGTGGACTCCTCCACCTACCGCGACAATTTTGCGACATCCCCGCGATAACGCTGAGATAAACCGTTGGTAGCCTGTAGCCGTGTTTGAAACGCAAGCTGGAAAGGAAGTTCAAGATGGCTCAGTCTTCAACCGTTATCTTCGCCAGAAACCTGACCCGGTCGCTGCCGCTTGGCGACCGCCAGATCGACATTCTCAAGGGCGTCACGCTTGAGGTGGAGCGAGGCGAGTGGCTGGCGCTCACCGGCCCGTCCGGCTCGGGGAAGTCCACGCTGCTCGGCCTGCTCGCCGGGATCGACACGCCGACCAGCGGCAGCCTGATCGTCGACGGCATCGACATCACCCGCCTGCCTGAGTCGAAGCTCGCCCGCGTGCGCAACGACAAGATCGGCATCGTGTTCCAGTCCTTCCACCTCATCCCCACACTGACCGCGCGGGAGAACGTGGAAGTGCCGCTTTACGTCAACGCGCGGGCCGGGCGGGCGCGCCAGCTCGCAGAGGAGATGCTCACGCTGGTCGGCCTGCATGACCGCATGAACCACCGCCCGCACCAGCTTTCCGGTGGGGAGCAGCAGCGCGTAGCCATCGCCCGCGCGCTGATCAACCGGCCCAGCATCCTGCTGGCCGACGAGCCGACCGGCAACCTCGACACGCGCACCGGCGACGCCGTGCTGGAGCTTATCGGCAACCTGCGCCGCGAACTGGGGCTGACGGTCGTGATGGTGACGCACGACCCGCTCATCGCGCGGGCTGCCGACCGCGAGGTTCACCTGCTGGACGGCAGGCTGGTGGACGGGCTGGACAGCCGCCCGGCGAGCGCCCGGGCTGCACAGCCGGTGCTGGAGGTGCGGTCATGAAGCTAGCACTCCTGACGAAATACGCCCTGAAGGGCATCCGGCGCGGGGGGCAGCGGGTGCTGCTCGCCGTGCTGGCCGTCGCCTTCGGTGTGATGTCGCTGGTAGCCATGGCGGGGCTGTCGGAGGTGCTGTTCGAGTCGCTGCTGCTCGACCCCCGGCAGGACATCGGCGGCGACGCCCGCCTGTGGCGCGCGGGCTACCTGACCGCCGAGCAGGTTGAGCAGTTCGAGGCGTGGCAGGAGAGCGGCGTCGTCGAGCGGTACGCCGTGTACTACAGCTCCAACTCCGGCCCGCTCATCCTGACAACGCCGGGGTCCGGGCGCGTGTCGTTTGTGCGCAATGCCATCGGCTTTGAAGCGGGCGGATACCCGCTGCTGGGCGAGATCGTAGTCGGTGATCCGGCGGGCGCGGCTGCAACAGACCTGCTGCGGCAGCCCGGCGACGTGATCATCACGAAGGACCTGGCAGAGGAGCGCGGGGTGTCGGTGGGCGATACCGTCCTCGTGGGGAGCGAGATGGGCGGCGCGCCGGAACCGCTGCAGGTGGTCGGCATCGCAACCAACACGCCGAACTATCAGGGGGCGTCGCTGTTCTTCAACCTTGAAACTGCCCGCCTGCTGACCGGGCACTCGAACCCGCTCACTACGGTGAACGTCATCTGGGCTGACGAGGCGAGCGGCGACACGGCGCTTGAGGAGCTTCTGTCGTCCGGCTGGTACGCCCACACGCCCGATATGCTCTCCGAGCGCAACCGCCAGATGCGCGACATGATGAACCTGCTGCTGAAGGGCGCGGGCATCCTCGGGCTGATGGTTGGTGGCATCGGCATCGCCAACACCATGCAGGTGATGCTGGCGCGCCGCCGCGAAGAGGTCGGCGTGCTCAAGACGCTGGGCTATGCCCGGCGTGACATCCTGCTGCTGTTCGTGATCGAAACGGCCATCCTTGGCCTGGTCGGGAGCGTGCTGGGCGCGGCGGCGGGCGTCGGCCTGTCGGCGGTGCTGGTGCGGATCTCCCAGGGCTTCGTCACGCTCTTCCTGATCTGGCGGCCCAACATGCCGCTGGTGCTGGGCAGCGTGGCGGTCGGCGTGATCACCGCCGTGCTGTTCGCGATGAACGCCATCCTGCGGGCCAGCGACGTGCGCCCCGCCGACGTGTTCCGGCAGCTTCCACCGCCGCCCCAGAGCCAGATCCGCTCCATCGGCACCTTCGCGCTGATGGCCGTGCCCTTCGGGGCGATCACCAGCCTGGTGCTCGGCTCGCTGTGGCAGGGCGGGGTGGTGCTGCTGGCGGCGCTGGCGGGCCTGATCGTGCTCGGCGGGCTGCTGGCGGGCATCAAGTGGCTGGTCGTGCGCCTGCTGCCGACGTTCGGGCTGCACCTGCTGCGTATGGCACGCAACAATCTGCGGCGGCGCGGCGTCTCGCTGGTGTTCGCCATGATCGCGCTGTTCGCCGGGACGTACACCCTCGGCTTTGCGATGGTGAGCATCAGCGGCACGCAGAACAAGCTCGAAGAAGAGCTGTTCAGCACCGGCGGGTACAACTTCCTCGTGCTCACCGGCCCAGAGGGCGTGGATGAGGCGCAGGCGGCCCTTGCGGAGATCGCCGAGCGCACCGGCATCCGCTACGAGACGCCGGTCGAAACGTTCCTGATCGATGGGGAGCCGGTCGGCGTGGCGCGGTATCTGCAGGGCCGCGACGAGCCCTGGGATATCGTCGTCGAGGGCGCGGCGTGGGGCAGCGTCGAGAACGGCGCGTACGTGCCAGCCGGGATGGCGGTCGAGCCGGGTGCGACCATCGAGGTGGTCATGATGGACGGCAGGGTTGTGCCGCTGACCGTCGTCGGGACGTACGAGATTCCATCCACCTGGGAAAGCGCCGTGATCATGACGGCAGCCGGGATTGTGACGAGCAGCGACACACTGCTGGCGATCGCCGGTGACGAGGTGCAGACATCGGTCGCCGCTGAGGTCGCGCCGAACCAGCTCGAAGCACAGGCGGAAGCCATCGGCAGGGCACTGCCGCAGACCGCCATCATCACCGCCGCCGAGATGAATGACTCGTTCAAGGCGGCGTACCAGAACCTCGGCACCTTCGCCATAACGATGTCCGGGCTGGCGCTGCTGGCGGGCGCCGTGCTGATCGCCAACGCCGTGAGCCTGACCATGATCGAGCGCCGCCACGAGATCGGCGTGATGAAGGCCGTCGGCTACACGCGCGGGCACGTGCTGCGCACGGTCCTGTTCGAGTACGGGCTGGTGGCAGCTATCGCCAGTGTGGTGGGGCTGCTCGCCGTGCTGCTGACGGTGTATGCGATGGGCGTCGTGCAGGAGATCACACGGGAGATCTTCCTGGTGCCGCCGATGCTGGCCGGGGTGATCATCGTGGTCGGCGTGGGGCTGACGCTCGTCGTGGCGCTAGCTGCGGCCTGGCGCCCCACCTCGATCCGCCCGGTGGTGGTGCTGGCCGATCGCGGGTAGCGGGGCCGCCCTAACCCGCCTCTAACCGGATGTGTTCCGCCATGCAGCGAGGGAGCATATACTGCAACCACGAGCGCATGGAACAGGACCTGAGTACTAACTCCTGAAGCCCAGCATCACCCTGACACCCGACGGGATGCCCGGCATACACCGGGCATCCTCTTTTTGTATGGGCACGGGGAGGGAGCCGCACCCCCCTTCCGACGACCCTTCGGGCCGCCACTTCCCCCTGAAAGGGGGCAGTTAGTATCGGTCTAATCGCCCCTGGCAGAGGGAAGATGGCGTAGGTTGAGCAACCACTGCCAGAGGAGGTGCGCACTACAGCGGGGTCAGGCCTGCCTCGATCTGCTCGCGGTACGGCTCAAGGAAGGGCGGCAGCGACAGGCGCTCGCCCAGTTCCTCCAGCGGCTCGTCCATCGCAAAGCCCGGCCCATCCGTCGCCAGTTCAAACAGGATGCCCCGCGAGATGCGGAAGTACAGCGACTGGAAGTAGAACCGGTCGATAATGCCGGAGGTGTTCACCCCGGCGCGGGTCAGCGTGCGGTTCCACTCGTTCTGCTCCTCGGCGTCACGCACGCGGAAGGCAACGTGGTGAACCCCGCCGCGCCCCAGCCGGGCGGGGAAGGCGTCCGGCTGCTCGACGACAAAGACTTCCTTGCCCGGCCCACCCCCTTCCATCGCAAAGATGGTGACCGTCTCGCCGGGGTTATCGAAGCCGGAGTGCTGCCCTGCCTGCTGCCAGCCGAGCACCCGCGTCAGGATCGGTTCGATGAGGTCCAGCCGGGGCACGGAGAGCATCACCCCGTAGAAGCCGCGCAGCGCATGCTGGAGGGGGATGTCGGCGCGGTCCCAGGGCTCCCCCTCAAAGGGCGCGCCCTGATCATCCACCAGCGTGAGGCGCTGGCCCTCCGGGTCCTCAAAGCGCAGGATGTCGCGCCCCGCGAATGTTGTGATCGCCTCGTGCCGCACGCCCAGGTCATCGAAGCGCGCCGCCCAGTACTCAAGCGCCGCGCGCCCGTTGACGCGCAGCAGCGTATTGACAATGCTGTCCGTGCCGCGCCGGTCCGGGCCGATCTGCGGCCAGTCAAAGAACGTCATATCCCACCCCGGCGTGCCGAACTTGTCGGCATAAAACAGGTGGTAGGCGCTAACATCGTCCTGGTTGACGGTCTTCTTGACCAGCCGCAGCCCGAGCACCTCGGTGTAAAAGCGAAGGTTGGCGCTCGCATCGGACGTAACCGCCGTGACGTGATGTAAGCCGTGCAATTCCATGCTGATCTCCTCCTGCCAAATACCGCCGCATCCAGCCGGGCCACGTCTACCGGCTGACGGGGTACTGTGATCCAATCATGCGTGCACTGACTATACTGAGCGCGGAGGGCGGAATTCCATTGGGTGGGCAGAACGACGCCGAACTCCCTCCGGACCTCGCGCCGCCCGGCGGAAGGGGGTGAACCTAATCATCCCCGTCAAGCCAGCGCCAAGCCGAGCGGGGATCGACGCCGAACAGGTCGTGCTCGCCGGGCATCAGGCGGATGGCGCGGCTGGGGCTGCTGGCCTCGCGCGGCTCGATGGCGTCGCCGCTGTGCTCTCTGGTCTTGGCGATGAACGCCTCCACATCGGCACGAAGCTGCGCCCAGATGCGCTTCTGGATGGCGACGAGGTCGCGCAGCATGGTGCGGTCGTCACACGCGGCGAGCACAGCCTGCATGTGCGGCAGGCACAGCCCGTCGGAGGCCTCGTAGCTCTCGCGCAGGCGGGCGTCGTCGAAGTACTCGACCATCGTCTCAACCAGGCGGCTCTCGGTTTCGTCCAGTGCCGCGCACACGATGCAGGGCCCGCGCGGGGCGAGCCGCGCCGCCAGCACCGCGCCCTCGCTCCGCGCCTCGCGGCGGCGACGCCTGCCTGTGCCGATCGGCACGCTGCGCTCCATCTCATCGAGGATGCGCACAACCTCGTCCACCGCCGAGCGGTAGAAGATAGCGACGGTCTGCACGTTGCCCCGGTACTGCGTGAGCTGGTAGGCGTGCCCGCTGCACAGCCCCTGCCGCGCACGGATCGCGTCATGGGTGGGCTGGTCCTTCCAGCGCTCGTACAGAATACTCTGAAGCAGCTTATCGGCCTGCTGCAGGAGGATAGCGCACATCGGGCAGCCCGGCCCGGCGAGAGCTTCGACAAGGTCGAAGTAACGCTGTGAGGGCGCGGAGCGGCGTTTCATCGGGGCTTCGGGGACGGGCGGCATCAGGCATTCTCCTCCATCTGGCGCAGGCCCTCCCACACACGCGGGCCAACCGGCTCGCCGCGCATCTCCCAGGCCTCCAGCAGCGCGCGGTACAGGGCAGGCTCGCCCGGGCGAACCTCCGGCACGTTGCCGAAGCGCACAAAGCCGACGAACCCGCTGAGAAACTCGGCGTACTCCTTGCTGCCCGGCTCCTCGAAGCTGGCGAGCGTCCGGCGCTCGATCTCCGCCAGCGCGGCGGCGATCACGTCTTCGGCGCTCTGGTTTCTGGCCTCTCTCAAGAACTGCGATCGCGCGCTGTCGATGTCCACCCCTGCTCCTTTCTGCGGCGTGCGGGCCATACGCTGATACCCCGATCCTACCACGCCGCGCGCGGATCAGCGGGCAACGACCGACTCGCGCCTGACAAGCGTCGGGCAGACCACTGCCCGCACCTGGCCCGCGCCGGGGTGCTCGGCCCGGTTGAGCAGGAGGTGCGCGGCGAGGCGGCCCATGCCCATCATGTCCACGCGCATGGTCGTCAGCGCCGGGCTGACGGCGCTGCTCAGGTGGATGTCGTCAAAGCCGATCACAGAGAGATCGTCTGGCACGCGCCGCCCCAGCGACTGCGCGGCCCGCATCGCGGCGATAGCCACGTCGTCGTTGCAGCCAAACAGCGCCGTGATCTCCGGGTGCTCGGCGAGCAGGGCCGTCACGCATGGGGCCACGGCGTCAGGGTGCAGGATGCAGTCGGCGAAGTACGGCGTCAGGCCGTGCTCGGCGAGCGCCTGCAGATAGCCCTCGCGGCGCTCGCGGATGCTGGGGTAGGCGTCGGGCAGGCTGCCGACAATCGCGATATGCCGGTGGTTGAGCTCGATGAGGTACTGCGTGGCGGCATAAGCCCCGGCGAGGTTGTCGGTCACGACCGAGTCGAACCGGCTACCGCTGGCGTAGGCATCGACCAGCACGACCGGGGCGCTGATCTTCTCCAGACGTTTAACGAGGCTGTCGCCCAGGTGCATTCCAACGATCAGCAGGCCATCGGCCTCACCGCTCCGCATCAGGCGGGGCGTCTCAAGCGGCTGGTTACGCTCGTCGACGAGCAGGTTGGCGTACATCAGGTTGACACCGCTGCGGCGGCAGACGGTTTCAACCCCGGCCAGCACCGGCGCGTAGAAGCTGTTCGTTGCAGGCAGGTCGTCGGGGCGGGACTTGATCAGCACGCCGAAGGTGTTGGGCAGGGCGCGCCCCGCGGCCTGGTTCGAGGGGGTGTACACGTAGCCGAGCGCGCGGGCGGCATCCAGCACGCGCTGGCGTGTCTCCTCACCAACGCCGGGCTTGTCACGCAGCACGAGCGAGACGGTGGCGGTGGACACGCCGCTCTCGCGGGCGATGTCCGCCAGCGTTGCCTTGCGGTTGGCTCTCGGAGGGACGCGGCTCATGGCTTATCTGTAGCTGAAATTTTTAGTAGAACTCTCGCCTGATGATAGACGAGCCGGGATAGGGCGTCAAGGGGGGCGGGGCGCAGGCTGACTTATTCCCATCCCCATGCATTTGGCTGCGCCAACTGCATGTTGCCCCTCGTCACGCCACCTGATCGCCCCCTAGCAGGGGGAGATGGCGGCGCGAAGCGCCGTCAGAGGGGGTGCTAGTAGGGGCCGGTGTGATGCGCGATGCTCTATCGGCTGCATCATTAGACCGGCCCCTACCATGATTCTCACCACGCAAGGTCATAAAAACGAGCCGCGAAGCTCATTCGCGGCGGAATTATTCATACAGCTTACATCTTCTCTAATCTTTTTAGTAAATCTCTTGACTGCCGCAACAAATTTGTTTACGATACAAGCGTTACTGTCAGCCATCCGCGAGGTGGAGCCATGACCCAAGCAGCGCCCTCGATCCGTGTGGCCGGGCCGGCCCTTCCCAACCTCCCCTGGGAGGACCGCCCCGCCGGCAGCAGCGCCGTCGTCTGGCGCTACAGCGGCAACCCGATCATCCCGCACGATCTCATCCCCACGTCGAACAGCATCTTCAACAGCGCCGTCGTGCCTTATGGTGAGGGCTTCGCGGGCGTCTTCCGCGTGGACGACACGCGCCGGGCGATGCAGCTCCACGCCGGGAAGAGCGCGGATGGGCTGACGTGGACCATCGAGCCGGAGCGCATCCAGTGGCGGCCTGCCTCGCCGCGCGCTGCGGAGATCAACGAGTTCGTCTACGGCTACGACCCGCGCGTCACCTGGATCGAGGACCGCTACTATATTACCTGGTGCAACGGCTACCACGGGCCGACGATCGGCGTGGGGTACACGCACGACTTCGAGACGTTCTACCAGATGGAGAACGCCTTCCTGCCCTTCAACCGCAACGGCGTGCTGTTCCCGCGCAAGATCAACGGCAGCTATGCCATGCTCAGCCGCCCCAGCGACAACGGGCACACGCCCTTTGGGGATATCTTCTACAGTGAAAGCCCCGACATGGTGCACTGGGGGCGTCATCGCTTTGTCATGGGCGCGACGGACGGCTGGCAGGCCACCAAGATCGGCGCGGGGCCGGTCCCCATCGAGACAAGCGAAGGCTGGCTGCTCATCTATCATGGCGTGCTGACCTCCTGCAACGGCTTCGTCTACAGCTTCGGTGCGGCGCTGCTCGACCTCGACGAGCCGTGGAAGGTGATGTACCGGGGCGAGCCTTACCTGCTCGCGCCGCAGGCCCCCTACGAGCGCACCGGCGACGTGCCGAATGTGGCCTTCCCCTGCGCGGCGCTCGCCGACCCCGCTACCGGGCGGATGGCGATCTACTACGGCGGCGCGGACACCGTTGTCTGCGTGGCCTTCGCCTATGTGGACGAGGTGGTCGACTTCGTCAAGACCCACTCGAAAGTCTGAATTTAGCCCGATTCCGGACGAATTTTCGCTCAGCCTATTGACTCCCATGCCAGAGTGGGTTTAGAATGAAATTGAGATTTGAGAGCGCTCCCAATTTCCTGAGAGCGCTCCCAGCAAAGCGAGCAAAACCGTGCTGAACCTCACACTCGAAGATATTGCTAGAATGGCGGGGGTCTCCCGCTCGACCGTTTCGCGTGTGCTCAACGAGCACCCCAACGTGCGCCAGGAGGTGCGCGAGCGAGTCTGGGAGGTGATCAGGCGGACCGGCTACCACCCCAACGCCGCCGCCCGCACCCTCGCCTCGCAACGTTCCTGGGTGATCGGCCTGGTTTTGCCCCGCAGTGTTAGCTCCTTCTTTACCGACCCTTACTTCCCTCATCTCACTCAAGGTATCGCCCAGGCGTGCAACCAGCATAACTACACACTGAGCCTGTTCCTCGTCGCGACCAAAGAGGATGAGGAGAAGATTTTCCCCCGGGTATCGCGGAAGGGATCGCTGGACGGCATCCTTGTACAGTCCGGGGAGATTGGCGACCAGCTCATCGACCGGCTGGTCGAGTCCAGCGTGCCACTCGTGATCATCGGGCGACCCTTCCACACCGAGGGCGTGAGCTACATTGACGTGGACAACGTGAGCGCCGCCGAGACGGCTGTCCGCCACCTGCTCGAACTGGGGCGGCGTCGCATCGGCCTGATCTCCGGGCCGTTCAACACCACAGTCGGGCGCGATCGCTATGACGGCTACCTGCACGCCCTCGCCAGTTACGGCATTGACGTCGACCGCGCGCTCGTGGCCGAGGCGGACTTCACCGAGGTGGGCGGCTACACTGCCATGCAGCGCCTTCTCCCGGCGAAGCCCGACGCCGTGTTTGCCGCCTCCGACCTGATGGCGATCGGCGCGATGCGCGCCGCACGCGATGCGGGCCTGCGCGTCCCGGAAGATATCGCCTTTGTTGGCTTTGACGACCTGCCGATTGCCACGATGGCGAGCTGCCCGCTCACGACTATCCGCCAGCCCGTAGCCGAGTTCGGCGTAAAGGCGGTCGAAACACTGATTGACGTGATCGAGAACGGACTTGAGCCGCCGCGGCAGGTCATCATGGGCACCGAGCTGGTCGTGCGTGCCTCGTCCGGTGCGGAGCAAAGGGGAATCGCCTAGCTAGGCCCCCCTTGTTTATTTTCATACGTGTGGGAGCGCTCTCAAAACGTCGCTTAGCCCTGATTGGTGAGGAGGTAGGACATAACCAAATTTGATGGTCCGGCCCTTTCGTCTGACCCGTTGCGTGAGCAAGAAGGAGTAAGAAGATGAAGCGCGCAACTCTGATTCTGACGTTTGTGATCGCGGTGAGCCTGCTGCTCGCCGCCTGCGCGCCGGCCACACCGGTCGACACCGGCAATGCCGGTGCGGCTGCCGATGCGGAGGCGCGTATCGCCGAGCTGGAAGCCCAGCTTGCAGCGGCGCAGGAGGGCGCGGTCAGCGAGGAAGAACTGATCGCCCTACAGCAGGAACTGGAAGCGGCGCGTGCCGAGGCTGAGGCCGCTGCTGCCGCCGCTGCAGAGCAGGTTGCTGCCCAGCCGGCACCGGAGGCCTACGCCCGTAACGAGACGCTCTACATCAGCGGTACCCAGTGGGGGCCGCCCTCCAGCTGGAACCCCTTCATGCAGGGCAACTACGCCACCGGTACCATCGGCTTCGTGTACGAAACGCTCTTCCTCTATGATCCTCTCGCCGATGAGTACATCCCCTGGCTGGCTGAGAGCGGCGAGTGGGTTAGCGACAACGTGTACGAGCTGACCATTCGCGAGGGCATCACCTGGAGCGACGGCACGCCGTTCACGGCAGAAGACGTGAAGTTCACCTACGAGCTTGGCCAGCAGGCCCCCATCTCCTTCAGCCCGCTGTGGGACTGGCTGGACAGCATCGAGGTGGACGGGAACACGCTCACCTTCACCTTCAACGAGCCGCTCTACCAGGAGTGGGCTAACTACCTGTACAGCAACCCGATCGTGCCGAAGCACCTGTGGGAAGGCCGCTCGGCTGATGAGATTGCCAGCGGCGCTAACGAGAACCCGATCGGTACCGGCCCCTACCTCTACGAGACGCATGACCAGGACCGCATGGTCTGGGTGAAGAACGAGAACTGGTGGGGCACGGAAATCCTGGGCATGGAGATGAAGCCCACCCGGGTCGTGGACATCGTCAACGCCGGGAACAACGTGGCTCTCGCCCGCGTGCTCCAGAATGAGGTGGACCTCAGCAACAACTTCCTGCCGGGCATCGCTACGCTGATGCAGGCTGGCTACCCGATCTCCACCTACTACGACGAGCCGCCCTACATGCTTTCGGCCAACACCGCGTGGCTGATCATGAACCTCCAGATGTCGCCGATGGATGATGTGGCGTTCCGCCGCGCGATGGCCTATGCTATCGACGTGGATCAGATCGTCGAGGTCGTCTACGGCAACATCGTGCAGAAGGCCAACCCGACCGGCCTGCTCCCCATCTGGGATGAGTACGTGGACCAGGAGGTTGTGGAGGAGCTTGGCTTCACCTACGACCCCGAGATGGCAGCACAGATCCTGGCTGACGCGGGCTATGTGGACATCGACGGCGACGGCTTTGTCGAGACGCCTGATGGCGAGCCGATCGAGCTGGGTGTTGCTGTCCCGGCGGGCTGGACGGACTGGATGGAGGCCGCCCGGGTAATCGCCGAGAGCGCACAGGCTGTCGGCATCAACGTGCAGCCGGAGTTCCCGGACTACGCCGTCTACCTGGATGCTCGCCTGGCCGGTACGTTCGAGATGGCCATCGACAACCAGGAGCAGATGAGCAACACCGTCTGGACCTACTACGACTGGATCTTCCAGAACCCCATCGAGGACATCGCCACCATGGGTGACGGCAACTATGGCCGCTACGACAACCAGGAGGCCTTCGACCTGGTGGAGCAGTTGGACAAGACGCCGATCGATGACGTGGAGGCGATGAAGGAGATCACGTCGCAGCTCCAGCGCATCCAGCTAACCGATATGCCGCTGATCCCGCTGTGGTACAACGGTCTGTGGGCGCAGGTCAACAGCACGACGTGGACGAACTGGCCGTCGGCTGCGGAGGACACGCCGAACTACCTGCCCGCCACCTGGCGCGGCTACTGGAACATGGGCGCTATCCGCATGCTGGCTGAGATCGAGCCGGTCGAAGCGTCGGAGTAAGCCGGGCACGGGGCGCCTGTGTGCGCCCCTCCCCCACGGTAATCAAGCCGCCCCTCCTGTCTAAGCGAGGGAGGGGCGGCCCCAGACCACCGTAGCTTTAGCGAAAGGGGAAGCGACGTGAGACGCTACTTCGGACGCAAACTGGCTATCTACGCCCTCACGTTTTTCCTCGCAGTGACGATTGACTGGCTGATCCCGCGGCTCATGCCGGGCGATCCCATCAGGACGATGCTGGCGAGGGCGGGCCTGCGGGCGGAAGCCTCGGTCAGGATGTACACCTACTACACGCAGGCCTTTGGCCTGGACCTCCCCATGTGGCGGCAGTACCTCAACTTCTGGAACGCGCTCTTCCATGGCGACCTGGGCACAAGCGTCTGGCTGTTCCCGACGCCCGTCCTCCAGGTCATTGCGAGGGCAGTCCCCTATGACATCGCCCTCCTGGTCCCGGCTATCCTCCTGAGCTGGTGGACCGGCAACAAGTTCGGTGCGTTCGCCGCGCGAAACAAGCGGCTTGACAACACGGTCCTGCCAATCGGCTATATCCTGACGGCGACGCCGTACATGTGGCTCGGCATCCTGCTGGCATGGGCACTCGGCATCGTCCTCGGCTGGTTCCCGATCTCCGGCGCGTACAGCTACGCGCTGACACCCCGGTTCTCATGGACGTTTATCAAAGATGCGCTGCATCACTGGTTCCTGCCGTTCGCCTCGCTGTTCATGGTGATGTTCGGCGGCTGGGCAATCGGCATGCGGAACATGATTATCTACGAGCTTGAGGCGGAGTACTCCCATTACCTCGAAGCGCTCGGCGCACCGAGGAAGCTCATACGCAAGTACGCTTATCGCAACGCCATCCTCCCGCAGGTGACCGGGCTGGCCCTCCAGCTTGGCGTCATCGTTGCGGGGGCGCTGGCAACGGAGATCGTGTTCTCATACCCCGGCATCGGTTATCTCATCCTCAAGGCGATTGAGAACCAGGATTACTTCCTGCTGCAGGGGTGCTTCCTGTTCATCATTATTGGCGTGCTGCTCGCCAATTTCATCATCGACATTGTTTACGTGCTTGTCGACCCGAGGACGCGAGCCGGGATGCAAGGTGAAGCCGCATGACCACGCTGACGAAGAAAGCTGACTCCGTGGCGACACGGACGCTCAAAAAGAATGAGATGCTCTACTTTGCGCTGCGGAACATGAAGCTGCGCATCGGGCTGGGCATCGTGCTGTTCTTCGCGCTGCTGGCGATCGTGGGGCCGCTGCTTACCGACTACCGTCCGCTCGCGTACGTCGGCCCGCCGGCGCAGCCCCCCTCCTCCGAGTACTGGTTCGGCACGACAACCTTCGGGCAGGATGTGTTCACGCAGTTCGTGCACGGGCTTGGCGCGACATTCTTTGTCGGGATCGTCGGCGGCGGGCTTGGCACCTTCCTCGGCCTGCTGGTGGGGTTCGTTGCCGGCTACCGGGGTGGCATCGTGGACGAAGTGCTCAACATGCTGACGAACATCGTGCTCGTCGTCCCGACGCTGGCGGTGCTGCTCATCCTCGCGGCGTACCTGGAGGTGCGCAGCGTGCTGAGCGAGAGCCTGTTCATCGGCATGTTTGCCTGGCCGTGGGCGGCACGTGCCATCCGCGCGCAGACCTTCTCGCTGCGCTCGCGGGACTTTGTGGACCTCGCCCGCCTGAGCGGTATGAGGCCGCTCAAGATCATCTTCCGCGAGATCGCGCCGAACATGATGTCCTACCTGTTCATGACCTTCATCCTCCAGTTCGGCGGCGCGATACTGACCGCCGCCACGCTGGACTTCATCGGCCTCGGCCCGACGAATGCGATCTCGCTCGGGCTAATGATGAACAACGCGGTCCTGTGGAGCGCGCTGCACCTGGGCATGTGGTGGTGGTTCATCCCGCCGGGGCTGGCGATCATGGCGATTGTCGGCGCGCTGTATGTAATGAACGTCGGGCTGGACGAGGTCTTCAACCCCAAGCTGAGGGAGATGTGAACCCGTGAGCTTGCAAGTCGAAAACCTGAGAGTGTACTACCAGACTCTGCACGGCGATGTGAAGGCGCTCGATGGCCTGTCGTTTGACATCGCGGATGGGGAGATCATGGGGCTGGCGGGCGAGTCAGGCTGCGGCAAGAGCACGCTGGGCTACAGCCTGATCTACATGAACCCGCGCATGAAGTACGTCGAGGGCCGCGTGATGCTCGACGGCGAGGAACTGCCCATCTGGGACAGCCCGGCCATGGTCCCCTTCCGCTACAAGAAGGTTTCCATCATCCCGCAGTACGCCATGAGCGCGCTCAACCCGACGCGCAAGATCGGCAAGATGACCGCCGAGCTGCTCGAATCGCGCAAGGTCGATTTCAAGGAGGTCGAGCCGGAGCTGCTACGCCGCCTGGACCTGGTCGACCTCTCCCACGACGTGCTGGACATGTACCCCATCGAGCTTTCCGGCGGCATGAAGCAGCGCATGGTGATGGTGATCTCGACGCTGCTCAACCCCTCGCTGCTCATTGCTGACGAGATCACCTCCGCGCTGGACGTGTCCACGCAAAAAGCCGTCGCGGAGATGCTCGTCGAGTTCCGTGACCAGGGCATTGTCAAAAGCGTGATCTTTATCACACATGACATCTCCATCCTGTACCAGATCGCAGACAGCATCATGGTGATGTACGCGGGCAAGCTGGCCGAAAAAGCCCCGACCGACGTGATCATCAACTGCCCGCGCCACCCGTACACCCAGCTTCTGATCTCATCGCTGCCGGAAGCCGGCGTGCGGCACGCCGAGAAGCGCCTGACCGGCATCCCCGGCAGCCCGCCGCCGCTCCTCAACCCGCCGCAGGGGTGCCGCTTCCGCGACCGCTGCCCGTTCGCCATGGAGAAGTGCCTGGAGGAGCCGCCGGTCATCGAGGTCGAACCGGGCCACTTCGTCGCCTGCTGGAAGGAGGCTGAGCCCTATGCTTAAGCTCGAAGGCGTGTCAAAGGTCTACCACGTCGGCACCTTTGGCAGTAAGGAACTGCACGCCGTGCAGGATGTCAGCTTCACGGTCGAGAAGGGGCAAGTTGTCTCGCTGATCGGCGAGAGCGGCAGCGGCAAGAGCACCATCGGCAAGATGATCCTGCGCCTCATCCCCATCACGTCGGGCACGATCACCTTCGACGGGGTGGACATCTCGACGATCAAAGGCGGCAGGCTCAAGGATTACTATCGCCAGGTGCAGGGCGTCTTTCAGGACCCGTTCAGCTCTTATAACCCCATCTTTAAAGCCGACCGCATCTTCCAGATCCTCCGCGAGGAGTTTTTCCCCGGCGTGAAGCAGGCCGAGTGGGACGACAGGCTGCACCAGTCGCTCAAAGCCGTTGGGCTAAGCCCCAAGCAGGTGCTGAACAAGTACCCGCACCAGCTCAGCGGCGGGCAGCTTCAGCGCCTGCTGATCGCGCGGGCGCTGCTGCTCGACATCAAGCTGCTCATTGCCGACGAGATTATCAGCATGCTCGACGCGTCCACCCGCATCGACGTGCTGAACCTGCTGGCCGATCTCACCAAACAGGGGCTGTCGATCCTGTTCATTACGCACGACCTCTCGCTGGGCTACTACATCAGCGAGAAGTCGGTCATTCTTTACCGGGGCCGCGTGGTCGAGATGGGCTCGACGGAAAAGATCTACAAGAACCCGCTGCACCCCTACACCCGCATGCTGATGGCCTCCGTGCCGCGCCTCGACAAGAAGTGGGAAACCGTCGAGGCGGAGCTTGAAGGTGTGCCATCCGACGTGAGCAGCGGGTGCGTGTACCACGACCGGTGCCCATCGGCGGGCGAGGGCTGCGAGCAGGCCCCGCCCCGCCTCGTTGAGATCGAGCCTGATCACTTCGCGGCGTGCTGTCAGGTTGCCATCGAGACAGCCTCGCTCGCCGCGCCCGAGGTGGCCCAACTGGGCTGAACCGCGCCCAAAGCACTTTTTCACCGCCCAAATGTACGCTGGCAGGGGCGATCTGTGCCCGGTGACCGCCGGCAGAGTGCCGGATAGACAGGAGACGAGCGCTGGATGACTGAGAGCTACCACTTTCCCGAAGACTTCATCTGGGGGGCGGCGACCTCATCTTACCAGATCGAAGGCGCGTGGGACGAAGACGGCAAGGGCGAGTCGATCTGGGATCGCTTCACCCACACGCCCGGCAAGATTGAGGACGGCTCGACGGGCGACGTCGCCTGCGACCACTACCACCGCTACGAGGAAGACGTCGCGCTGATGAAGTGGCTCGGGCTGCACGCCTACCGCTTCTCGATAAGCTGGCCGCGCGTGCTGCCGGAGGGGCGCGGCGCAGTCAACCCGAAAGGGCTGGACTTCTACAACCGGCTCGTGGATGCGCTGCTGGAGGCAGGCATCACCCCCTATGTGACGCTCTACCACTGGGATCTGCCGCAGGCGCTTCAGGATGCGGGCGGCTGGCCCGCCCGCACCACCGCCGAGGCGTTCGTCGAGTACGCCCGCATCGTCGCGGAGGCGCTCGGCGACCGGGTGCGCCACTGGATGACGCTCAACGAACCCTGGGTCAGCGCCGTCGTCGGCTACCTGCACGGCAGGCACGCGCCGGGGCACACGAGCCTCGAGGAGATGCTGCCCGCCTCACATCACCTGCTGCTCGCGCACGGCTGGTCCATGCCCGTCATCCGGCAGGCGGTGCCCGGCGCGGAGGTGGGGCTGGTGCTCAACCTCTGGCCGCACACGCCCGCCTCGCGCAGCTTCGCCGACCGGCAGGCCGCTTACTACGGCGACGGCTTCCTGAACCGCTGGTACCTCGACCCGATTACGGGGCGCGGCTACCCGGCGGACATGGTTGCTCGCTTCCCCCGCCTGCTGGACTACGTGCAGGACGGCGATATGGAAGCCATCGCCACGCCCATCGACTTCCTCGGCATCAACTATTACTCGCGGCACGTGATCCGCAGCGAGGACGTGCCGGAGGCGGAGAACGAGCCGCAGGAGGTGTTCGCCAGCGACGACAGGACCGAAATGGGCTGGGAGGTCTACCCGGAGGGGCTGTACGACATGCTGGGCCGCCTGCACTTCGACTACCGCTTCCCGGCGCTGTACGTCACGGAGAACGGCGCGGCGTTTGAGGATGTCGTCGGGGAAGATGGCTGCGTGAACGATCCGCGCCGGGTGGCCTACCTCTGCGAGCACCTGCGCGCCGCCTCGCGGGCCATTGCCGCCGGGGTGCCGCTCAAGGGCTATTTCGTGTGGTCGCTGCTCGACAACTTCGAGTGGAGCTTCGGCTATACCAAGCGCTTCGGCATCGTGCATGTGGACTTCGATACGCTGGAGCGGACGCCGAAGGCCAGCGCCGAGTACTATCGCAAGGTTATCCGCGCCAACGCTGTAGTGGAATGAGAGAGTGACACAGGATGAAGTACGGCTACTTTGACGACCAGAATCGCGAATATGTCATCACCCGGCCTGACACGCCGCTCCCCTGGATCAACTACCTGGGCAGTGAGTCGTACTTCGGCCTGATCTCGAACACGGCGGGCGGCTACTCCTTTTATCAGGACGCCCGGCTGCGCCGCCTCACCCGCTACCGCTACAACAACATCCCGACCGACACGGGCGGGCGCTACGTCTACCTGCGCGACAACGCGAGCGGCGCGTACTGGTCCCCGACGTGGCAGCCGACGCGCACCCCGCTTGAGGACTACCGCTGCCGCCACGGCATGGGCTACACGGTGATCGCCTCGACGCGGGAAGGCATCGAGGCATCCATCCGCTATTTCGTCCCCCTCGGCGAGACGCTCGAAGTGTGGCAGGTGCGCCTGACCAACCACCGCGACACGCCCGCCGACCTTTCGCTGTTCTCGTTCGTCGAATTCGCGCTGTGGGACGCCTGGGATGACCAGACCAACTTCCAGCGCAACTTCAGCATCGGGCAGGTCGAGGTCGAGGACGGGGTGATCTACCACAAGACCGAGTACCGCGAGCGACGCAACCACGTCGCCTACTTCGCCTGCTCGCACCCGCTGGCCGGGTTCGACACGCAGCGCGAGGCGTTCCTCGGCCCGTATCGCGGGCTGCACGAGCCGCGCGCCGTTGAGTGCGGCGAGTCGGGCAATTCCATCGCCTACGGCTGGGCGCCGGTCGGCTCGCACCATGTCAGGCTCATGCTGTCGCCCGGCGGCGCGGAGCAGGTGATCTTCGTCCTCGGCTACCACGAGAACCCGCCCGACGCCAAGTTCGACCCTCCCGGCTCGCAGACCATTAACAAGCGCGGTATCCGCCCGCTCGTCGAGCGGTACACACAGCCCGCGGAGGTCGAGGCGGCCTTTGACGCGCTGCGCGAGACGTGGGATGCGCTGCTCACGCGGTTCCAGGTGCAGACGCCTGACGAGCACACCAATCGCATGGTCAACATCTGGAACGCCTACCAGAACATGGTGACGTTCAACCTCAGCCGCTCGGCGTCGATGTTCGAGTCGGGAGTCGGGCGCGGCATGGGCTTCCGCGACAGCAACCAGGACCTGCTCGGCTTTATGCACCTCGTGCCGGAGCGCGCCCGGCAGCGCCTGCTCGACCTCGCCGCGACGCAGTTCGAGGATGGCGGCGCGTACCACCAGTACCAGCCGCTGACCCGGCGCGGCAACAACGCCATCGGCAGCAACTTCAACGACGACCCGCTCTGGCTGGTGCTGGCTGTGGCCGCCTACCTCAAGGAGACGGCGGACTGGTCGATCCTCGACGAGCCGGTGCCCTTCGACAACCAGCCCGGCACGGAGCAGCCGCTTTACGAGCACGTGCGCCGCTCCATCGGCTACACGCTGGCGCGGCTCGGGCCGCACGGCCTGCCGCTGATCGGTCGCGCCGACTGGAACGACTGCCTGAACCTCAACACGTTCAGCTCGGAGCCGGGCGAGTCCTTCCAGACCGCCGACACGATGGACGGCAAGACCGCCGAGTCGGTGTTCATCGCCGGGCTGTTCGTGCTGGCGGCGCGGGAGTTCGCACAGATCGCCGCGCGCTGCAACCGGCCCGCCGACGCGGACTGGGCACAGCAGGCTGCCGATCAGATGACGGAAACCGTCTACCGGCACGGCTGGGATGGCGCGTGGTTCCTGCGGGCGTACGACCATTTCGGCCAGAAGGTCGGCTCGCACGAGTGCGAGGAGGGGCAGATCTTCATCGAACCGCAGGGCATGTGCGTGATGGCAGGCATCGGCACGGAGAACGGGCTGGCGCGGAAGGCGCTCGATTCGGTCTGCGAGCGGCTCGCCACCAAGCACGGGATCGTCCTGCAGCAGCCCGCGTACTCGCGCTACTACCTGCACCTCGGCGAGATCTCGTCCTACCCGCCGGGCTACAAGGAGAACGCGGGTGTCTTCTGCCACACCAACCCCTGGATCATGATCGCCGAGGCGGTGCTGGGGAACGGCAACGCTGCGCACGACTACTACCTGCGCATCAACCCGTCGGCCCGCGAGGCGATCTCCGAGGTGCACCGCTGCGAGCCTTACGTCTACGCACAGATGATCGCCGGGCGGGACGCGCCCACCCACGGCGAGGCCAAGAACTCATGGCTGACGGGCACGGCAGCCTGGAACTACGTCGCCATCACGCAGTGGATTCTGGGCATCCGCCCGGACTACGACGGGCTGATCGTCGCGCCGGTCATCCCCGACGGCTGGCAGGGCTTCAGCGCCACGCGGCAGTTCCGGGGCGCGACGTACGAGATCGAGGTACGGCGAAACGGGGCGGGCACGGGTGTCTCGCTGACGGTCGACGGCGTCCCGCTCGCGGGCAACGTGGTGCCGCCGGCAGCGCCGGGCAGCGTGGTGAAGGTCGTGGCGACGCTGGGCTGATACCGGCCCGGCGCGTCACGTCTCTGAGTGGTCGGAGGGCTCGTCGCTGAAGTCGCTCTCAGCAATCGGGCTGAGCAGCCGCAGCAGCGCCAGGTTGATCGCCGCCAGGATGATGCCGACCTCAAGCTGATCAAAGCCGATGGCCGCGCCGATGGCCGCCGTGTTCCAGATGCTCGCCGCGGTGGCAAGCCCGTAGACGCTCGTCTGGCCTTTCAGGATGGCCCCGCCACCGATAAAGCCGATGCCGGACAGCAGCCCCTGCACCACACTGGCAATCGGGCCTGTGTCAGGCTCAAACGCGCCTCTGCCTATCAGGATGAAACCGCAGCTTGCGATGGCCACAAGCGGGAACGTCCGCAGGCCGACGCTCCGCGCCGACTGGCTCCGGTCCCAGCCGATGGGCAGGGCGAGCGCAAACGCCACCAGGATATGCAGCCCGACACGCAGCACACTATCGAAGTCCAGTTTAAACAGTTCCAATACATCCCCTTTCTACTCGGGCAGCTTCGGCCTGGCGGTAGCTATCTGCGAGGGCGGTCGCACCATCTCGAACAGGTCGGTGACGCGCGTGTAGGCGCTGCCCGCCAGCCGCCCGATCGGTTGCAAGCGGGCCAGGTCGATCTTGTCCCCGTCGAACAGCACGCTCTCATCGACGTGGAGATGGACGACCCGCCCGATCACCACGTGCCCTGACCCGGCCTCGCCGGGGTTGCCCAAGTCGATGATCTGCGCCAGCCGGCACTCAAAGTGAACCGGGCTCTCGGCGACGCGGGGCGGGCGCACGGCGGCGGAGGGCATCTTCTTCAGCCCCGCCGCCTCGAACTCGTCCACGCCCGCCGGAAGCTCCGTCGCGGTGATGTTCATCGCCAGGGCGAGCCGCTCGGTGACGATGTTGACGACAAACTCGCCCGTTGCGCGGATGTTGGCGAGCGTGTCCTTCGTGGCGAGGTCGGTGCCGCGCGTCATCGGGCAGAACAGCACGTGCGGCGGGTTGGGGCAGACCGCGTTGAAGAACGAGAACGGGGCGAGGTTGGCCTGCCCCTGCTCGTCCACCGTGGACACCCAGCCGATGGGGCGCGGCACAATCGAGCCGATCATCACCTTGTAGACGCTCTGCCAGGTCGGGGCGTCGGGCGAGCCGTCCAGCTTCCATTCCATCGGCGTCTACGCTCCGTCGCCGTCGAGCCAGGTGGACATATACTCCGGCTTCTCCAGTTCGAGCGCGTCCGGCGTGAGGTGCAGCGGGCGGAAGGTGTCGACCATGACGGCGAGTTCCTCCGTGCGCTCCGCGCCGATGGACGCCTCCGTCGCGCCCGGCTGCGGCCCGTGCGGCAGGCCGCTCGGGTGCAGGGTGATGTCGTACTGGTCGATGCCCCGGCGAGACATGAAGTTGCCCTCGCAGTAGTAGATCACCTCGTCGGAGTTGACGTTCGAATGGTTGTACGGCGCGGGGATGGCCTCGGGGTGGTAGTCGAACAGGCGCGGCACGAACGAGCACACGACGAAGTTGTGCCCGGCGAAGGTCTGGTGGACGGGCGGCGGCTGGTGTACCCGCCCGGTGATCGGCTCGAAATCGTGGATGCTGAACGCCCAGGGGTACAGGTAGCCATCCCAGCCTACCACATCGAACGGGTGGTGGTCGAGGATATGGCGGCTGATCGTATCACGCACCTTGACGCGCACCTCATACTCGCCGCGCTCGATGATGGTCTCTAGCTCCTCCGGAACGCGGATGTCGCGCTCGCAGTACGGGCTGTGCTCCAGAAGCTGGCCGTACTCGTTGCGGTAGCGCCTCGGCGGCTCGATGCGCGACTTCGACTCGACGACGAAGAAGCGCGCCCCGTCGCTCTCCAGCTCCATCTTCCACGTCACCCCGTAGGGGATGATGATGTAGTCGCCGGGGCCAAAGGGCAGCCGCCCGAACTGCGAGCGCAGCACGCCCTGCCCCTCATGCGCGAACCACAGTTCGTACGCCTGCTGGTTGCGGTAGAAGTAGTCCATGCTGGCCGCCGGGCGGCTGATGCCCAGCGTCACGTCCTCGTTGCCGAGCAGCACCCGCCGCGCCGAAACCGGGTCGCCGCCTGCGGGCATATCCGCCGTGGCGAAGGCGCGGTGACGGATCGGCCCGAACTCCACGTACTCCGGCGCGGCAGGCCCCAGGAACTCGGTGCGGACGACGGCGGGCGGCAGGTAGTGGTGGTACAGAATCGACTGGATGCCGGAGAAGCCCTCCAGCCCCATGACTTCCTCGCGGTACAGCGTGCCATCCGGCTTGCGGAACCGGGTGTGCCGCTTGTGCGGCACCTCTCCAAGGCGGTGATAAAAGGTCACTGGCAAACCTCCTCTTTTGTGGCGAGAGGCACGGAGCCTCTCGCCGTGGGCGCTGCCTGGCGGCGCTACAGGTTGCCGCGCCGGGCCTGCTCCAGCTCGATCGCCTCAAAGAGCGCCTTGAAGTTGCCCTTGCCGAAGCCCTGGCTGCCCCGCCGCTGGATCACCTCGATGAAAACGGTCGGGCGGTCCTGCAAGGGGCGCGAGAAGATTTGCAGCAGGTAGCCCTCGTCATCACGGTCGACGAGGATGCCAAGCTCGCGGATAGCTTCCAGCGACTCGCGAATGTCGCCTACCCGTTCGGGGAGCACGTCGTAGTAGGCATCGGGCACGCGCAGGAACTCAATGCCGTTCGCCTTAAGCTGCCCGACCGTCTGGATGATGTCGCCCGTCAGCATGGCGATGTGCTGCACGCCGGGCGTGAGATAATAGTCCAGGTACTCCTCGATCTGGCTCTTGCGCTTGCCCTCCGCCGGCTCGTTGATGGGGAACTTGACGCGCCCGTCGCCGTTCTGCATGACCTTCGACATAAGGGCGGAGTACTCGGTGCTGATGTCCTCGTCATCAAAGTGGATGAGCTGGCGGAAGCCCATCACCCGGTGATAGAAGTTGACCCACTCGTTCATCTTGCCGAGCTGCACGTTGCCGACGACGTGATCGACCGCCACCAGCCCGGCGGAGTCGGCCTCGAACGCCAGTGCGCGGTAGCGCGGCGCGAACGGGCCGGTGTACTCGCTGCGGTCCACGAACATGTGGACCGTCTCGCCGTAGGTGTAGATGCCCGCATGCCGGAACACCCCGTTCTCGTCGGCCTCCTCCGTCGGC